>JBGQJV010000233.1:0-7005 GCA_041499215.1 Gemmatimonadota bacterium | reverse complement strand
CGGCTACGCCCAGCTGATCGGCCTCCAGGCCGCGGTGCTCTCCGCGCGGGGCGACGCCGGCGCGGCCGCCCTTCAGGGCCGATCGCTGGAGCTCGCCCGGGAGGCGGTCGCCCGGCTGGCGGAGCCGCCAGCCGAATGGAAATCGTGGTTGACGGAGGCTGAGGTGGCAGGCCGCCAAGTAGGGCCGGAGTAGACGTCGAACTCGGAACTCGGAACTCGGAACGCGGAACGCGGAACTATCTTGCCGTGTTCCTACCCGTCCGACAAATGTTTTGCACCGGGCACTCGCCGCAGCGCGCCACCCGCGCGGTACATACCAGCGCGCCCAGCTCCATGATCGCCTGATTGAAGGTCCAGGCCGGGTTCCCCGCCCGGGGAACCAGCCGCTCGCCGGTCAGCCAGATTCGCTTGCCACCCGCATTCCCCCGGGCCCGCGGATGGAACGCGCGGCGGATCACCCGGGCCACGTTGGTATCCACCGCCGCCGTCGCCTGCTCGTAAGCGAACGTCGCGACCGCGCCCGCGGTGTAGCGTCCCACCCCGGGCAGGCGGCGGAGCGCGTCCGTCTCCCGCGGAATGACACCGTCGCGCTCGGTGACCACCAGCTGCGCCAGCCGGTGCAGATTGGCCGCGCGGCGGTAGTATCCCAGCCCCTCCCACACCTCCCGCACCTGTGCCGGTTGCGCCACCGCGAGGTGGCGTACCGTCGGGTAGCGTGCCAGGAACCGCGGGTAGTACTCCGTGACCCGGGCGACCTGGGTCTGTTGCAGCATGAACTCGGAGACCAGGACCTCGTACGGATCACGGGTCCGGCGCCAGGGGAGATCCCGTCCGACCCGGCGATACCAGCGCATCAGGCGGCGCCGGAAGGCAAGGATGGTCCGGCTGTCCGGCTGCGGCATGGCGGGGGGCTATGGGGTATGGGCTGTGGGCTGTAAGCTACATGCGGGCCGGGGGGGTGTCAGGCGTGGGGCCGTTGGCCGTCAGCCGTTGGCCGTTAGCCGTCAGCAAGTAGTTGAATCGGGCAATGTGCAACCGGGTGTCATCCCGAGGGCACGAAGTGCCCGAGGGATCTCCGAGGGTCCCTGTGTCCGGGCTCGGCGAACTCGGAGATCCCTCGCTGCGCTCGGGATGACAGGCTCCATGTGCAATCGCATGTCGTCCCGAGGGCCCGCCCCGAACGTAGCGAGGGGGCACGGAGTGCCCGGGGGATCTCCGAGGGTTCCTGCGTCCGAGGTCCGCGAACTCGGAGATCCCTCGCTGCGCTCGGGATGACAGGCTCATCATGCATAGGTCTAGCCAAAGCCAATGACCTCGCCCACCTCCAGCTTCGACATCCGCCGTCCGCTCGGCCGGTTTGTGCTCGGCGGGCTGGCGCATGTGGGGCGGGTGAGCCTGCTAGTGTTCGAGATCTTCCGGGGGCTGGCCGAATGGCGGGTGTGGCTGCCGCGGACCATCGAGGAAGCGGCGAACATCGGGCTCGGGAGCCTGCCGATCATTCTGCTGGTGGCCGGGTTCGCCGGGGCGGTCACGGCACTGCAGACCGGCTATCAGTTCACCGGCAACATTCCGTACTACGTGGCCGGATCGCTGATCGTCGAGTCGGTCGTCCTGGAGCTGGGACCGGTGCTGACCGGGCTCATTCTCGCCGGCCGGATCGGGGCCCGCTACGCCGCGGAGCTCGGCACGATGCGGGTGACCGAGCAGATCGACGCGCTCGAGACCCTGGGCCGCTCCCCCGCGAGCCACCTGGTGATCCCCCGGGTGCTGGCCGGCATCGTGATGATCCCCATCCTGACGATTATCGCCAACATCACTGGTGTCCTCTCCGGCTGGATCGCGGTGCAGCAGGTAATGCCGGTGACTAACCACGACTTCGAGTACGGCGCCCGCATCTTCTGGCACCCGTTCGACGCGTGGTACTCCGTCATCAAGGGGTTCGCGTTCGCCGTGTGCATCACGGTGGTCTCCTGCTACTTTGGCTTCAGCACCGAGCAGGGTGCGGAAGGGGTGGGCAAGTCCACCACCAGCGCCGTGGTGGCGAGTTGTGTGATGATTCTGCTGCTGGATACGGTGTTGGCGAAGTTGTTGTTGAAGTAGGGCCAACAGCCAACGGCTAACGGCTAACGGCCAACGACTACCGGCTCGCTCTTCACGAGGCCCGATGATCGAACTCCACGACGTCCGCAAGCGCTTCGGCCAGCAGGTGGTGCTGGACGGGGTCGACTTCACCGTACAGGACGGTGAGACCGTCGCGCTGCTGGGCCCCTCGGGGTGCGGCAAGAGCGTGCTGCTCAAGCACGTCGTGGGCCTGATCCGGCAGGATGCGGGCACGGTGGTGGTGGACGGCATGGACGTAGCCCACCTCAAGCGGGATGCGCTGCGGCGGCTGCGCTCGACCATCGGGTACGTCTTTCAGAACGGGGCGCTGTTCGACTCCATGAACGTGTTCGAGAATGTCCGCCTCGGGATCACCAACGAAGACCAGTTCCGCGACATGGATTACTGCCGCGAGCGGGTGGCCCGCTGTCTCAAGCTGGTCAACCTCACCCAGGACACGGCCGAGAAGTACCCGGCCCAGCTTTCGGGCGGCATGCGCAAGCGGGTCGGTATCTCGCGGGCCATCGCGGGGACCCCCAAGTACCTGCTGTACGACGAGCCCACCTCGGGGCTGGACCCGGTGAACGCCGACATCATCGACGATCTGGTGAAGAGCCTCGCGGCCGAGCTGGGGGTGACCAGCGTCATGGTGACCCACGACGTGCGGGGCGCCATGCGGGTGGCCGACCGGCTGGCCCTGCTCACCAGCGGCCGCATCGTCCAGCAGGGCACGCCCAAGGAGTTCATGGAGTCCACCGTGCCCGAGGTCCGCGAATTCCTGGAGCGCGATTTCGGCAACCTCAACTTCGCCGCCTGAGCCATGGACCTGCACTACCAGAAGGAGATCACGGTCGGCACGCTGGTGCTGGTGGGTATCGGCCTGTTCTGGGCCGGCAGCCTGTGGCTCAAGGGGGCGACCTTCCGCGCGCCGGCGCGAACCGAGGCGGTCCGCTTCAGTGATGTCGGCGGCCTCCAGCCCGACAACGAGGTCCGGGTGTCGGGTTTTTCCGTCGGCAAGGTGCTGGCGATCAAGTTCGAGGGACCGGGACGGCTGCTGGTGACCATCACCGTGCCGCCGGACCTGGAGGTGAAGTCCGACGCTACCGCCGAGATCGTCACCAGCGTCTTTGCGAGCGGCGCGACCCTGTCGCTCAAGCCCGGGAGCCCCGACGCGCCGGTGCTGGCGCCGGGCCAGGAGATCCGGGGCGTGAGCGGGAACGACCTCTTCGCCAAGGGGGCGCTGCTCGCTGACCGGGCCGACTCGGTACTCATCGGAGTGCAGGCGCTGGCCAACCAGCGCACCGCGGACAACCTGCACAAGACCCTGCAGTCGCTGCAGACGGTGCTGACCACCATGAATCAGCAGATTCCCCTGACCAGCACGGAGGCGCAACGCACCCTCGTCGCCCTGCGGCACCTGAGCGAGCGGCTGGACAGCACGGTGGCCTCGATCCCGGTGGGAAATGCCGTCGAGCGGGCCGACACCCTGGCCCGGAACCTGTCGACCATGTCCATCCAGCTCACCGCCACCGGGGCCCGGCTCGACAGCCTGCTGCAGAAGATCAATGCCGGCCAGGGGACCCTGGGGAAGTTCGTCACCGACAGCGGGCTCTACATCGATGCCCGGGCCACCTCGCAGTCGCTCAAGGCGCTGATCGACGAGCTGACCAAGCATCCGGGGAAGATTCAGGTGCAGGTCAAGCTGTTTTGAGGTGGGAAGTGAGACGTGAGAAGTGAGAAGTGAGAAGTGAGAGGGGAGGAGTGGGAAACGGGTTGGGCTGTCATTCCGAGCCGCGAAGCGGCGAGGAATCCCTTGAGGTGGGCGCCCCTCTCACCCTGAGGGATTCCTCGGGCGCGTCGCGCCCTCGGAATGACAGTGGCGCCTTCCCTCCCTTCTCACTTCTCACTTCTCACTTGCTTGCTGACACCGGAGCCATGCCCAACACCACCCCCTCCCTCAGCCCCAAGTTCACCGAGGCCCTCCTCTACGCCGGCGAGCTGCACGGTCGCCAGCGGCGGAAAGGCAGCGGCATCCCGTTCCTGGCCCACCTGCTCGGCGTGGCGTCGATCGTGCTGGAGGACGGCGGTGACGAGGAAGAGGGCATCGCGGCCCTGCTGCACGACGCGGTCGAGGACCACCCGCGGGAAGGGAAGACCGAGCGCGAGATCCTCGAACGATTCGGTCCCCGGGTGCACCGGGTGGTGCTGGGCTGCACCGATACCGATCCCGCCGGGGGGCGGAAGGGCAGCTGGGAATCGCGCAAGAAGAGATTCATCGACCACCTGCGGCACGAGGCCGACCCCGACGTGCTGCTGGTGGCCGCCGCCGACAAGCTGTACAACGCCCGCTCGATCATCAACGACATGCGTCTGGTGGGCAACGAGGTCTGGAGCCGCTTCAGCGTGCCCCGGGAGAAGACCCTGTGGTACTACCGCGAGGTCACCCGGGCCCTCAAGGAGCAGCTGCCCCGGAGCCCGAAGCGGCTGGTGCGCGAGCTCGAGGGCATCGTCTGGGCGATGGAGCATGGGGTGAAGCAGATGGAGGGGGAGAAGGGGCGTGAGAAGCAGTGAGAAGTGAGAAGTGAGAAGTAAGAAGTGAGAAGTGAGAAGTGAGAAGTAAGAGGTGCGAGCGGTGAGCGGTGAGCGGCGAAGGGTGAGGGGTGACGGTCAAAAGCGGATGTCATTCCGAGGGCCCGCGGAGCGGGCTCGAGGAATCCCTCCGGGTCGGCACGACTCTCACCCTGAGGGATTCCTCGGGCCCGCTTTGCCGGCCCTCGGAATGACAACCCGCTTCACCCTCGCACCGGTACTTCCCCGTTCCCCCTTCCCCGCACGCGGCCCCTTCTCACTTCTCACTTCTCACACCTTACTTCTCCCTTCCCCGGCCCGGCCTTACCTTCGTCGCATGCTGAAGCTCACCTTCCTTGGCACCGGGGCCGCCTGTCCCACCATCGACCGCAACGTCGCCTCGCTCGCGCTCACCCGCGAGGGCGAGACGATGCTGTTCGACTGCGGCGAGGGAACCCAGCGCCAGATGATGCGCTACGGCGTGAGCTTCACCTTCCGCGAGATCTTCTTCACCCACTTCCATTCCGATCACCTCCTGGGAGTGATCGGCCTGCTCCGGACCCTCGGCCTGCTCAACATCTTCGGCGGGGCCGAGCGGCAGGACGGGCTCACGCTGTACGGCCCGAAGGGCGCCAGGCGGGTCCTCTCCCATGCGCTCGAGGTCGGCATCGAACGGGTCAAGTTCCCGGTCGAGATCGTGGAGCTCAAGGTGGGAGATGTCATCAAGCGGCCGGAGTACGACATCGTCACCTTCGCCACCGAGCACCGGGCCGATACCATCGGCTACGGCCTGATCGAACACGTGCGGCTGGGCCGGTTCAATCCCGAACGCGCCCGGGAGCTCGGCATTCCCGAGGGGCCGCTGTGGGGGAAGATTCATAAAGGCCAGCCGGTTTCCCTGCCGGACGGGCGCACCATCACGCCCGCCGAGCTGGTCGGCGCGCCCCGCGCGGGGCGGCGGGTGGTCATCTCGGGCGACACCCGACCCTGCGACGGGCTGCGCGAGGTTGCCCGGAACGCCGATCTCCTGGTCCACGAGGCCACCTTCAGCGAGGAGGATCATGTTCGCGCGAAGGAAACCGGTCACTCCACCGCGGCGGAGGCCGCCGAGCTGGCCCGGGCCGCCGGCGTAAAGCGACTGGTGCTCACGCATATCAGCCCCCGGTACAGCCGCGAGGCTCCCGAGCTCCTGGCCGAGGCCCGCGGGGTGTTTCCGGACACGGTGGTCGCGCGGGACGGGATGGAGGTGGAGGTGGCGTACGGCGATGGGGAGTGAGAAGGGAGAAGTGAGAAGTGAGAAGTAAGAAGTGAGAAGTAAGAAGTGAGAAGTGAGAAGTGAGATGTGAGAAGGGGTACTGCAGGCAAGGAGAGTGGACGGGGGAGCGGGACAACGGCTAGCAACGCAACCGGGAACCTCAGGCTGTGCTCGAGTACTTCCGAAGCAATCCCAAGGTCAACGCTTGGACCTCCCTGGCGTTCCGCAGAGCCTGTTCGACAAGCGGTTCGGGTGCCAGCCGATGGTCAAGGAGAAGCTCCAGGAGCTCAGTGCTCTCCACCGCCGAGCCGTAGGCGACATTGAGGTGATAGCGGAACCGTGGGCCGGAACGAAGCGCGTAGCCCTCAGCGATGTTGATCTGGGTGGACAATGAGGAGCGGCTCAATTGCCCGATCACGGCTCCAGCAGGTGGAGTCCAGTGATGCAGGCCGATTTCGACTACGATGTCGACCACTGCCCTGGCTCTCTTCCACGCGAGCAGCGATTTGTGGTCCCTCATGGATGCAGTATGACGGTGGCATGGAGCCCGGAGGGCACCGAATTGTGTTGGATGGGACCATTTGGACGCGGCCTTTAGGCGAGCTCGACGCGGTCGCCCTTCTCACTTCTCACTTCTCACTTCTCACTTTTCACTTCTCACTTCTCACTGTTCACTCTTCATGTCCCCCATCGCCCATCCCCATCTCCTCCACGAGCTCACCGAGGCCAG
This sequence comes from Gemmatimonadota bacterium, assembly GCA_041499215.1. Classification (GTDB taxonomy): domain Bacteria; phylum Gemmatimonadota; class Gemmatimonadetes; order Gemmatimonadales; family GWC2-71-9; genus JADJOM01. The sequence goes on along the minus strand of JBGQJV010000233.1, from coordinate 352 downwards.
CGACGGCTTCCTGCGGTCGGTGGACGGAGTCACACCCGACCGGTGGAGCTACACTCCGGCACCGGACCTCTGGTCCGTAGGGCAGACCGCGGAGCACACCGCGACCGTGCTGCGCGGCGTGCAGCGGCTGGCGACGACGAAACTGCTGCAGCTGCCGCTGCCGGCCGGCTCGCCTTCCCCGGTCAGCGACGACTTCATCGTGCGGGTCATGTTCGACCGCTCCAGGCGGATTGCCGCGCCGGAATCGGTCCTGCCGAAGGGGCGCTGGGCCACCCGCGAGGAATTGGTCGCCGCGTTCACCGAGTCCCGCGACCTGCTGGTCGGATGGTTCAAGGAGCTGACGGTAGATCTG
>JBGQJV010000232.1:0-7022 GCA_041499215.1 Gemmatimonadota bacterium | reverse complement strand
GTGACGATCGTCTCGCCCGGCGGGAGGACCGACGAGCCGTCGGGTGAGAGGATCACCGCGTTCAGGCCGAGCTCGCCGAGCTCGGTCCCGCCGCTGACGTCCCGGGGATTGCCGGCGGGCGGAACCCGCTGGATCCGATAGGCCTGGCTCTGGAAGTAGTTCGCCGACGGGTCGCGGGTGACGCAGATCTCGCCCAGCCACTTCACGCTGCGCGCCCCGAAATACCCGGGAACCAGCGCCCGTACCGGGTAGCCGTGCTCCGGCGGAAGCGGTGCACCATTCAGTTCGAACGCCAGCAGCACCTCCCGACCCATCGCCTTGGCCAGGGGCACTGAGCCCCCGAAGCCAAATCGCTGCCCGCCACGCTCGACCTTGTCGAGGCCGGTAAACTCCACGTGGGCGGCGCGCGGCGCCACACCGGCGCGGGAGAGCACCTCCGCCAAGGGGGCACCGCTCCATCTGCCGGTGCTGATCGCCTCGGTGCCCCACGGCAGCTCTCCCGGCACCGGCCGGACCGATTCCAGCTCGGCCCGTCGGAGACCAGCGCAGACCAGGGTCGCAGTCACCTCATGGCGGCCGAAGCCGGTGGTGAGGTCCTCGAGGGTAAGTTCGAACGAGCGCTGGACCATGCCGGTGACCTTGAGTCTCCACCGGAGCGGATCGACCGCGGGCACAGGGGCGTGGCTCCGGGTAAAGAAGAGCGACGCGGGTGTCACCGGGTGCTCGCCCAGAAGCCGGGGCACCGGCCCGGCGTTCCAGCCCTCGGGATCACGAATCAGGCGCCGGGGGTCTTTCGAAGGGTTCGACTGGCTCATCAGCGCGCACAGCCTTGGCGTGAGTCTCCCCGGTGTATAGTGCAGGGCGAGGTGGCCGGGATCCCCTCAGAACCGACGGTCCTATAGAGCCCTCTCGCCCTGCGCCGCGCAAGGCATGCCCGGATGGGCTCTCCGCTGGCCACCGCGATCAGCCCCTTGCGGCGGGCGGGTTGCATGGCACTCTTGTCGATCGAGCCCTCAGTCGGCCCGTGGCTCTCGCAGACTGCCCGGCTGCACGGTCCGGCCAGCGACGAACAGTGATGCGGTACTCGAGGAGGTAGAGGTGGAAGCGTCATGCGTCGTGCCCGGTCTTCCGGAGCCCACCAGCGTTGCCGTCGCGGCGGGCGACCTCGCCGGGGTTCGGGTTCCAGGGCATGCGGACCTGGCATGAGACCGGTGCGGGTCGGCTCGCGCGGAACCCCCCTCGCCCGGTGGCAGGCCGAGCGGATCCGTGAGTCGCTGCACACCGTTGGCCGAGCCACGGAACTTGTGGTGGTGAGTACCAGTCTCGAATTCGACGCCGGATCCCCGCTCGACCAGGTCGCGGCTCTCCCGGGATTCAGCACCGAACTGGACGAGGCCCTGCTGGAGCAGCGCATCGATCTGGCGGTGCACAGTCTGAAGGATCTCCCCACCACCCTCCCGGCCGGTATTGTCATCGCGGGGGTCAGTGAGCGCGCCGACCCGCGGGAGGCCCTGGTCGGGCGCGGTCAGTTGACCTGGGCCGGGCTCCCGGCCGGGGCGACCCTCGCAACCAGCGGCCTCCGGCGCATGGCGCAGCTGCGCCGGGCGCGTCCCGACCTCCAGGTGCGGGAACTGCGGGGCAGCATCGAGGCTCGCCTCGCGATGCTGGACCAGACGCCCGAATTGCACGGGATCGTGCTCGGGGTGGCTGGACTCACCCGCCTGGGACTCGGGGGCCGGATCGGGGACCGGCTGCCGCTGGATCTGTTGCTGCCGGCGCCGGGCCAGGGGGCGCTCGCGGTCACCGTGCGGCAGGCGGATGATGGACTCCGGGCCACGGTCCACAGCGCGGTCAATGACCAGACCGCGGAAATCGCGGTGACCGCGGAGCGGCAGCTGCTGGCCACGGTCGAGGCGGGACCCCATGCTCCGGTGGCTGCCTTCGCTGCCGTCGAAGAGGGTGTGCCCCGCCGGGCCCGGCTGAGCGGTCGGGTCCTGTCTGTCGATGGGAAGGAAATGGCGGAGGGCAGCGTGGAGGGCGTGATCGAGAACCTCACCCAGGCGGCCGGGCTGGGCATCGAGCTGGCGGGGCGGCTCCGGCTCCAGGGCGCCGGCCGAATCCTCGCGCAGGCGCGGGCAACCCGTCAGTCCGGGCCGGCGTGACCGTCGCCAACACGCCGGCCGGGAGTGCCGCCCCGTCCCGGCCGCAATCGGATTCGGATCAGCCCGCGGGTGGTGAGGGCACCGGGGGCCATTGGGAGGCCTGCGAGCTGGACAGGTACTCCGCCTGGTACATCCGGATGAGCTCGAAGAAATACGACACCGCCAACGGGCCGATCAGGATTCCCAGCAGACCGAAGTAACCCACCCCGCCAATGGCACCGACCAGGGTGACCAGCGGGTGAATCTGGGCGTACCGCCGGAAGACCGCGGGCCGGATGAGCACGTCCACATTCCCCACTATCACCACCCCGATCACGACCAGGGTGATCGCCGCCCCGTACCGCCCGTCCAGCAACAGGGTCAGCGCGCCCGGCCCCCACACGAGTCCCGAGCCCACCACTGGCAGGATCGCGAATACCACGGTCACCAGGCCCCAGAACAGGGCGTTGGAGAGCCCGGTGAGCCAGAACCCTCCCGCCACCAGCGCTCCCTGGATGCAGGCAATGAGTCCGGTGCCGATGACTGTGGAGATGGTCACATCCCGGAACCGGTCCCGCAGAACATCCGCGCTGGCCGGAGAAAACGGGATGTAGGGCTTCAGAGATTTCCAGGCGGCGCCCCCGCCGATCAGCATGTAATAGGTGATGAATAGGGCGATGGTGAGGTTCAGTCCGATCCTGGTGGCGGTGCCAAGCAACCCGAATGCGCTGGCTCCGATCCAGCTCACGATCTGTTCTCCTAGGCCGGCCAGGCGCGGACCGAGCTCGAGCTCTCCCACCTTGAGCTGGGCCAGGCGGTCGAGCAGCGGACCGCGGATCACCCCGGTGGCGATGCTCTGCGCCTGATTGGCGACCAGCCCGGCGAAGGAGAGTGTCGGCACCACGATGAGGATCAGGGCGAGGGCGACCACCAACCCGGCAGCTGCCTGCGCTGGCAGTCTCCGCGTAAGCCAGCGCTGAACCGGGACGAAGATCACGTACAGCACGAGCCCGCCGATCAGGCCGCTGGCGTACGGCGCGAGGGCCACCATCAGCCCCAGGCCCAGCAGGAGAATAAGGAAGGCGGCGCGCTGGTGGTTGGTGTCCAGGTAGGCCATGGAGAGTCAAGTTAGTGCCCTCGGGACCGGGCACAAGCGACGTCGCCGCAAGCAGATATTGCATTTGCACCAACAAATGGAGAGCTTGTTTCGCTAGGCAGCGCCCCGGACTCCCCCGGTCCAGGGCACGAAAGGGCCCCCGCATGTCGGCCGCCCCAGTCGCGACCTACCCCTCCCTGCTGGCCCGGATCCGGCCGGCCAGCGACCCCCACCGATTCACGCCCGTCGAAGTCCAGGAGTTGATGCAGGGCATCTACGCCCGGGGCGACCGACTGATGGTCGGCTTCCTGGCGGCCCACTTCGGACTGGCGCTGCTCCTGGCCTGGTACCACCAGACCTGGGTCCCGACGCTGCTGGTGGGTGGGGTGTCGCTGGGCGGGTTCTGGCTGCTCGCGCGGCTCCTCCCCCGCACCTTCTTCACCCGGTCGATGGCGGGCATCGCGCAGCAGGCCTTCGTGGCGCTCCACATCTACCAGATGCACGGCCAGCCGGAGCAGCACTTCTGGTTCTTCACCGCCTTCACGATGATGATCGTGTACCAGGACTGGCGCTGCATGTGGCCGGGGACGGTGCTGATCATCGCCCAGCATACGGTGTTCGCGTGGCTGCACAACGCCGGCTACCCGGTCCACTTCTTCCCCGAGCAGCACGTTGGATTCACCAAGCTGCTGTTCCACTACGGCATCGCCATCGTGCACGTCATCCTGTGCGGCTACTGGGCTCACCTCCTGAAAGAGGAGACCCTGGAGGATGCCTGGCAGCGGCTCCGGCTGGCCCAGGCCGGGGAGCGGGTCGAAGAGCAACTGGTCCGGGTGCGGACCTCGGAGCAGGCCCTGCAGGCGACCACCGCCGCCCTGCAGGAGAGCAGTCGCCGGCAGCGCGCCATCCTGGATAACATCGCCGACCTGGCGTGGGTGAAGGACAAGGAGGGACGCTACGTCGCGGTTAACCGGGCGTACGCGGCCGCGATGGGCAGGACGCCCGAGGCGATCATGGGCTGTACCGATGAGGACCTATTCCCCGCCGACCTGGCGCGGGCGCATCACGACGGCGATACGCGGGTGCTGAGCAATGGCGGCCGGGTCCGGCTGGAGGAGGAGTTCATCGACCGGAAGGGCCAACGGCTCCGGTTCGAGGTCATCAAGACCGCGATCTTGGACGACTCCGGCGAGCTGCGCGGCACGACCGGTATCGCCCGGGACATCAGCGAGCGGACCAGGGCGGAAGAGGCGCGCCGGCGCCTCGAGGCGAAGGTGCTGCAATCGCAGAAGCTGGAGAGTCTGGGAGTGCTGGCGGGAGGCCTGGCGCACGACTTCAACAACCTGCTGGTCGGCATCATGGGGAACGCCGGTGTGGCCCGCAGCGAGCTGGCCCCGGAGTCCCCCGCCCAGGAGACCCTCGAGCGGATCGAGGCGGCCGCGCTCCGGGCGGCGGACCTCACCCGGCAGATGCTCGCCTATTCCGGCAAAGGACGATTCGTTATCGAACGGGTGGATCTCACCCGCGCGGTCCAGGAAATGACCCACCTGCTGGGTGCCGTCATCTCCAAGAAGGCGGCGCTCCGGCTCAACCTGGCCGACCGGCTTCCCGCGATCGAGGCCGACCCGACCCAGGTGCGCCAGGTTCTGATGAATCTGATCACCAATGCCTCGGATGCACTCGGCGATCGCGACGGGGTCATCGGCCTGACCACCGGCCGGATCGAGGCGGACCGGGACTACCTCGATACCTTCGAGGCGGACTCCGGGGCGGTGCCGGGGACCTACGTGTATCTCGAGGTGACGGACTCCGGTGCCGGCATGGATGCGGAGACGCTCAAGCGGATCTTCGACCCCTTCTTCACCACCAAATTCACCGGCAGGGGACTCGGTCTCGCGGCGGTGCTGGGGATTGTGCGGGGACACCACGGAGCGATCCGGGTGTACAGCGAAGTGGGCCGGGGGACCACATTCAAAGTGCTGCTTCCCGCCATCGACGGAGCCGCGGATCAGCCCGCCGCGCCACAGAACCGCCTGTCGGCTATCCGGGGCCACGGCAACGTTCTGGTCGTGGATGATGAAGAGGTCGTGCGGGACGTCGCCAAACGGGTCCTCACCCTGGTCGGGTTCACGGTCGAGATTGCCCGGGATGGAGAACAGGCCATCGAGATGGTCCGGCCCGACCCGGCGCGGTTCAACTGCGTGGTACTCGACATGATGATGCCGCGCCGCTCCGGCGAAGAGACCTTCCGGGAACTACGCACGATCGCCCCGGGGCTTCCGGTCCTGCTGTCGAGCGGATACAACGAGCAGGACGCGACCCGGGACTTCGTGGGCAAGGGTCTGGCAGGATTCGTTCAGAAGCCCTACCGCCCGGACGAGCTCATCGAGGCGGTCCAGCGGGTCATCGAGCAGACCGCCCCGCAACGGGGATGAGCCGGATCCGCCTGCGACACTGCGGCCACTGCATCCCATGGCCCTCGGCCTGCATCCTTTCCAGGTGCTCCCCCGTAGGGGAAACCGATCCCACAGACCGCCCCTGATCAAGCTCTCTGGAGGTCCGATGCCCCGCAGATCGAACCGGTTCTTCTTCGCGCTCGCACCACTGGCGCTCGTCGCGTTCCTGGCGGGCAGAGCCAGTGTGGGTGACGGCGAGCGGCTGTTCCAGGCGGTAGTCGGCATCGTGGCCCGGGATGCAGTGGACAGTATCCCGTCCGACCGCATCTACGAGCTCGCCGCCCGCGGCCTGGTGGCCAGCCTGGGTGATCCCTACGCCGGCCTGCAACCCCGCCAGGAGTTCGAGAAGTTCAGCCGCAATCTGCTGGGCAACAGCTACGGCGGCCTTGGCCTCCGCATCACCCGGGTGCGGGGCGGGCTGGCCGTGTATCGGGTCATCGGCGGGGGCCCTGCGGCCCGCGCCGGAGTCGAACGGGGAGATCGGATCGTGGCGGTGGGCGACAGCGCGACCACCGATTGGGATGTGAGCCGTGCATCTGCGGCGCTGACCGGACTTCCCGGCACCGATGTGCGGGTGACCTTCCAGCGGGGCCGGGACGGCGGACGTTACTCCCGCAGATTCTCCCGGGCGGTGATCCATCCCCCCGCGGTGCCGTTCGTGGCGATGTTGCCGGGATCGGTGGGCTATCTGCCGTTGCAGCGCTTTAGCGACCAGTCCGCCTCGGATGTGGCGGTCGCGTTGAACCACCTGCGGGACGCGGGGGCTCGGCGGCTGGTACTCGACCTGCGTGGGAACCCGGGCGGCGACCTGGAGCAGGCGGCCCAGCTGGCGGGACTGTTCGTCGGCGCCGGCCGCCCGCTGGTCCGGGTGCAGTACCGCCGCTACGCCGATACCCTGGAGGCGCAGCAGGGGCCGATGCTCGCCCCCAATCTGCCGATGGCGGTGCTGGTGGACAGCCAGTCTGCGTCCGCCTCGGAGATCGTGGCGGGCGCGTTACAGGACTATGATCGCGCCCTGCTGGTCGGGACCACCTCGTTCGGCAAAGGGTTGGTCCAGGGGGTCTACCGGCTGGACGACGGCTGGGTCCTCCGCCTGACCAGCGGTCACTGGTATACCCCGAGCGGGCGGCTGATTCAGAAGACTGCTGCGGACTCCGTCCCCCGAAACGATCGTCCGGTCTTTCACTCCATGGGCGGACGGACGGTGCTCGGCGGCGGCGGCATCACCCCCGACGTCGAAGTCGCCGGCAGTACCACGCCGGCCGCCGACCAGGCGCTTGCCCGTCAGCTCGGCGCGAAGGGGAAGGAGGCCTCGGATGTGCTGGACGG
>JBGQJV010000231.1:0-7067 GCA_041499215.1 Gemmatimonadota bacterium | reverse complement strand
TGTCGTAGCGCCACATCTCGCGATAGAGCGACGCGATGCGCCAGTCGCCGTAGGTGTCGGCCAGCCAGCGATGGATCCGCCCGCCCAGCGGGTACACGATGCCGCCGGTGACATATTCCAGATCCTCCAGCCGCGGCAACCGCCCGCTCAGCACCAGGTCCCGCATGATCATCTCGTCCCGGGCGTCTTCTCCCGCCGACCAGTACTCGGCCAGTCCTTCGGTGAACCACAGCGGCAGCGGGACCTGGGCAGAGCGCGGAGAGCGCAGATAGCGGTCGTACAGCAGGCTGATCTGGAAGACGTGCACCATCTCGTGGCGCAGCGTGTGTCGGAACTCCGCCAGGTTGCCGCGGAACGGAAGCGTCACCCTCCGCTTGAGGTAGTCGGTGACGCCGAGCAGCCCTTCGGGCGGGGTGAACGGGAGGATGTTGGTCTGTTCGAAGTCGCTGTGTGACGCGTAGATGATGAGCGGCACCCTGGACGTCACCGTGTGCCCGAACTTGAGCGACAGGACGTCGTAGGACTCCTCGGCGTAGGCCAGCGCCACCGGGGCAAGCTCGGCCTCGGCCGGGTAGTAGTACACATCCACCCGCGGTCCCTTGAGCACCTGCCACTCCAGCCGGCGGTACTGGATCTTGTTCTCATCTCCCTGGAAGAACTGGGCGGTGAGGACTCCCGGCAGGGTGGTCAGCGCGAGCGCGACAGCGCCGCCGGCGAGGTGGGTGCGGAAGAGACTGGGCATCAGCGACGGATGCTGCGGATCTGGTCGCCCTGGGTGACGCGGAGCAGGACCGGGACGCCGTCGGTCACTTGTCCGAAGACGGTATAGCCACCATCGAGATGGGGTTGCTGCCCCAGAGTGATGAACCACTGGCTGGCGCCGGTGTCCGGCCCGGAGAGCGCCATCCCCAGCACATACCCGGCGTAGCGCCGCCGGTTGATCTCGTCCCGGATGGCCCCACCCGGACCGCCATAGCCATCCCCTCGGGGGTCTCCCGCCTGGACCACGAAGTTGGGTACGACCCGGTGAAACCGAAGGCCGTCGAAAAACCGGCGGTCCACCAGTCTCAGGAAGTTGGCGACGGTAAGCGGAGCCTCGGGACCGAACAGCTCCAGCTCGATCACGCCGAGCTGATCCACCTCCATCCGTACCTTGGGATAGCGGGTGGGGAGCTGGCCGACCAGGTAGCGCCGGGCGATGTCGCGGTAATCCTCCAGCGTCCGGCCGGTGTGGATGGGATAGGCGCCGCCCCAGGCATCCGCCGCGCTCGGCCAGTTGTCCTCCGCCCAGCGACGGATGAGATAGTCCTCGGGGATGGAGATCGCGGCGAGCGCCTCGTGATCGACCCGGCGCGCCGCCTCGGGTGAGGCTCGACGGATTGCGCCCAGCGCGCCCAGCGCGGAAAGCGCAGCGTCGGGAAACGAGTCCGCCGTGGCGCTCTTGTAGGCGGACACCAGGATCGGAATGTCCGCCGGATCGGCACCGCGGGAGAGGACGTCGGCGGCCACCGTGCGCACCCCCGCGTCACCGCTGGCGAGCAGCTTCCGGCACGCGGCGAGGAGGTCCGGGTCCGGACCGGGAACCCGGTCGGCCCACGCCTGCAGCGCGGCGGCAACCACCCGCGGGTCCCGGTCCGTCAGGAATCGCTGCCGGTCGGAGGCGAGACGGGACCATCCGTCGGCCGCCGCGGCCCGCTCGCGCCAGTCGCCGCTGGTCTCATACCTGGGCAGCACGGCGACAAACGCCGCGGAGTCGAGGCGTGCCAGCGCCAGCAGCGACGCACGCCGCCGGGCGAAACTGCCCTTGGTTCCAGCAGCGATCCGGCCCAGCTCCACCAGGGCGCCCGGCCCCGGAAGCTCCCCCAGGGTCTCCGCCGCCTGCACCTGGACGTTGTTCACCGGGTCTTCGAGCATGGGCAGGATCTTCGGAATCGCGCGCGCCGGGTGAAAGGAGGCCAGACTGCGCAGGGACTGAACCCGGACCCCGGCATCGGGATCGGTTGTGGCCCGGACCAGCACGTCTGCCACCGCGTCCGGCCGGAGGCCGCTCGAGTCGGCATAGGACCGGGTGAGAGTGCGTGCCGCCGCGGCGCGGACCTGTGGCGCCGTCCGGTCCGACAGGGCGTCGAGCATCCGCGGGGCCGCTGCGAGCGCCCGGACCCGGCCAAGGGAATAGATCGCGGCGTATCGGGTGTCTTCCTTCTGGTCCCCCACCAGACCGAGCAGGGCATCGACCGGCGCGCGGGGCCCGAGGCGCCAAGCCTCGAGCGCCGCCCGGCGGGTCAGGTAGATCTGGTCCTCCCGCGGCTGCAGTCCGCCTCCCTGGATGACGCTGCGGAGAAAGCCCGCGGCCTGCTCGCCACCCAGCCGGGCGACAGCGGTGATCAACTCCAGCGCCGCCGGCCCGCTGAGCGCAGTGGCGCTGCGGGCCCGATCGAGCAGACGGGGCAGGCCGCTGCTGTCGCCCAGGATTCCGATCGCGAAGATTGCGTTCGCCTGAACCGTGGAGTCGGAATCCAGCAGGAGTAGTACGAGCAGCGGCAGACCCCGTGGATCACGCAGCCGCCCGATGGAGAGCGCCGCCGCGCTCCGGACCGAGCTGTCCGGCTGGGAGAGAGCGGCCCGGAACACCGGCTCGTTGAACTGACGGGAATCCTCGGCGGCCAGCAGCGTGGCGAGCACCTCGACGTTCGCTTCCTGGGCCACCACCCGGCCGGCGATCGCCGTCGGGAGCCCGATCAGCACCGCGGCCATGCACCGGAGAGCAGCTCGCCGGATCATTAGGCGGCCCCCCCCTGAGGTCCGGGCTGCAGGGCGGCCACCACCGACTCAGGCAGCCGGCTCAGCCGGTGGGCCTGGTCCAGGCACATGAGAGTCGTCTCGCCCTGGGCGATCGCGGTACCGCTTTCCGCCACCTCGAGCCGATAGTCGAACACCACCCGGCGCGACCGAGCCTCACGCACCCGGCACCGGATATGAACGACGTCGTCATACCGCGCGGGGGCCAGATACCTGAGCTTGAGATCAGTCACGACCAGTCGGACTCCCCTGGCTTCGAGGTCGCGGTAGCTGAAGCCGGCCTGTCGGAGGTGTTCGGTGCGGGCGATGTCGAGCCAGACCACGTGGCGGGCATGGTAGACCACACCCATCTGGTCGGTTTCGGAGTAGTTCACCCGGACGGTGGTGACGGATTCGGCGATGGGTGGGCGCACAGCACGTGGGGTTGGGGGTGTCGGCCGGTCAGGCGAGCAGGCGGACCGGCGGACCGGCCCTAAAGGACTCCCTCGCCCCGGGTCGCGCCAAGGCGCTCCCAAGGGGGCTCGGTCGCGGACCGGCGGCCGTGCTACAGCGGAGAAGATAAGCGGTTCGAGGCCTGACGAGTCCACAGATCGCGCGACTCTGCATGAGCCTTCCGCCTTTCCCGCCCTTCCCGCCGTCCCGCCTTTCTTGCGGCTCCCGCCCGGCCCGTCGTATCTTCGCGGCGTGCTCTGTCAGCGCCTCGTGCTCGTGGGCGACGCCCACCTCGGCCGTGGTTCCCCGGAGGCCGAACGGGCATTCCTGGCCTTCCTGGACACCGTCCCCTCGCTCGGGGACGGGCTCGTCGTCACCGGCGATCTGTTCGAGTTCTGGTTCAGCTATCACCGCGTCATCCCGCGGCGAAACCTGGCGGTGGTAGTCGCTCTCGCGGCGCTCAGGCGCCGGCTGCCGATTCTCCTGGTCGGCGGAAACCACGACCGCTGGGGCGGAGGGTTCTGGCAGGAGCAGCTCGGCATCGAGTTCGCGGCTCGCGAGGCGCGGTTTGAGCTGAATGGCCGGCCGGCGATGGTGGTGCACGGCGACGGAATCACCGAGAGCCACTGGTCCGGCCGGCTGCTGCAGCAGGTCACCCGGCACCGGTCAACCATCGCGCTGTTCCGGGCGATCCATCCTGACCTGGGGCTGTGGCTGGTGGACCAACTGAGTGGCGTGCTGGGTGACCGGCCCCGCACCGAGGCGCAGATCCTCGCGGCGGCGGCCCATCAGCAGGGATGGGCACTCGGACGGATGGAGCGGGAACCCGGGCTCGCGCTGCTGGCGATGGGACACACCCACCGCGCGGCCGCGATGACGGTCAGGCCAGGAAGCCTGTACGTGAACCCCGGCGCGTGGTTCGACGGGTACCGTTACGCGGTGATCGGCGAAGGCCAGGCCGAATTGAGGCAGTTCCTGCACCCCAACCCTCCTGGCCCATGACCACGCCTGGCGCCGTCGACGATCCGATCGTGCAGGAGCTCGGACCGGCAATTGAAGGCCGCTATACCCTGGAGCGCGAGCTCGGCCGGGGCGGGATGGGCGCGGTCTTCCTGGCCCGGGACCTCAAGCTGGACCGGCTGGTGGCCATCAAGGTGCTCCCCCCGGAGCTGGCCGTCCGGCCGGAACTGCGGGAACGCTTCCTCCGGGAGACCCGCACCGCCGCCTCCTTCTCCCATCCCAACATTGTCGCGGTGCACTCCGTAGAGGAGACGCCGGGTCTCCTGTTCTTCGTCATGAACTACATCGAAGGAGAAACGCTGAGTCAGCGGGTGAGGCGCCAGGGGCCGCTCCCGGTTCCCGACGCCATTCGGCTGCTGCAGGAGGTGGCCTGGGCCTTGTCATACGCCCATGGCCGTGGAGTAGTCCACCGCGACATCAAACCCGATAACGTCCTGCTGGAGCGCGCCACCGGCCGGGCGCTGGTGATGGACTTCGGCATTGCCCGATCGGTGGCCGCCTCCGGACTCACCCAGATGGGGGAGACGGTCGGCACCCCGCATTTCATGAGTCCGGAGCAGGCCGCGGGAGACAAGGTCGACGGGCGGAGCGACCTCTACTCGCTCGGCGTGGTGGGCTATTTCGCGGTCACTGGACGGCTACCGTTCGATGCCGATTCGGCCCAGGCGGTGATGGTAGCTCACATCAGCCAGCCGGCGCCCCCGGTCTCCCGCTTCCGGCCCGACCTCCCGGCACCCCTTACCACCGCGATCGACCGCTGCCTCGCGAAGGCTCCGGAAGGCCGGTACCCCACCGGCGAGGCCCTGGTCGAGGCGCTGGAGCAGGTACGCGGCCGCCAGGTCGACGTGCACCCGGCCATCCGGGTGTGGACGGTGCGGGCCGACCAGTTTTTCCGCAACGGGCTGATTCTCGCGCTGGTGATGCCGCAGTTTGTCCGATTCGGGGCGCAATCGGCCCAGATGGTGTTCAGCGTGGTCATCTTCGCGATCGTCGTGCCGGCGCTCTGGTCGCAGATCCCTTTCAGCATGCGGGAGCTGGCGCGTCAGGGGTTTGCCTACGCCGACCTGCGGAACGGCATCATCGCGATCGACGCCGAGCGGGAGGCGGTCATCGCAGCGGCGAGGGCCGACCCCCGCCACGCCCGTCGCCGCCGCCGGCGGTGGCTCATCCTGCTCGGTGGCTTCGCGCTGTCGATCGTGACGATGGCGATCGCCTTCTGGGGCCGGACGGAGAAAGCCACGGGGGGTTACACCGTCTCGAGTCGCGCGCTCATCGCGCTGTTCGCGGGCCTGTGCCTGTTCATGGTTTGCGTGGTGTTCTCCGCCGCGACTGTCGCCGCGTCCGGCCGACTCGACCGCAGGATGCACAGGATGTGGACCGGGCGTGTGGGCAAGCTGCTCTACCGACTCGCCACCTGGCGACTCGATGAACCGGCGGCCACCGTTGCCTCCGCTCCGGGCAGCCGTGGCGCCCTGACGCTGCTGGACACCCTGCCGGGCGAGACCCGTCGCCGCCTCGGCAAGGTACGGGTGGTGCTGGAGCAGCTTGAAGCGGAGGTGGAGCGGCTGGAGCGCCGGAACGTGGAGCTCGAGGCTGCGGCGACGGAAGCGCGGGTCAACGCCCCTTCCCTGCCTGGTGGCTCCGGTGACCGCCAACGAGCCCTGCAGGAGGACCTGGACCGGGCGCGGCAGCAGACGGGTGAACGCCGGGTCGCGGTGCTCGGGGCGCTGGAGAACGTCCGCCTCTCTCTGGTACGGGTGAAGAGCGGCATTGGCACCCCGGAGGATGTGGAACGGGAGCTCGCCGAGGTCGACAGCCTGCTCGGGGCCGGCCGAGGATGAGTGAGCCCGCGGTCTTTGCCGACGCCGCCGCTCTGATCCGGGCAGGACAGTACGAGCAGGCGGTCAACCTGCTGCAGGCCGCCGTGCCCGATCTTCCGGCGGAGTATCGGCGCAAAGCCCACAGCTACACCGGACTCGCCTGCTACTTCGGCGGCCAGTGGTCCGACGCGCTCGGCCATTTCATGCTTGCGGCGAACGGCAGCCAGGTCCCCGAAGATCATTTCAACCAGGCAATGGCTCAAGTCAGGCTGGGCGACATCGAAGGCGCCCACGCCAGCTGGCAGCGAGTATTCGACTTGAGCTACACCCACCAGGACGCGCCCCAGACCTCGAGCTTCTTCGAGAAGAAGCTCATGTTCGCGCAGCTGCTCCGCGACGCGGGGGCGTGTGATACCCGGGGCCTCGACCTGCTGGAACGGCAACTCATGGGGTTCTACACCAACTACCGGATTACCGATGCCAGCTACTGGCTGATGCGCGGCGTGCCCGCATTCCAGGATGTGCTGCAGACGACCCGGGACTACTACCGGGCCATGGGGAAGCCGGAAGCGGAGTGGCAGGCGCTGTGCGATGCGATCGGAGACAAGGTGGATGAGGCTGGAGTGGCCGACATTGCGGAGGTGCGAAACTACAGTGAGAAGTGAGAAGTGAGAAGTGAGAAGTGAGAAGTGAGAAGTGCGTGCTGGTGTCGCGGCTCGCTGTACTGCTTCCTGTTCCTGCCCGGTTCTCCTTCTCACTTCTTACATCTCACTTCTCGCCTTGGGCCCGCCGTCCGGTCCTACAGCGCAACCACCTCCGCGCTCCCCAGCTTCTCTCCGATAAACCGCGACCCGACCTGCCGGAAGCGCGGCTCGTCGTCGCTCACCACGAACCGATGGTACACCGGCGCGCCTCCCGGGGCCTCGAGGCCCCGCTCGGCCAGGGTCGCCGCGACCGCCCGCGCGGTTTCCTCCGCGCTGTCGATGAGCCGGACAT
>JBGQJV010000230.1:0-7117 GCA_041499215.1 Gemmatimonadota bacterium | reverse complement strand
TGACCGTGATGGTCCCGGTCAGGCTCCCGGCGGCGATCACCAGCGGACTGGCGGTAATGGTGTAGTCGGCCGGGCTGGTTGCCGTGCCGCTCACCGTAAACGGCACTGTGACCGTCTGGCTCGAGCTACTGGAGAGCTGGGCGGTGATCGTGGCCGTTCCCACCCCTTCGCCCACTGCTTGAGTCGCGGCGGTGAGGCCGACAGTCGGCACCTGGCCGGTGATCGTCAGCGTGTGAGCAGTCGTCGCGCCGAGCGCGGCATTGGTCGGCGTGCCCAGGGTGACGATCACCGTCTCATCCGGCTCGGCCAGCGCGTCGGCCACCACGTTGACCGTGATGGTCCCGGTCAGGCTCCCGGCGGCGATCACCAGCGGACTGGCGGTAATGGTGTAGTCGGCCGGGCTGGTCGCGGTTCCACTCACCGTGTACGGAACGGTGACCGGCAGGGTCGCCGCAGTCGAGAGCTGCGCGGTGATGGTCGCCGTGCCCACGCCCTCACCCACCGTCTGGGTGGGGGCGGTGAAGCTCACCGTGGGAACGGCGAGCGGTGTGGCGATCGCCGTGAAACTCACGGCACCCGCGCCGGGGGCGCTGGCGGTGAAATTCTGGCGACCCTCGCTGGGTCCCAACGTGGCGCCGGTCCGGGCGCGCCCGGTGGCGTCGGTGATGGCGGTCGGGGTCTCGACCGCACCCCCGATCGGGGCGGCAAAGGCGACGGACACGCCGGGTATCGGCAGATCGTCATCGCCGCGCACCTCGACCTCGAGGGCCTGGGGCAGTCGCGTGCCCACCGGCGCGGTCTGATTATCCCCGGCGGTGGGCACCAGCCGCGTCGCTGGCGGGACAATCATGACGGTGGTGGAATCCCGCGCCTCACTGTTCGGCGTGGAGGCAGTGATGCGGAGCGTCATACGAGTCCGGCCGGCGCGGAGGACACCCGCTCCGTTAGGCCGCTGGCCCGGGTCACTGCTCTGCCACGAAACGTAGAACTGGGTGACGGCCCGGCCCTGCCCGTCCGTGCCGGTGACCTGGAAAGCCATGCTGGCGCCGAAGGTGAGCACCGTGTCGCGCGGCGCTAGCAAGATCGTGGCGATCCCGTTGCCAGGCCCGACCCAGACGACCGGGAACGGAATCGGTTCACCGGCCCCCTCGCCCCGCCGCAGCTCCACCATGGCCGTGCGGCTGAACAGTGCCGTGCTGCCGGTCAGGCAGGTGAGGGTGACCTGCAGCAGTTCAGATTCCGCATCGAGGTCGATGGGTTCGCTGATCAGGAGCTCGGTCTGGTCGGCGGGGAAGGAGTAGGTCTTGTCGAGCAGGGTGCTATTGGGCAGGCGCACAACGACGAGCTGGACGTTATCGAGCGTGAGCCCCGCCGTGTGCGACGACGAGGGGAACACCGGAGCCAGCGAGAGGAACGCTCGACCCGTTCGCCGCGGGGCGATGGGCGGCTCCGCACAGGTGGTGAGCAGTGCCACAGCAATGACCACGAGGGCGGCACGAAACAGGCGTGCCGCCCGTCCGCTGGTCGGCCGCTCGTTGTAGAGCATTGCCATGGGTCACACAGGCGGCAGGAGGTCCTGCCCCAATTGGCAGGCTGGGAAGGGACTTGTCAAGCAGCGTCGCCTGATACATCAGCGGTGGGTGTGGGACGCGCGCCTCAGTGCGAAGGCGGCTCCCCTCTCACCTTGAGCGTCACCGTGCCCTTGAAGGTCCGAACATCCACGACCGCGCGCCCATCACCGGTGCGGATCCGGTACTCCCCCTTTTGTGGGCCCTGATGGACCTGGTCTGCGGGTACCAGCTCATTACGGAGGCCGTTACCGTAGCTCACCAGGTGATAGTCGGCGCCGAGTGCCGGCGGCAACCGGAGCTCGATGTCACCTCCATGGGTCTCCGCCTCGAGGCGGCCGTCTCGCACCAGGCCGCCCTTGAAGGCGATTTCGCTCGAGACGGTTTCGAGCCGGATGCGCGCGACGTCTCCTTCCATGCCCACCAGCAGCGGACCGCTCACGGTCGAGGCATCGAGGTCCTGGATGACCCCGTGAACCACGATCGTTCCACTGGCGGTACGCACCCGGGCCACGCTGCCCTGGCAGGCAAGCTCGACGTTGCCGTCCAGGGTTTCCACGCTGGTTTCCCGCGGCGTGCCCGCGACCCGCACTCTCCCGCTGACCCCGGTCACCTCCAGCATGCCGCCGCCCGCCGTCACCTCCACATCCGCCGTGACCGACTTGACCCACAATCGGGCGTCCGCCGGCACCCAGACATCGAGGTCCGCGGTGCCCTGGGGGTCGCGGCCTTCCGGGGACTCGACGCCGAGCTTCAGGGCATCGCGGGTACCGCCGAAGAAGAACCGGCCGGCACCGGGGTCGACCCGACCCTTCACCGCCACGCTGTCCCTGTCCCAGGCATTGACTCGCAACGATCCGGTGACCACGTAGACCCGGATCGCCGCCCCGGGAGATACGGCTCGCCCGGTGGAGATGGCGTCCTGAGCTCGACTCGACTGAACGGGGCCGAGAGAGCACAGGGCCAGGCTCGCCAGCAGGAACCTGACGATCGTTCCGCGTTCCGCGTTCCGCGTTCCGCCTGACCGCCTGTCCGCGACCGAGCCCCCTTCGGGAGCGCCTTGGCGCGACCCGGGGGCGAGGGAGTCCTTTAGGGCCTGACCGCCTGTCCGCCGCATCAGCTCTCCTGCCTTCCGGCGGCGGTGGCGCGTTTGAGCAGGTCCAGGCGCTGGGCGTAACGGGCCAGCACCATCTGCTCGAGTGCGGTGTTGCCGGGGTCGGTGGCGAGGGCGGCCTCCGCCTCCCGGATGGCCTGATCCACGATGGCGAGGTTGCGCCCAACCACGGCGCGGGTAGAGGCCGACAGGTTGGTGGGGTCGTCGGCCAGCTTCCGGGCCAGGTCGGCGGTCGCCTCCGCGTAGCGGCGTTGCTCCAGGGCGAAGCCGGTCTGCGGGGCGTGGCGCCGCTGATAGAGGGTGGCGAGCGTGGCACCGGCGAGCAGCAGAAAGAGCGCAGCGGCGAGCCGCAGCAGCGGGCGGGCACGGACAAGAAGCGAACGGGCGGCACTCGAGCCCCGCGGCTCTCCGCCCAGCCTGGGTTCGATCCCGGTCCACAGCTCCCGGCCCGGCAGCACCGAACGGGGCAGGGCCCGCGCTTCGGCCACGAGCGCGCGCAGCCCGGCCACCTCGGCCCGGCAACGATCGCAGCCGGCGAGGTGAGCGTCGACCGACCGTGCGGTATCGGCCGGCAGGCTGCCGTCGATGTACTCGTCCAGCAGGGGGGCGACTTCAGCGCAGGTCATCGGCCAAGCATCTCCCGCAGCAGGCGACGGGCGCGGAACAGCTGCGCCTTGGAGGTCCCTTCCGCTATGTCCAGCATGGCAGCAATCTCGTCATGCTGGTACGCCTCGACATCATGCAGCACGAACACGGTGCGGGCTCCCTCGGGGAGCCGGCCGATCGCCTGGGTCAGGTCGTCCGAGAGCGGCTCCCCGCTGGTCGGAGGCGCCGGCGCCAGCTCGAGGTCCGCCGGATCGGCGGCGAGCGTCACCCGGGCGGTGCGCCGTCCGGCGGTCCGCCGGGCACCCAGCACTTCGTTGACGGTGAGGCGGTGCAGCCAGGTCGAGAAGGCACTGTCCCCCCGAAATGTGCCCAGCCGCTCCCACACCCGCACGAAGACATCCTGGGCATGCTCCTCCGCCTCCGAGGCGTTCCCCGCCAGTCGCAGGCACAAGGCGTACACCCGCCCGACGTGCGTCTGGTAGAGCGTGCGGAAGGCGGTGTGATCACCCTGCTGGGCACGTCGGACCGTCTCGTTCACGGGGCGCGGGTTCGCATCAGTCGATACTACGATGCCGGTCGATAGCGACTGGTTTGAATAGCAGTTCCAAGTTCGAAGTTCCAAGTTCTCAGTGATCGGCTTCTCGGCCGTACTCCGAACTGGGCACTCCGAACTTGGAACTGTCTCATAAGACCTTCACACTTCATTCAGCCCTCCGGTGGTTGTATGAAGGCACACGTCTTTCCCGGGAGGCCCCCCAATGCGCGTCGCCGAGATCATGCAGCCCAATCTCAAGACGATCCGCGGTACCGATACCGTCGGCGACGCGATCGCGCTGCTGGCCGACTACCATGTCTCCGGTGTTCCAGTCATCGATGATCACGGCCGGCTGGCCGGGGTGCTCTCCAACAACGACATCCTCGAGGCGCTGGCCGAACACGGCGACAAGGAGGAGCGGGATCAGCTGTTCGAGACCATGGTCCAGGAGATCATGACCCCGAGGCCGCAGACCATCACGCCAGACGCCCTGATCAAGGACGCTGCCCAGCGGATGCTCTATCTCGAGGTGCATCGCCTGTTCGTGGAGGAGCATGGCCGGCTGGTCGGGGTGGTGTCCACCACCGATCTCGTCAGAACGATGGCCGGCCAGAAAGTCTAAGCCGGCGGAGGGGCGGAGGGGCGGGAAGGGCGGAAAAGGCGGGCAGGGCGGAAAAGGCGGGAGGGGCGGAGGAGCGGCTCCGCCTTTCCCGTCTTTTCCGCCTTTTCCGCACCCCCTCTTGACGGAAACAGGCAAGAGTAGCACTGTATCGGTACAGTAATACACAGGGACGGCTCGGGACCGGTGTTCAGCCAGATCGATTCCCGCAGCACCATTCCGCTTTACGCCCAGATCGCCACCCGGATCAAAGTGGCCATCGCGGCGGGGGATCTGTCGCCGGGGTCGGGGTTGCCGTCGGTGCGCCAGCTGGCGGGCCAGCTCCGGATCAACCCTGCGACCGTGGTGCAGGCGTACCGGGAGCTCGAGTCCGAGGGGTTCGTGGAGATGCGGCACGGCGCGGGGACCTTCGTGCGCGACCTGCCGGAGCAACGCCGGGAGGAGGAGCGGTCGCAGCAGGCCACGGCCTTTGCGCGACGGACGCTGGCGGAGGCGGGCCGGCTGAGAATCTCCCCCCAGGAGCTGCAGGCCGCCCTTGCACGGATCATGGAGACGGGCACCGCATGACCAACGCCGTCGAGACCAGCGCGCTCGGGTACAGTCCGGGGGCCGGCTTCAGGATTGCCGACCTGGATCTCCACGTTCCGGAGGGGGCGATCTACGGCTTCCTCGGGCCGAACGGCTCGGGGAAGACCACGACACTCCGTTTGCTCCTCGGCCTGCTTCGGCCCCAGCAAGGGCGTGTCACCGTCCTGGGTCTTGGCATGCCGGACCACGCTCCGGCGCTGCTGGCGCGAATCGGCTACGTCCCGGAACAGCCGCACTTCGATTCCACCCAGACGGTGGGCGAACTGCTCCGCTTCCAGGCCGCGTTCTATCCCTCATGGGACTGGCCCGCGGCCGGGTCATTGCTCAAGCAGTTCGACCTGGAGGAGCGCAAGGTGTTCGGCAAGCTGTCCAAGGGGCAGAAGGCCAAGGTGATGATGCTGTCGGCGATGGCTCAGCGTCCCGAACTGCTGGTGCTGGACGAGCCGACCGACGGACTCGACCCGGTGGCGCGGCGGGACATCCTCTCTTCGCTGCTCGATTATGTGGCAGAGCGGCACGCCACGGTGATCATCTCCAGCCATCTGGTGCATGAGCTGGAACGGATCTGCGACTGGGTCGGGATCATGGATGATGGCCGGCTGGTGACGGAAACGCCGATGACCCGGTTCAAGAACGGCACCAAGCGGCTCCGGCTCTCGGGCGTGCCGGCCGATCCGTCCGCTCTGCCGCAGCCGCCGTTCGTTCGGCTGGCCCGCGAGGGGGTGGGCAGCGAGCGGGAGACCTGGATCGTCCGCAACTGGGAGCCGGGGATGGCCCAGTACTTCCCGGTCAACGGGGTGAACCTCGAGGAGATCGTGG
Organism: Gemmatimonadota bacterium; assembly: GCA_041499215.1. GTDB lineage: Bacteria > Gemmatimonadota > Gemmatimonadetes > Gemmatimonadales > GWC2-71-9 > JADJOM01. The sequence continues at coordinate 1,268 of JBGQJV010000230.1, read as the reverse complement.
ATCTCGACCTCGAGGACGGGTTTGTGGAGCTGTTGCGGGCGTTTCGGGCCGCGAGATAGGTCCGCAAGTGCCGCAACTGATGGATGATGAAAGAGCATCCGCAGATTTCGCAGATTTCGCAGATGCTGACGGCTGATGGCTGACGGCTGACGGCTAACGGCTAACGGCTAACGGCTAACGGCTAACGGCTAATACCCGCGGGAGACCGTCCCATGTTCCGCGCAATCCTCCGCAGTCAGTGGCGCTGGTGCCGGCTGGTCATCGTGCTCGGCACCGTGGCCGGATTCAGCCTGCCGGTGCTGTCGCTGCAGGGCGCCACCCGTGGCGACGGCGCGATGCCGCCGGACGAACTGCTCCGCTGGCTCCAGTCGTGGGGAATCCTCTATCCGCTGCTGGCCGGCCTGTTGGGCCTGCTGGTCGCCATGGCCGCCTGGGCTCCGGACCACCGCGGGCGGCATGTGCACGCGCTGACACTGCCGCTCCCCCGCTGGCGCTACGTCCTGCTTCGGTTCGGGGCGGGTCTCGCCGTACTCGCGCCGCCGGTCGTGGCCGTATTCCTCGGGGCGCTCCTGGCCACCGCCACCGCCGTCATTCCACCCGGACTCCAGGGCTATGCATGGGCCCTGGGTCTGCGCTTTGCCCTCGCCGTGCTGGTGGCGTTCTCGCTGTTCTTCGCGATCTCGGGTGGGACGGCGCGGACGGCGGGGATCATTCTCGGTGCCCTGGCGCTGGTGCTGGTGGCGCAGATCCTGGTGAGCGCGGCGGGTATCGAGCTTGATCTGCTGGGCGGCATGCAATGGGCCTTTCTCAACTGGCCCGGACCGCTGGCCATCTTCAGCGGCCGGTGGATGCTGATCGATGTCTAGCCATCTGCCAGGCGGGGTCCTGCTCCTCTGCCTTGCGGTGCGGCCACTCTCGGGGCAGGCCGCGGCCGGTGCGCCTCCCCGGACGGAGGAGTTGCATCGGCTCGAGGCCCGGGCCGACAGCCTCGCGCGGCTGTGGATCGAGGCGAATGCCCTCGCCAATCTGGCGGACAGCCTGGAGCATGCCGTCTCACGCGGCCGGGCCGACACCTTGGCGGTGGGTTCGCTCCGCATCATCAGCAACGCCTCGCCCCTGCCACTCCGGGAGGCGGCCGCCCGGGCGTGGCCTACGATCGACTCCTTGTACGGCTCGGCGGCGAAGGAGCTGGAGAGCCGGCCCTACCTGATCCACGCGATCGATCCGGACAGTCTGCGACGGGGCCGGGCCTCGTGGGGAATCGAGGT
>JBGQJV010000229.1:0-7131 GCA_041499215.1 Gemmatimonadota bacterium | reverse complement strand
GGCGGGACGTGTTCGGGGGTACAGCTCCCGCCTGTCCGCTTTCCCGCCCTCCCGCTTTATGGCGTCACCTCGGCGGACGGCGGAGGCGGCTGGCGAGGGAGTCGGGCCGCGCCACGCCCGTGAACAGCGGGTTCCAGCAGCCCGAGCGAATCACCGGCATCTGGTCCCGCAGCTGCTGGGTTGGCGGGACCGGGATCGGGATCATCCGCTGGTATGGAGAAGCGTCCGTCGGGGGAGCCGGCGGCGGAGGCGGGGCGTAGTTCGGCATCGCGACCGCCCGGTCTCGGCGACTGACGGGCATCGGGCAGGCGGGCAGATTCTCCTTCCCGCGCTGGGTCATCCGACCATCGACCCAGACCATGGAGGTGTCAGGCACCGTATCCGCCTGTACTGCAGTCCCCGGCAAGGGCGAGCCGTCGGCAGAGGCCAGGAGGATCGCCATCGGAAGGAGGAAGGTGAGGGAGCGCATGGGGCTGTGGCCCTTTGGTTGCAGATAGCTCGGCGGCTTGGAATTGTTCGTCGACAGAGTTCCGAGTTCCGCGTTCCGAGTTCGGGGGATCCGGCCGCGGCAGTCGAGAGTGCCGCTCCAGCTTGGGCTCTGGGCGTCGCCTTGTCGCCCCGTCGCCTACCCCAGGTCCGCCATACGATGAACCGTCAGCAGCATCTCGCTCGCGATCTCGGCCCGCACGGTGTGCGGCACGCCGGGCGCGAGAGCCACCACCTGGCCGGGGCCGAGGGTGTGAGCCTCGTCATCCGCGACAACGACGAGACGGCCGGCGAGCGCGTGGATGGTGACGACACCCTCGGCGCTATGTTCGGGCAGGACACCGCCCGGCTCGAACACGAACTGCACCAGGGTCACCGGGCCCCGGCGGAACAGGGCGATCTGCCGGTGGCCATCGACCGCGGGGTGGGGCTCGGAGCGAAGCTCCTGCGCGGCACGGGGCAGGTCCAGCACCTGCGCCGGGGCGCCGAAGCGCTCCTGGGGATGGGGACGGAGACGGTCCGTGGTGCTCATGTGGTCCTCCGCCGGAGAAGGGGCGGGACACCCACGCCGGCGAGACCTCCTCGCGGACGTGAACTACCACTCAGTATAGCGCGACGCCCATCCTGCCGCCTCTGCCAGGCCCTCGCGGCCGACTGCCTCGAATCACCACCGAGGGCTGGCCGGTGGTTCCTGCAGAGTATGATGCCGATGGCTCCTCAGCGTGTCAGACGACGGAGCACGATCCGGGTGACCTCCAGGGGGCCGATCAGCTGAAGGGTGACCTCGGTGTCGCTGCCGCTCAGGCGCCAGTTGCTGGTTTCTCCCTGAACCACCAACGTGATGGTAGCGCCCTTCTGGCTCCAGGACCCGGAGGTGGTCAGCGAATCCTCCGGCTCCCCCGGATAGGTCACGGTGCCCTCCGCGGCGAACGTGCCATTGGGATCGAAGGTCATTGTGCCCGTGGTCGTCCCGACGACACCGGCGTCCACGTACTCGGCCAACACCCAGGTGCCGCCGAGTCCGGGCACCGGGCCGGTGCTGTCGTCACAGGCCAAAGCCAGAAGGGCAAGCAGCAGGAAGCGGAGCGGTCGCATCTGGAGTCTCCCGTGGGGGCGCTCCCAGGGAGACGCGCGTTCCCCGCCTGAAGGCACGGCATCCCCCTCAGCCGGACCGGGCCCGGACCCTCGTGCCTCGGCCACTTTGAACTCGGAACTCAGAACTTAAAGCCTTTCGAGGGTGGCTATCCGCAGTCCCTCGGGCGAACTTTCAGGCATGAGCCGAGAGCGTCCGCTATCCCGTGGGGAAGAGATCGCCAACTCCATCACCCACGGGGTTGGGCTGCTGGGGAGCCTCATCGCGTTCCCGGTGCTGGTTGCCACCGCGCTGTCCCGGGGCGATGCCTTGTTCGTGCTGGGCTGCAGCATCTTCGCGGTGACCCTGGTGGCGCTATACGCCGCGTCGACGGTCTACCATGCCCTGCCCCAATCCCGCGCCAAGCGGGTGCTGCGGGTGGTCGATCATGTGGCGATCTACCTGCTCATCGCCGGGACCTACACGCCGTTCACTCTAGGCATTCTGCGCGGCACCTGGGGCTGGACGCTGTTCGCCATCGTCTGGGGCCTCGCCGCCATTGGGGTGGTGTTCAAGACGGTGGCCCGGTTCCGGTTCCCGCGGCTATCGACTTTCCTGTACCTTGGCATGGGGTGGCTCGCGGTGGTCGCCGCGAAGCCGCTGGCCGCGGCGCTGCCCGGCGCGGGCATGGCCTGGCTGGTTGCCGGCGGGCTACTGTACACTGGCGGGATAGTCTTCTACGCGCAGGATTACAAGCGCTACCACCACACGGTGTGGCACCTGTTCGTGCTGGGCGGAAGTGCGTGCCACTTTCTCGCGATCTGGTTGTATGCGACGTGAGACAGGACGTAAGACGTGAGACGTCAGACGTGAGAAGTGAGAAGTGAGAAGTGAAACGTGAGGCCCGGGATCCGTCCCGAGCCTCACGTTGGCGTTTCCGCGTTCTCACTTCTTACTTCTCACTCCTTACTTCTCGAACCGCCCCGCCCTACCAGCCCAGGATGCCGAGCTGGTCGAGGGTCGCGGCAACGGCCACGAGCGAGGCGAAGTCCTGCTGCTTCTTGAAGATGTTTGCGGCCTCGCGCACCGTCGTACTGGTGGGCTCGCCGGTCCGGATACGGTACTCCCGGTGGGCATCGCCCATCTCGCGGAACACCATCCTGAGCGAGGAGTTGAGCCGGGTTTCGTCGGATGCTCCGGCCAGGGTCGCCGATGCGGCGGCCCGGGGCCGGCCGGGGCGCTTGGAGCGAGTAGTGCCGGAGCGGCGATCCAGGACCTGGGTGGCGGCGGCGACCCGGTCGCTTACCCGATCCGTCAGCGGTCGGACCGGCTCGGCTGGCTTATTGGTCTTCTTCCGGGGGGTCTTCATGACCTGATCCTCCATTGGGCTCATACCGGCCCACGGGGCGAGCGGGCGGCTGAAATGGAAGATAATCGGGGGGGTGGGTGAAATCGAAGGCCCGTGGCCCAAGTGGGCCACGGGCAGCGATTTGGCCTAGCAGTCAGGGCTGCGGGTCTACCGCGTCGATGAGGGCCTGGGTCTGGGCGACGAAGGCGTCGTAGGCCCGGCCCCAGAGGCCGGAGAAGCGAGACTTTTTGGGCGCGTTCTGGATGGTCTCGAGCAGCGGGCGCATCAGCGGGTCCTCCCAGTCACTGGCCTCGAGACCCTCGAGCACCGAGCTCCTGGGGATCATGCCTTGCAGGTACGCACGCGCCCGGACCGCGATCTCATGCCGACGATAGGTGCGATCAGTGGTCATTGGGTGCGGGTTCGATCAGGGTCCTGACCCGGCGAGACGGGGCTCTTCAGGGGTAAAGAGAGACCGGCCGGATCACCAAGCTATGACATGGGCGGATTCGCTGCAACCGGACGCATGCCGCCGCCTCACACATCGTAATCTTCTCCCGCTCTCGCGACCTGTACAGAAATGGTACAACGCCCAGGTATCGGAGACGGGTTTTTCGACCTGGTCCGGTCCTAGAACTCCCGGCGCTTCATCTCCTTGAAAAACCGCTTGCTGGCGTCATCCGGCTCGGCCTCCTTCTGTCGCAGAGTGCTGTCGTACTGGGCCGCCCGGTCCTGCCGGGGTGGTGCGATCTTTCCCGCCGTCTTCTTGAGCAACTTTGCGATCTGCTGGTCCTCGCGCTTCGACATTCTCCCTCCTGTGGGTGACCCGGGGCAACCGGTCCGCCCCCGCGATCCATGGACTTGCGCGGACCGGGGAAAGTTAAGCCGGTTGGTCACGCGAAGGCAGGTGGCGATGTCGCCGCCGGGTAACCTTGCCGAGCCATGCGTCCCCGGGTGGCGGCTCGCGGGTTCCCTCCGGGCGCTCGGCTTTGTGATTGGCACCGGCAGGTCGATGGGCAATCTACGCCACGCGCCCTCCGGGAACCCCGCGGGCTCGCCACCTGGTACAGCGTGTCCGCTACCGGGCCGCGGTCACCGTGATCTCGACCAGGATGTCGGGGCGGTACAGCGACGCCCCGACACAGGCCCGCACCGACGGGTTCTCCCGATCCACCCATTCGTTCCACCCGAGTCTGGGTCTTTACATCGCCCACCGGATCGGGAGTGACTCCGCAGAGGTAAACAGTGTCTCCCCGCACTACCGTCTTGCTGATGAGCGGGAGACCGTTGGCGGCGGACGTCATCCCCTGGCGGAGAATGGTCATGACAGGCCACGATAGTAGTACGCAGCTACTCGCCCGGCATTACCGGGCGGTGCAGCCGGCGCCAGCCGATCTCGACCGAGCCGGCAGTGTAGTGAACCAGTGTGCTGTCTCCGGCAATCTCGCACCCGATACAGGCGATCCGGATTTCCTTCGGATAGCGGTACACCGGCAGGATCCGCTCATCGGGGAAGTAGCGCTGCTGCCGGTGCCAGGCAAACAGATCCGAGGGATGCGGACCGTGGAAGTAGAGAGACGCATACAACAGGTTCCTGCTCTCAGGCCTGACCGGCTCGCGATAGACACCGACAGACCACCCCATGTGGCTGCCGTGAGCATCGGCCTCCCGCCGGACCCTCAGCACCAGACCCGCACCGATACTGGCCGCCCGGACGGGCACGGTGTCGGTGACTGGAAAAGTGAAGATCGGCCGGAACCCGGCGGTGTCCTGCGAGGAGAGCAGCTGAAGCAGGAGGAGCAGCACCATCAACCGCTCCCGATCGAGGGCTGGAGCGCCTTGAGATCGCGGTAGGCCGGCTCGCGACTCAGCTCGGGCCACTGGTCCCCGGAAATCCGGCAGAGCACGTGGGGCAGACCCCGATGCACCACGTCTTTCTCGAAGCGGAATCCCGCTTTTTCCATCACCCGGCGGGAGGCATGGTTGGTGGGCAGGGTCAGGCAGATCAGCGAGGGTACTTCCAGGACTTCAAACGCCAGCCGGACGCTCCACCGGGCCAGCTCGGTGGCGAGCCCCCTGCCCCACCACGGCGCCGCCAGGGCGTAGGCCAGCTCCACCTCGGCCCTCCCCTCGAGCTCCACCGTGAGCAGCCCGCCACGGCCGACGAATGCGCCGTCCTCCCGGCTCGAGAGCAGCCAGAGGCCGAAGCCGTGGACCCGCCAGTGTTCCACCAGGCGATCGAGGAACCCCACGGTTTCTTCCCTGCTCCGGACGCCGCCGAGGGTGGCCATGACCGCGGGATCGGCGTGCATCGCGGCCAGCTGCTCGAGATCCGCGGGCGACACCCGGCGGGCGACCAGGCGGCTGGTGAGCAGTGCCTCAGGGAACGCCGGTGCCCGCCGCTTGCGGAGTGTCAGACGCTGCCTCGCCCCTGAGAGGTCCGATCCGCCTCCGCCACCCGCTGGGCGGCAACCGACCAGTCGATCTCGGGCGCCACCTCCTGGTCCGCCAGCAGCAGGCTCTGCCGGGCCCGCTCGACCACTACGTCCTTGCCGGGCACGCCTTCGAGCGCCAGCCCGAACTCCAGCTCGGCCTCCCGGCAGAGACGCTCCTCCTCTGCCTTGCTCCCCGAATCCGCCTGGGCTCCCAGGCGCGCCACCCGGGCGTGGACCCCTTCATGGACCAGCGAAGACGCCACCTCAGCCGCGGTGTGCTTCGGGTTCACCAGGAAGGTCAACTCGATCAGGCAGGCGCGCGGCTCAGGATAGAAGGCCGCGCGGCAGGGAAACCGCCGGACCCAAATCTGGGCGACGTCCTGGGAAAGCCACTGGAGGCGGCTGTTGGCGTATCGGTCGATCAGGTCGAGCGCATCGGCGAGCCGGGCCAGCGCATCGGCGGTGGAGATGTCGGGCCGCTCGTTGATGACGGCCACGGGGAAGCGGCGAACGATGTGGCGCTCCTCCGGTGCGGGGGGAGGGGCCGCCGGACCAACCGGGGTACCGAACAGACGGGTCAGAAAGTCGCGGAGCATCACCAGACTCAGGAGAGAAGGCTCCCGGAATCTATCCTGAGGGCGGGACGGCGGGACGGTCGAGACGGGAGAGTCCGGATACCCATTCCGCCTTCCCGCCTGCCCGCCTTCTATGGCGCCATCAGCCAGGTCGGGTTCAGATTCGGCAGCCGGCCGACATACACCGCGCCCCGGACCGGGGGCGCGGGGTCTCCCTGCAGCACGTCGAAGAAGATCCCATTGCGATACCCAGTCGCGACGGTGGAGGTGAGCGAAGTCCGGAGCCCCTCCTTCTCCTTCTCCGACACCTCACCGATCACCTTGCCGTTCTCGTCCCGCTTCTTGATGGCTTCGTTGTACCTGGCGATGTCGAGGGCCGCGGCCTGATTGGCTCGGACCAGCTTGACCCGGCGGTTGGTCTGCGGGCCGTGCGCCGCCCCGTTCGAGGCCTGGCAGATATTGACGATGGCGTGGGGCGGATTGGCGTGCCAGTTGGACTCTTCGAACGAATCGATGATGGCGATATGCCGGGCATGTACCCAGACCAGGGCGCAGCCGACGTCCATGTCATAAGGTCTGGTAATCGGCAGGAAGGTGTCGAGCCAGGTGCGGGGAAGGCCACCCATGTACTGGCTATAGACTCCGGCCGCCTCGAGGTAGCGCCCGAAGAAACCGATACAGTCCATGCCGAAGAGGCCGTCGTCCACCATGGCCTGCAGCGGGTTGGGCACGTCGATCTTGTCGAAGAAGTACTTGGTGAAGCGGCTGTCGGCTTTCACCTTGTCCTTGTTGCGCCAGATGGCCGCCATGACTGTCCGGAAGTGCTCGGGTTTGCCCTGGCCGCTGAACAGCATGTCATACTCCCTCGACTTCATGAGGGGAGCCAACACGCCAGCGTCCGCCGTGCCGGCCACCAGCCCCGGGAGTGCGCCCTGAAGGACCGCCGCCTTCTGGTTGCCGCCGTGCTCCGGCACCGCACAGAGGTAGCGCCGCAGGCTGACCGGGTGGGGGTAGCCATCCACCATGAGCCCGGGATCGGTCAGGCTGTCGACGAAGTCACTGGGCGGGATGGAGGCATTCGGCATCGGTTGACCTTTGACGGGGATGAACCCGGTGTCGGGTGACCGGGAGCTGTACTGTCTGAGGGACGCAGCGGTGGCCGGGGGAATCTCACGGAAGGCGGACGGGCGGACGGGCGGACGGGCGGACGGGCGG
>JBGQJV010000228.1:0-7218 GCA_041499215.1 Gemmatimonadota bacterium | reverse complement strand
GCCAGCCGACGGAGGTCGATGTCCTGCTCGAGCAGCTCCTCCCCCAGGATCAGTGTGAGGGCCAGATCATCATCATAAGGAGAAGCGGCGGTGTCCTGCCGAAGCACCTCCCGGACGCCATCGGGATACCTGGTGCGGATAGCATCGGCCGTGCCGATGAACTCAGTTGGCACACCGAGTGCGTTACCGGCAGCGTGTCCAAGCAGAGCTCCGCGGGCGCGGGCGGAAAGATCCGGAGAGATCATGGCTGCAGTGATCGAAGATTTGGGTGCACCACAAGCCCGGTCGGCGGATGACCCGGCCGGCGTGCAACCCGTTGCAGAGACAAACGTAACCGGCGGGCGCCCGGTATCGCCAAACCGGTCGGGACGGACCTGGGTCGCGCGAATCGCGCCGTTTGCAACGGCGCTGCTGTTCGGAGTCGCCCTGTGGTCGGTGCACCGGACCCTCGCCTCCGTCAGGTACGGGACAATCTGGCGTGCCATTGTGTCTCTGAGCCCCGGTCGGATCGCTCTGGCCGCCGGGATGACGCTGCTGGGCTACCTGGCCCTCACTGGATACGACGTCCTGGCGCTCCGATACGTGCGCCATCCGCTCGGCTATCCCCGAATCGGACTGGCTTCATTTATCAGCTTCGCCTTCAGCAACAGTGTGGGGCTGGCGATGCTGACCGGCGCATCGGTGCGAAGTCGGCTGTACTCGGCATGGGGGCTCAGCACCCCGGTGATCGGTCGCATCATTGCGTTCGGCGCGGCGACGCTGTGGCTTGGCATCCTGGCGGTGGCGGGAGCGGCGCTCCTGCTCGAGCCGGCCACGGTCGCGCCGCTCTTCGGCGTTCATCCAGAGCTGGCCCGGCTGTCCGGCCTTGCCGCCCTCGGCCTGGTGGCCGGCTACCTCTGGTGGTCCGCCCGGGGACGGCGTCCGCTGGTGCTGCTGGGCTGGAGCTTCGACCCACCGGCACCCGGACTGGCCCTGGGGCAGCTCGCCGTGTCCACTGCCGACTGGCTGGCCGCGGCCGCGGCGCTGTATCTGCTGCTTCCTCCGGGAACGGGGCTCTCCTTCCCGGCCCTTGCGGGAATGTTCGTCGTAGCGCAGGGGATCGGACTGGTGAGCCACGTCCCCGGAGGACTCGGGGTGTTCGAGGGAATCGTGCTTTTCCTCGCGGGGGACCGGGTACCGCCGGCGACACTCGCGGGTTCGCTGCTAGCCTTCCGGACCATCTACTACCTGGTTCCCCTTCTGACCGCGACGGCGCTGCTGGCCGGGCACGAAGGACTGCGGCAGCGGGAGCGACTCGGCAGCATCTCCCGGGCGGCCGGCCGAATCGTGCCGGCCTTCACCGCCCCGCTGGTCGCAGTCCTGGTCTTTGCCACCGGCGCCATCCTGCTGCTCTCGGGCGCGACGCCGACCGTGGGGTGGCGGCTCCGGCTGCTCACCGAGTTCGTCCCGCTGCCGGTGCTCGAGGCGTCGCACTTCGTGGCCAGCATGGTCGGCATGGCACTGCTGCTGCTGGCCTACGCCCTGTACCGGCGGCTCAACGCCGCGTGGGGGGTCACCACAGCGCTTCTGGCCGCCGCGATCGTCACCTCACTGCTCAAGGGCCTCGACTTCGAGGAGGCGCTGGTTGCCGCGGTGACGCTCGGCTGCCTGCTTCCGGCCCGCGCCCGGTTCTACCGCCGGAGTTCGCTGCTCGAGGAGGTGTGGAGTCCGGGCTGGGTCATCGCGGTGCTGGTGGCGCTGGGCGCGTCCATCTGGCTCGGATTCTTTGCCTACCGGCATGTGGAGTACTCCGACCGACTCTGGTGGCAGTTCGAGTTCGGGGCAGACGCCCCGCGCTTCCTGCGGGCGACGGTCGGCGCCGCGGCGCTGGCGTTGGGTCTGGCGCTCAGCCGGCTGCTGCGACCGGCCCGGCAACCTCGCACCGCTCCCGGACCGGCCGAGCTGCAGCGGGCCCGGGAGTTGATCGCGGCCGGCTCGAGGGCGGACGCCAACCTCGCGCTGCTGGGCGACAAGCAACTGCTGTTCAGTGACCGGGGCCAGGGCCTCCTGATGTATGCCGTACAGGGGCGCAGCTGGATCGTGATGGGCGATCCGCTGGGCGACGAGGCCGAGGTGGCGGAGCTCGCCTGGCGGTTCCGAGAGCTGTGCGACCAGCATGGCGGCTGGCCGGTGTTCTACGAGGTGGGGCGCCAGCACCTGCCGCTGTTCCTGGAACAGGGACTTACCCTGCTCAAGCTGGGCGAGGAGGCCCGGGTACCGCTCCCGAGCTTCACTCTGGACGGACGAGCGCGGGCCAGTCTGCGGCGGTGGCGCAATGCCTGTGAACGGAGCGGGTGCCGCGTCGAGGTGCTGCCGCCTGGCGCGAGCGACGCGTACCTGGCGGAGCTGAAACCCATTTCCGACGACTGGCTCGCCGCCAAGCAGACCCGGGAGAAGCGCTTCTCGCTGGGACGGTTCGATCCGGACTACCTGCGGCGCTTTCCGCTTGCCCTGGTGCGCCAGGAGGGCCGCCTGGTGGCGTTCGCCACCCTGTGGACCACCGCGACCCACACGGAGCTGACGGTAGACCTGATGCGCTACGTCTCCGAGGCGCCACCCAACGTCATGACCTACCTGTTCGTGCAGCTCATGCTGTGGGGACGGAGCGAAGGATTCCAGTGGTTCAATCTGGGGATGGCCCCGCTGTCCGGGCTGGGCAACCGCACGCTGGCTCCGCTGTGGCACCGGCTCGGCGGGTTCGTGTTCCGTCACGGGGAGAACTTCTATCGCTTCAGGGGACTGCGGGAGTACAAGGGGCGGTTCGACCCGGTGTGGGAGCCCCGTTATCTGGCGTCGCCCGGCGGCCTGGCGCTGCCGTTCATCCTTACCGACATCGCCACCCGCATCGGCGGGGGCTTCAAGGGAGTATTCGCCAAGTGATCGCCCTCTTCTTCCTCTCACTCTCACTGGGCGGGGCCGGGACGGCCCGCGCCGCGCAAGCGGATGATCCCGCCTTCAGTTACGGCCGGTTCGGCCCCGTGGCGGTCTACAGGCCGGCCGGCACGCCGACCCGCACCGCGATCTTCTTCTCCGGAGACGGCGGCTGGAAGGCGGGGGTGATGGAGATGGCGCACGCCCTGGCGGAGTCCGGCACCCTGGTCCTCGGAGTCGATACGCCACGCTACTTCCATGCGGTCGACCGGGCAGGCGACCGCTGCACCTACCTCGCCGGCGACGCGGAAGAACTGAGCCAGTATGCACAGAAGCAGCTCGGGCTCCCCGCCTACCAGATTCCCCTGCTGGTGGGCTACTCCTCCGGAGCGGCGACGGTGTACGCCACCCTGGCGCAGGCCCCCGCGAACACCTTCCAGGGCGCGCTGAGCCTGGGATTCGAGCCGGAACTGCCGACCCGAACGGCGTTGTGCGACCGGAACGGACTGACCACCAGTCCGACCCCAAACGGAGAGGGGAGGCTGCTACGCCCGGTCAGCGGGCTTCCGGGGCCGTGGATCGTACTGCACGGATCGCAGGACCGGGTCTGGCCGGCAGACTCCGCCAGGGCGTTTGTCCAGGCGGTGCCGCAGGGGGAGTTCGTCTACCTGCCCGGGGTAGGACACGGGTTCTCGGTAACCGACAACTGGATGCCGCAATTCAAGGAGGCGGTTGCCCGCCTGACGCCCCTGGTCTCGGCGGCCGCACCCACCGTCGCCGAAATCGCCAACCTGCCGGTGACCGAGCTCCCGGTGCCCGGCTCGGCAACCGAATACTTCGCAGTGGTGCTTTCAGGCGACGGCGGGTGGGCCAGCATCGACAAGCAGATCGGCGACGAGCTGACCCGTTCAGGCGTGCCCGTCGTGGGGTTCAACTCCCTGCAGTACTTCTGGAGCCGCAAGACCCCCGACCAGGGTGCCAGCGACCTGGAGCGGATCATCCGGTACTACCTGGCCGCGTGGCACAAGCAGGGTGTCATCCTGGTCGGCTACTCCCGTGGCGCCGACGTGCTCCCGCTCATGGCCTCGAGACTGCCGGCCGGCCAACTCGACCGGGTCAGGTTGATCGCCTTCCTGGGGCTGCAGCACAACACCGACCTGGAGTTCCGGCTGGGGGATCTCCTGAGCGCACGCTCCCAGTCCCTGTACCGGCTGTTGCCGGAAGTCCAGAAACTGGCTGGGCGTCCGATGCTCTGCGTCTACGGCTCGAAAGAGGGGGACACCCTGTGTCCGGACCTGCCGGCGGGGCTGGCGGACGTGGTCGAGCTGGGCGGAGGACATCACTTCGGCGGAGACTATCGCGGGCTGGCCAGACTGGTGCTGGACCATGTGAGATAGTTCAGGGTTCAGACTTCGAGTTCAGAGTTCCGAGGGGGGGCGCACAGGTGTGCGGCTCTACAACGGCACTCGGAACTCCGAACTCCCACCCGGAACCTTCCCCCCCGCCGTCGACGCGAGCTATCTTTGCCCTCCCTGCCATCCCAGCCTGCTTAGAGGAGCGCCGTGTGTCCAAGGACACCCTGACCATCACCGACAACCGGACCGGCAAAAGCTACGAGCTTCCGGTGAGCGAGGGGACCATCAAGGCGATGGATCTCCGCCAGATCAAGACCACGGAGGACGACTTTGGCCTCATGACCTATGATCCGGCCTTCCTCAATACGGCCAGCTGCAAGAGCGCCATCACCTTCATCGACGGCGATAAGGGAATCCTCAGGTACCGGGGCTACCCGATCGAGCAGCTGGCCGAGAAGGCCAGCTTCCTGGAGACCGCCTACCTGCTGTTCGAGGGAGAGCTTCCCACCCGGGCACAGCTGGACAAGTGGGAGAACGACGTCCGGTACCACACCTACGTCCATACCAACATCATCAAGTTCATCGAGGGGTTCCGCTACGACGCCCACCCGATGGGCACGCTGCTGGGAGCGGTGGGCGCGCTGTCGACCTTCTACCCCGACGCGAAGCACATCGAGGATCCCGCCAGCCGCCACCTGCAGCGCATCCGGCTCATCGCCAAGATCCCCACCATCGCCGCCTTCGCGTTCCGGCATTCGCGCGGCCTGCCCTATGTCTTCCCGCGGAACGACCTGAGCTACATCGGGAATTACGTCAACATGACGTTCGAGATCGGCGGCAAGCACGAGCCCAACCCGGTGCTGCAGCGGGCGCTCGAGATCCTGCTGATCCTGCACGCCGACCACGAGCAGAACTGCTCCACCAGCGCGGTCCGCAGCGTCGGCTCCTCGCATGTCGACCCGTTCTCGGCGGTCTCCGCGGGTATCGCGGCGTTGTACGGCCCGCTGCACGGGGGCGCCAACGAGGCCGTGCTGGAGATGCTGGACGAGATCGGCGACAAGACGGACATTCCCGCGTTCATCGCCGATGTGAAGGCCGGCAAGGGACGGCTGATGGGGTTCGGCCACCGGGTGTACAAGTCGTATGATCCCCGGGCCAAGCTCATCAAGAAGGTGGCCTACGACGTGTTCGAGCAGACCGGACTCAACCCCAAGCTCGAGATCGCGCTGGAGCTGGAGCGGATCGCACTGGAGGATGATTACTTCATCAAGCGCAAGCTCTATCCCAACGTGGATTTCTACTCGGGACTCATCTACCAGGCGATGGGCTATCCCACCGATTACTTCACGGTGCTCTTCGCCCTGGGCCGGCTGCCCGGCTGGGTGGCGCAGTGGGAAGAGATGCTGCAGGACAAGGATCAGAAGATCTCCCGCCCGCGCCAGATCTACACCGGTTACCCCGAACGGGATTTCGTGCCTATGGCGATGCGGGGGTGAGAGGTAAGCAGTGAGGAGTGAGGAGTGAGGAGTGAGGAGTGAGAAGTGAGGAGTGAGGAGTGAGAAGTGAGGAGTGAGGAGTGAGAAGTGAGAAGTGAGAAGTAAGGAGTAAGGAGTGAGGAGTAAGGAGTGAGAAGTGAGAAGGGTGTCATCCCGAGGGAGCAAGGCGACCGAGGGATCTCTGAGCCGGCTACCTCGGAGATCCCTCGCTTCGCTCGGGATGACAGCGCAGCCTTCTCACTTCTCACTTCTCACTTCTCACGTCTCACTCCTTACTCCTCACTCCTTACTCCCTGCTCCTCACTCCTTACATTGCCTCCATGTCTGGCCCCGCCAGCGAATCCGACCTCGACGAGCTTCTCTCCCGCCCCACTCCCGGCGTGCTGGTAACCCTGGCCCGCCACTCTGGCGACATCCTGATCCTGGGCGCCGGCGGCAAGATGGGGCCCTCGCTCGCGGGCATGGCCCGGCGGGCACTGGACCAGCTGGGACAGGCCGGCTCGGTCATCGCCGTCTCCCGCTTCAGCGAGCCCGGCCTGGAAGAGCGGCTCAATGCCGCCGGCATCGAAACCCGGCGCGCTGACCTGCTCGCCCCCTCCACCCTGGCCGCGCTCCCCGACGCCCCGAACATCATCTACATGGCCGGCCAGAAGTTCGGCACCCAGGGGAATCCCGCCACCACCTGGGCAATGAACGCCGCACTGCCCGCCTTCGTGGCCGAGCGGTTTGCCGGTGCCCGAACGGTGGTGTTCTCCACCGGCAATGTGTACCCGCTGACCCGGGTCGACAGCGGTGGCCCCGCCGAGGAACACCCGGTGGGGCCGGTAGGAGAGTACGCGATGAGCTGTCTGGCGCGCGAGCGGGTCTTCGAGCACTACGCCCTCACCCGAGGGACGGCGGTGACGATCGTCCGGCTCAACTACGCCGTCGATCTCCGCTATGGGGTCCTGGTGGACACCGCCATGCGGGTACTTCGCGATGAGCCGGTTCCGCTCGGTATGGGCCATGTCAACCTGATCTGGCAGGCCGATGCCAACGGCCGCGCGCTCCAGTGCCTGGACCTCGCCTCGAGTCCCGCCACGGTGCTCAATGTGACCGGCCCCGAGCTGCTGCCGGTTCGTCGGATTGCCGAGCGGTTCGGGACCCTGCTGGGCCGCGCCCCGCAATTCAGCGGGACAGAGGCAGCCGATGCCCTGCTCAGCAACGCGCGACGGTCCATCGAATTGTTCGGGCCACCCACGGTGGGGTCAGACACACTCATCGAGTGGACTGCCGACTGGCTCAAGCGTGGCGGCCGCCTGCTGGGCAAACCGACGCACTTCGAGGAGCGGGGCGGGCGATTCTAACGGGAAAGGCGGGACGGGCGGACGGGCGGACGGGCGGAGCGAAGAGGGATCTCCGAGGTGACCCGCCTCCCAGCTACCGTACGCTCGGAGATCCCACGGGCCCCTCGCTCT
>JBGQJV010000227.1:0-7261 GCA_041499215.1 Gemmatimonadota bacterium | reverse complement strand
GCCGCTGGGGAAGGTGGGCCGCACGGCCGAGCGCTATCTGCTGGGCGGCGTGATTCCGGTGGCGGCAGCGCTGCTGCTCACCCTCGTGGGCGCGCTGGTTCGCTGGCCGGTGCCGGGGACAGCTGTCCGGGCACAGGTCCCCCCGCCGTTGCCGGCGCCTGGGCCTACCGTCCCCAAGCCGAAGCCCAAGCCGAAGGTCGAGCAGCCGGTGCCGGGACCGCAGTCGCCCGAAACCAAGCAAGTCACGACGCCGACGCCGGGTCCCGGAGGGGGCAATATCCCTTCTGAACCCACCATTCCGGAGGCCACGCTCGACGCAGCCCGGTCGGGGAGACCCGTACCCTACCAGCTCCCCGGCGTCACGGCCCCGGTGCCGCGGAGCCTCTGGCCCGGTGTGAACCCGGGACCGCGCTACGCCGAGCACATCGCCGACGTCACGGTGACGTTCGTGGTGCTGGCGGACGGAAGGATCGATCCCGCGAGCATCGAGGTCTCCGGGCCGGGGGCCGCTCCGCTCAAGGATGCGACGGTGGCAGCGTACGCCCCACTGCAGTTCCAGCCGGGAAGGGTGGGCAGTCAGGTCGTTCCGGTCCTGATGACCCATCGTTACCGCTATCCGCCTAACTGAACATGCTCATCGCGCTCCTGGCCGCCGCGCTGGTCCTGGGTGATTCCGCGGCGACCGCCAACTGCGATCTCGCCGCGGACTCGCTGCCGGCTTCCCGCGGCAAGCTGCCCAGGCTCCGGGAATGGACCGTTGCCACCCGTCCGCCGGTGACCTACGCCGCGCTCAAGATCGGGCGTGATTGGCGCGGCGGTCTCCTGTGCAACGATCTGGTACCCGCCGACGGTTGCCAGCGGTGGCAGGTTGAAGTGGCGGTGGCGGGCGGCCGGGCGGGGCTGACGGCGAGCGGACCGCGGCAGTGGGCACTGGTGGTGACCAGCACCGGATGGGGGAAGGCGGTGCTCCCCGATCCCGGCACGCCGCTCGAGCTGCAGCTCGGCCGAGCCCGCTGTTCATTCACCCCGGTCGGTGTGGGACGGGAGGCGCGGGTGGAGAAGTCCGGGCTCCGGGTGGCGGAAGTGACCGTGTACTACCCGCTCGAGGCCGGCACGCTCGCGGCAATGGCGAACGCCTCACCCCCGAAGCTGCACCTCGCGGGCGCAACGATCACGGTGGAAAGGGACCAGCTGGACGATCTGCGGGCGCTGGTCCGGTCAGCGGTGTCTCTCGACCATCTGGTCGATTGGACCGCGGCACTGGAGGCGGCCTCGGCGGCGAGAGGGCTCGCCCCGTCGCCCACGCTGCCCGATACCCTGCACCGGGTGCCGCCACCGAACCGCTGGTTCGGCTGGCTGATCCGGGACACCACCGCCCAGGGACGCGCGTTGCCGTGGGTGGCGTATCCGGTTACCCGCGGCACGGCGGCCCCGGCGTTGGCCGGCGATACCTTGCGGGTCGTGGGCCTCAGCGAAGGGGAGGCAGGGCGCGCCGTGGTCCGCGCCCGGGCCTACCGGCTGGCGAGCGACTGCAAGGACTGCGGTGCCAAGAACGCCGCGTGGACCCTGGCGCTGGAGCCGCTGGGCGGGCTCGCGGCCGAGGCCGGACCGCTCTCAGTGGTGAACGGTGCCGAGACCTGGGTACCGCTCAAGCTGGAAAGCCACGCGGCGATCTCCAGCTTTGCCGAATCGTACGGACTCCTGCTGGACCGGCAGCTCGAATCCCAGCCGGCGACCGCGCGCGACGCGATCAAGGCCGCCGCGCTGGCCCGGCTCGATTCCCTCCCGGCTCCCGGATTCACCGGCCCTGACGGAGAGGTGTTCGTGCTGTATGCGCCGCCGCTCGAACTGGGCGGCGCCAGGCGGCTGCCGGCGATGCTGTTCCTGGTCGACAATGAGGGCGCCATCCGCCACCGGATGATGGATGCACCCCCTCCCGTCGGAGTGACGGAGGAGGGTGGCGGACGTACCGTCATCCTCTGGCTCACCGGTGGATCGCTCCGCTGGGCGGGCAACCGCTGGGTGGAGAGCCGGTAGTTGCCGGAGCGCCCCGGCGGGCGCGGTGGGACCCACTGCTGAGAATCCTCCGACCCTCCCCTCGTTCCATGTGAAGGATGAAACAGCCCCTCGCAGGGGCCGCACGCCCATCCGGGAGCCCGTCATGGCGGACTCCCGCTGGCGGGGAAGGCCTGCGACGGGGTGGGACACTCACGATTGCCACCGAGGGCAGCATGGCCAGGCGCATCCTCAGCATCAAGCACCTCAACAGCCTCCCGTTCTCCGACGAGGTGGGCCGGCGGATCCTGCTTGGTCTCGACCAGCTGATCACGGCCGGGCTGCTCGAGGTGGACCTCAAGGGCGTTGCTCAGAAGCCTGACTATACTCTTCAGTTCGTCAAACGGGGCATCACTGGAGCGCTGCACCGCACCGGCTGCTGGGTTCACCCCGGCACCGCGGGGGTCTCCGGCACGGTCAACCCCGACGCGGTAACGATGCGGAACTTCTGCCGCGACGTGCACCGCTGTGACACCTGCGAACCAGTGTTTCGCCGCGTGGCGAACGAGCTGGGCAAGGCCCTGGCCGACACCGCGCTGCACGAGATCGCCCACCTGCTGGGGGTCAACGATGGCGGCGATGACGGCGGCGGCCACACCGGAGACCCCGGGAATATCATGTTCGAGACCCGGTTCCATCGTGACTTTTCCCCGCTCATCAGTGACGCGAAGCGAACGGTGAAATACCGGATCGTGGCGGGCGACACCCTGTCGAAAATCGCCAACCGCATCGGCTTCGTCCCGCCGCTGGGAGACTGGCGAACCCTGTACGACTTCAAAGGGCAGGATGGCAGGAGCAATCGCTCGTTGCTCAGGAGCGGCAACCCGGATCTGATCTTCCCCAACGAGGAGATCTGGATCCCCGACGCCATGGAGCGTCTGAAGTACTTCCGTGGCGTGGAGCTGCAGGAGCGATCATACTCACCTGCGCAGATCGCGACCATGCGCCGCTGGATCGCAGAGGGGCAAAACATCCTGCAGACCTACTGAACCTCGGCTCGTGACCACCCGAGCGATCGGTTGCCCGGGTGGTCTGATGGTTTTCCCTCCACTGGACGTTCCCTGAAACAGGGCGATATTTGTTGCTTATCAGCTTGCCATCAGTCGCCCCCGTCGCGCCATTCACCAGGCTCCTGCCGAGGATGCTCCCGTGACTCGTTCCCGATTCCGCCGTGCACTCTGTGTCCTCGCCGGGTTGGCTGCGGCGGCCCCAGCGACACTGCCGGCCCAGAACGACGGCATCTCACGGTGCGAGAAGCCGGTCGGTACCCTGGCCGTGGTCGAGCCGAACGCACAGTCGCTCTCGGGCCTGCGCCGGTACGGGCTCGAATCACCCACCAGCCTGATCCGGGTGTTCGCCCAGAAGTCGAACTGTTTCGTGGTGGTGGAGCGGGGCAAGGGGATGCAGACCATGCAGGGTGAGCGGCAGCTGGCGCAGTCCGGCGAGCTGAAACAGGGCGCGAACGTCGGCGGGGGCCAGATGGAGGCGGCCGATTTCTATCTCACTCCCGATGTGATCTTCTCGGAAGGCGACGCCGGCGGAGTGGGTGGCGCGGTCGGCGGGATCCTCGGCAAGCGCACCGGCGGGGTGGTGGGCGGAGGGCTCAAGTTCAAGGAGGCCCAGACCAGCCTGCTCCTGGGCGACGTGCGCTCCGGGGTGCAGGTGGCAGCCGCCGACGGCAAGGCCAAGAAGGCCGACGTGGGGGCGGCCGTGGGCGGGTTGCTCGGCGGGGTGGGGGTGGCCGCGGCCGGCTACACCAAGACCAACGAGGGGAAGGTGATCGCCGCGAGCTTCCTCAACAACTACAACAAGATCGTGGTCGACGTGCGGAACGACCCCAGGCTCAAGGGGATGGACGCGAGCGCGGTACGCCAGAGCATCGGCAACACCGGGGTGCAGGGCGCCACCTACGGGGAAGGCGACGTGCTGTACCCCAAGATCGAGAACGTGAAGCTGCTGGCCGAGCCCTCGGACAAGGCCGCGGCGGTGAGCACACTCAAGAAGACCGAGGAGCTGGTGTTCCTGGGTGACGAGAAGGACGGCTACGTGCACGTGCAGACTGCGTCGGGCGAGGGCTGGGTGAAGAAAGTGCTGGTGTCGAAGCGGTGAACCGTTCCGCGTTCCGCGTTGTCATCCCGAGCGAAGCGAGGGATCCCTGTGGGTTGGCAAGGGATCCCTCGTTTGCTGAGGACCAGCGGCTCGCCCGCGGCGTCCCTCCCTGACGGACCTGATCGCGGGTCACACACCGCTCACGACGTACGAGGTTCGATCTCCGCAGACAACTATCTCAACTGCTCCGAAACCCCCTGGTAACGACCTGCGCACCTGGCGCCGGTCCCAATACACTGACACTCCCACACTATTCCCTCGGAGGAGTTTCTCGACCGGGTTGGGGGTCAGCAACGCGCACTCGAAGCTCACCAGAGCGGACGACGCCGACGCAGACAAGTGCGGCGACGTGTCCGCGTCGGTCGGAACCGCATCGCAGCCGGCCAGGGCGCCGGCCGCGAGGAGCTGGAAAACGCTTCGTAATGCCGGTCAGGGTACTTTCAAACAGGTCGTCGTACGGCTTCCGCCCTCTATTGCATGGACTAGCGCATCGTGTTGCAGCGGCGATAACGTTGAACTCAGGCCTCACCTCCCGCACGTGATGCTCTCGACGTCCCGCGTTACCAGGACGCCGCCGGTAGGCAGGCCGACGATATGGAACAGGTTGTGGATGAAGAAACCCTGCCCCGGCGGCTGGCTGATCGCGTGCAGTGTCTCATGGGATGAGGCGGTGAAGTCGGGCGCGGGCGGGCTCGGCGACTCGAAGTTCTCGTGGAATACGTCGTTGATGGCGTAGGAAGCGCCGGTTACCGGTCCGGTACCGGTCAACGACAACGCAGCCTGAAACTCGGTGTGCAGGGAGAACCCGTCATCGAGGTGCTCCCGGGTATCCACGAACGTCATCTGGTCGAACTCATGCCCGGAAAAAGTGATCACCTCGCCGTTGCAGGGGTTCTCGATGTCGAACGTCACCGCCGTGGTACCGGAGAAGTGATCCGATGCATTGTGACCCGTTCCGTTGAGGGCCGCGATGACCGGGTGCTCGGGGATCGTGGAGCTCGCTGAGGTCGGGGTGTTCTCCATCGTGCAGGCCGACATGATGGCGGCCGCGAGTAGCGCGGCTCCGGTCATTCGAATCGCTGACATGATCGTTCTCCTTTGTTAGGAAGGCGCAGGTCCAGCCGATGCCGCGAATTGACGCACGGAGCGGGGATCGCGACTCGTCTGCCGCCGACTCAGGCAGTCCCCTGCACCGGTATACGCGTGCGGGAGCTTCGAAACCCGACATTGCGCCGGTGGTGGAAACGGCGGTCCCTCCGAGGAACGTCGCACCGGAACCGGTTGCGGGACCCGATTTCGGACCCCATCTTGGGGTGTACCAACCTTCATTCCCCGCAACCACCCGCCGACACCCAAGCCGCTCGGGCAACAGCGTTTATGGCAGGCTCCGAACGCGTGGACGACGGCGATGGCGAGCGGATCACCAGCCTCCTGCTTCAACTGCGCGGCAACCCCGGAGGAGAAGTAGCGCGCGCGCCGCGACGCCGCGCTGTTACCGGACACCGAAGGGAACGGGGCCGAAGCCTGGTAAAGGGCTTCGGCCCTGTTGCACGAGCGCCGTCACGACGTCTTGGGGCTAATTCAAGTAGTCCAGCCGCACCGAAACCGTTTGCGGGCTGTTGGACGCTCCCGCCGCCGAAACTGTGATCGACCCGAAGTAGGTGCCCCGGGGCAGGCCTAGGCCCAGATTCACCGACACCGCAACGTTGGAGGATGGCGCCGTGCCACTGGTCGACGAAACCAGGAGCCAGCTCTGGTCGCTCCTCGCCTCCCAGCGGAGCGTCCCGCTCCCGACGTTGGCGATGCTCAGTAGCCCGGTCAGCCTAACACAACCCCGAGTGCTATAGGGTCGATAGCAGAAGCCCATGCTCGTCGGACTGAGCCAGATCGTCGGTGTCGGGCCCGCCGTCACGGCCACCCGCCGAGTAAGCCTCCCGGTCGCGCCGGCGTCGTCGGTGACGGTGAGCTCCACCAGATAGGTCCCCGCCGAGGAGTAGGCGTGGGTCGAGTTCCGAGTCGCCGCTTCGGCGCCGTCACCGAAGTCCCAATGGAAGCCGACGACGGTGCCGTCGCCGTCAGTGCTGAGGTCGGTGAAGCTGCACCCCAATTCGGTGCACGAGCTGGTGAAGTTGCCGGTCGGTGGGGCGTTGGCCTGGGTGCCGACCTGGACCGACTGCGTGACGCCGTTGGCAGCGCCGTCGTTGTCGGTCACCGTGAGGTTGACGGTGTAGGTGTTGGCAGCCGCGTATGTATGCTGGGCGTCCTTGGTGGTCGCGGCTCTGGTCCCGTCGCCGAAGTCCCAGGTGTAGGCTGTGACCTGGCCGTCTGCGTCGCTGCTGCTGTCGGCGAAGGTACAGACGAGGAGGGCACAGCTCCGTGTGAAAGCGGCGACCGGCGGGGCGTTGGACGGGGCATTCCCGTCCCCGCCACAGGCGGTGCCGAGCCCCGTGACGCCGAGGACCAGCGCGAGAGCGTGGAATGATCGCATGGGTGTGGTGCCCCTCCCTCCGGTGTTCTGCGGATGGATTCTGCATTTGCCAAATCGTCCCTCTGCGGTATACGCGCAGGGCGAGGTCGAAACCCGACATCGCCCGCCTTGGTGGGCACCCGTCAGGCACCATCGTTGGTCAAAGACCGGTTGCGGGCCCCGGTCTCGGCCCCCATCTTGGGCCTAGCTACCCTCACTTCCCGCAACCACCCGGCGGGACGCAACCCGCTCGGGCAACGGGGCTTATGGCAGGCTCCGAACCAGCCCTCAACGGTGATCGCGAAGCGATCACCGACCTCCTGCTGCAACTCCGCGGCGGCAACGCCGGGGGGATGGACCGGCTGTTCCCGCTGGTCTACGACGAACTGCGGCGGATGGCGCACCGGCAGCTCCAGGGCGAGCGGCCGGGGCACACCCTCGGCACGACCGGCCTGGTCCATGAGACCTATTTCAAGCTGGTGGATCAGACTCGGGTCGAATGGCAGGACCGGGGCCACTTCTTCTGTGTGGCCGCCCGGGCGATGCACCGCGTTCTGGTGGACTATGCGCGGCAGTACCTGGCGTTGCGGCGGGGCGGAGGACTCCAGCGAGTCTCGCTCGAGGAAGATG
>JBGQJV010000226.1:0-7281 GCA_041499215.1 Gemmatimonadota bacterium | reverse complement strand
GGCGTTACCGGCGGCCCGCCCGCCGGTAGCTAAGTCCATACAGCGCCCGTAGCTCAGCTGGACAGAGCATCTGCCTTCTAAGCAGAGGGTCGCAGGTTCGAGTCCTGCCGGGCGCGCTCGAGTAAAGACAACACACCCCCGGGCGCTGCCGCCCCCGGGGGTGTTGTCGGGATGACACCCGTCATACGTGGGAGCCCGCCGTCATTCCGAGTGAGCGAAGCGACCGACGTGCCCGCTACGCAGGCCCTGTCCAGCAGGCCCTCTCGGGCTCCCGGCTCAACCGTCCTTCGGCTGAAACCGCGCCACCAGGTGGTACCGGTCTCCGGGGAACACCTGCCGCACCGCCGTGATAGGTTCTCCCGACCGCCAGGTGTGCCGTTCGACCACCAGGCAGGCGCTCCCCAGACTCAGGCCCAGCCGATGTGCGGTTGCGCGGTCGGCCGCCGTGGCAGTGATCCGGTGCTCCGCCTCGGTCCACGGCACATGCTCCAGCAGCCAGCTCCCGGGCGGGACGCTCGTGAAGTCGGTCTGCTCCGCTTCCGGCACGGCGCTCAGGTTCAGCACCCGGCTCTCCAGCGCGAGGGGGCGACCCTCGGCCAGGTGAAGGCAGGTCAGGGCCAGGACCGGCGTTCCGCGCGGCACGCCCAGCTCCTCGTGGTCCTTGGCGCCGGCGCTCCGGCGGCGCCGCGAAAGCAGGGTGTAGCCATAGCGCTCGCCTCGGCCATCGATCTCCGCCTTCAGATCCGGGATGGCGAGCACCGCCGACTGCGCCCGGGGCCGGGCCACGAACGACCCCGCCCGTCGGCGCCGTTCGATGAGGCCGGCACGCACCAGTTCGGTGAGCGCCCGGTTCACGGTCATCCGGGCGCAGCCATAGGTGGCGATCAGCTCGTGCTCGAACGGGATCCGTCGGCCCGGCGCCCAGTGGCCGGAGAGGATCTTGGCCTCCAGGTCGGAACGGATCCGCTGGTGCAGCGGGCGGGCCGGGAGGGCAGGGGACACGGACGGGATCTCCGGCGGGGGACTGGACAACCAGGGGTCTGGCAGCCATATGTATATACATATCGATCCGCCGGCAAGATCGGCCTGCGAAAGGACCTGGGATGCGCTGTGACCGGATCTGGCGGGACGCCCGGCTCGCGACCATGGCGGCGGGCTCAACCGGTCTGGGGATCGTCGAGGGTGGTGTGCTTGCCGCCCAGGACGGTCGGATCGTCTACGCCGGGGCCGCGGCCGGCGCCCCGGCTGGCCTGGACGCCCCCGACATCATCGCCTGCGAGGGCCGCTGGATCACCCCCGGCCTGGTGGATTGCCACACCCACCTGGTCTATGGCGGCGACCGCGCCCACGAGTTCGAGCAGCGCCTGGCCGGCGCCAGCTACGAGCAGATCGCGCGGCAGGGCGGCGGTATTCTCTCCACCGTCGAGGCGACCCGCGCCGCCAGCCGCGGCGACCTGGTCACCTCCGCGCTGCCCCGGCTGGATGCCCTGCTCGCCGAGGGCGTCACCACCGTCGAGATCAAGTCCGGCTACGGCCTCGAGCTCGAGACTGAGTTGCGTCAGCTGCGGGCGGCCCGCGACCTCGCCCGCGTCCGCAAGGTGGAGGTGATGACCACCTTTCTCGGGGCCCACGCTCTGCCGGCGGAGTATCGGGAAGACCGGGACGGCTACGTGGCCCTCATCTGCCGCGAAATGCTCCCCGCCATCGCCCGCGAAGGCGTGGCTGACGCGGTGGACGGTTTCTGCGAGGGAATCGCGTTCTCGCCCGCGGAGATCGCGGCGGTGTTCACCGCTGCCCGCGCCGCGGGACTGCACGTGAAACTGCATGCCGATCAGCTGTCGAACCTGCACGGCGCCGCCCTCGCCGCCCGGTTCGAGGCGCTCTCCGCCGATCACCTGGAGCACACCGACGCCGACGGGGTTGCGGCCCTCGCCGCCGCCGGCACGGTCGCGGTGCTGCTCCCGGGGGCCTACTACTTCCTGCGCGAGCGGCACCAGCCGCCGGTCGACCTCCTCCGCCGGTACCGTGTCCCCATCGCCATCGCCACCGACATGAACCCCGGCACTTCTCCGCTCAGCTCCATCCTCCTGGCCATGAACCTGGCGGCCACCCAGTTCCGCCTCACCGTGGTGGAATGTCTGCTCGGTGTCACCCGCGAGGCGGCGCGCGCCCTCGGGCGCGTGCACGAGGTCGGCACGCTCGAGGCGGGCAAGCGCTGCGACCTTGCCATCTGGGACATCGAGCGGCCGGCGGAGCTGGTGTACCGGATGGGGTTCAATTCGCTCTATCAGCGGGTGTGGGGGGGCGCGTGACCGTCCTGCTGACCCCCGGCGACGTGACCCTCTCCCAATGGGCGGCCGTCTATCGCGGCGAGCGGGTCACCTTTGACCGCGCGGCCCTGCCCGGCGTGGAGCGAGCCGCCGCGACAGTGGCGGCCATCGTGGCCAGGGGCGAACCGGTGTACGGGATCAACACCGGGTTCGGCAAGCTCGCCAGCGTCCGGATTGCTCCCGAGGACCTCGCCGCGCTGCAGCGCAACATCGTGCTGTCCCACGCCGCCGGGGTGGGTGAGCCGATGCCGGAGCCGGTTGCCCGGCTGATGCTCGCGCTCAAGCTGGCGAGTCTCGGGCAGGGTGCCTCCGGAGTAAAGCCGGCGACCATCGACCTGCTGGAGGCCCTGCTGGAGCATGGTCTCACTCCGGTGGTCCCGTCGCAGGGCTCGGTCGGTGCCTCCGGCGACCTGGCCCCGCTGGCCCACATGACGGCGACCATGCTCGGGGTTGGGTCGCTTCTCGTGGAGGGCCGGGTGGTTCCTGCGGCGGAGGCTCTGGCCGGCGCGGGACTCTCCCCCCTCGCGCTGGGGCCGAAGGAAGGGTTGGCGCTGCTCAACGGCACCCAGTTCTGCACCGCCTACGCGCTCGCCGCCCTGTTCGAGGCCGAGGTCCTGTTCCGCTCGGCGTTGGTCACCGGCGCGCTTTCGACCGACGCGGCCCGCGGCTCGGATGCGCCGTTCGATCCCCGCATTCACCGGCTCCGCCGCCATCAGGGCCAGGCCGAGACGGCCGAGGCGCTCCGGCGGCTGATGGCCGGCAGCGCCATACGCGCCTCGCATCTGGTGGGAGACGACCGGGTCCAGGATCCCTACAGTCTTCGCTGCCAGCCGCAGGTCATGGGCGCGGTCCTCGATCTGCTGCGACAGGCGGCCGCAACTCTCGGGACCGAGGCCAACGGTGTCTCCGACAACCCGCTGATCTTCCCCGAGGCCGGCGAGGCGCTTTCCGGCGGGAATTTTCACGCCGAGCCGGTGGCGTTCGCGGCCGACATGATCGCGCTGGCGATCGCGGAGATCGGGTCGCTGGCCGAGCGACGGATCGCGATGCTGGTGGATCCGGTGCTGTCGAGTCTCCCGGCGTTTCTCACTCCCAAGCCGGGGCTCAATTCCGGGTTCATGATCCCGCAGGTCACCGCCGCCGCGCTGGTCGCCGAGAACAAGACCCGCGCGGTCCCGGCGAGCGTCGATTCGATCCCGACCTCCGCCAACCAGGAGGATCATGTCTCCATGGCCGCTCACGGGGCCCGCCGCCTGATGCCGATGATCGAGAACGTCACGGCGGTCATCGGCATCGAGCTGCTCGCCGCGGTGCAGGGGTGTGACTTCCGTGCGCCGCTTCGCTCCAGCGCTCCACTCGAGCGGGTGCGCGCCCGGCTCCGCCGGGTGGTTCCGCGTCTCGAGGACGATCGCTATCTCCATCCGGACATTCAGGCCGCCATCGCCCTGGTCCGGGCCGGCACCCTGATCGAAGCGGTCGGGCCCGACCTGCTTCCAGTCATCGCCGATCCGTCCGGCACGCGCCATTGATGAGGTGCTTTCCATGACCACGCTTTCCACTCCAGCCGGGCCGACCCGGTCCGACCCCACCCGGAGGATTCGAGCCCCCCGCGGGTCGACCCTGAGCGCAAAGAGCTGGCTGACCGAAGCGCCGCTCCGGATGCTGATGAACAACCTCGATCCTGAAGTCGCCGAGCGTCCCGCGGATCTTGTGGTGTACGGCGGCATCGGACGGGCCGCGCGCGACTGGGAGAGCTACGACCGGATCGTCGAGACGCTGCGCCGGCTGGAGGCGGATCAGACGCTCCTGGTGCAGTCGGGAAAACCGGTCGGAGTCTTCCGCACGCATCCCGATGCGCCCCGGGTGCTGATCGCCAATTCCAACCTGGTGCCGCGCTGGGCCAGCTGGGACCACTTCCACGAGCTGGATCGAAAGGGTCTCATGATGTACGGCCAGATGACTGCCGGCTCGTGGATCTACATCGGCAGCCAGGGGATCGTGCAGGGGACTTACGAGACCTTCGTCGAGATGGGCCGACGGCACTACGGTGGCGATCTCGCAGGCCGGTGGATTCTCACAGCGGGGCTCGGCGGCATGGGAGGAGCCCAGCCGCTCGCCGCCACCATGGCCGGAGCCTCCTGCCTCGCGGTCGAGTGCCAGCCCTCGCGCATCGCCATGCGGCTCAAGACCCGTTACCTCGATGTTGAAGCCCGGAATCTGGACGAGGCGCTGGCGCTCATGGAGGCCGCGCGGCGCGATCGCAAGCCGGTCTCCGTGGGGCTGCTCGGCAACGCGGCCGAGGTGCTGCCCGAACTGGTGCGCCGGCGGGTGCGGCCCGATGCCGTGACCGACCAGACCTCCGCGCACGATCCGGTGAACGGGTACCTCCCCAGGGGCTGGACCGTGGCCGAGTGGGAGACCAGACGCCAGAGCGACCCGAAGGCGGTCGAGCGCGCCGCGCGGGAATCCATCGCCGAGCATGTGCGGGCCATGCTCGCCTGGCATCACCAGGGAGTCCCGACCTTCGACTATGGCAACAACATCCGGCAGATGGCGCGGGAAGAAGGGGTTGAGGACGCATTCGATTTTCCCGGGTTTGTCCCGGCTTACATCCGGCCGCTGTTCTGCCGCGGCATCGGGCCGTTCCGCTGGGTGGCGCTGTCGGGAGATCCCGAGGACATCTGGAAGACCGATGCCCGCGTCAAGCAGCTCTTGCCGGAGAACCGTCACCTGCACCAGTGGCTGGACATGGCCCGCGACCGGATCGCGTTCCAGGGCCTGCCCGCGCGGATCTGCTGGGTCGGTCTGGGAGACCGTCACCGTCTCGGGCTGGCCTTCAACGACATGGTGGCAACGGGCGAGCTCAAGGCCCCGGTGGTGATCGGCCGGGATCACCTCGACTCCGGCTCCGTGGCCTCTCCCAACCGCGAGACCGAGGCGATGCGGGACGGATCCGATGCTGTGTCCGACTGGCCGCTGCTCAACGCGCTGCTCAACTGCGCCTCCGGGGCGACCTGGGTCTCCATCCACCATGGTGGTGGTGTCGGGATGGGCTTCTCGCAGCATGCGGGAGTGGTGATCGTCTGCGACGGAACCGCCGCCGCGGCACGCCGGATCGAGCGAGTCCTGTGGAACGATCCCGCCACCGGGGTCATGCGCCACGCCGATGCCGGCTACCCCGATGCACTGGCGTGTGCCCGGCAGCAGGGTCTCGACCTGCCGGGGATCTTCACTCCATAGCGGGAAGCCCGGCGGGTCCGGTAACTTCCACGGTGGTCGCGTCCGCGCGGGTTCCGGATGCGCACGGAACTCCGTCGGGGATTACTCGAGTCTATGCCGCTTGCCGCCCGCCTGCCGCGGGCCCGCGATCTTCGCGAGCTCCTGGCGCTGGCCCTTCCCGTCATCACCGTGCAGCTGGGCATGATGGCCATGGGGGTGGTGGACACCATCATGGTGGGCCACCTCTCTCCCGCCGCGCTCGCGGCGGTAGCCCTGGGCAACATCTACTACTTCGGCGCGTCGATCTTCGGGATGGGGGCGCTGATGGCCCTCGACCCGGTGGTGGCACAGGCCGTCGGCGCCGGAGACCAGGAAGCCGTGGCGCGCGGCGTCCAGCGCGGTATGGTCCTGGCGGTGCTGCTGACCATCCCGACTTCGCTGCTTCTCCTCCCGGCCCCCGCGGTGCTTTCCTGGCTTCGCCAGCCGCCGGAGGTCGCCCCGCTTGCCGGGGCTTACGCCCAGGTGTGCATCCCCGGGACCATCGGGGTGTTCGCGTTCGTGGTGCTGCGCCAGAGCCTGCAGGCCCTGGGCCGGATGCGCGCGATCGTCATCACGATCGTGATCGCCAACCTGGTGAACGCGGGACTCAACTGGCTCCTGATCTTCGGTCACGGCGGTTTCCCGGCGCTCGGCGCCGTCGGCTCGGCCTGGGCCAGTACCACCGCCAGGCTGTTCATGGCCGTGCTCCTTCCGGTGCTCGCGTGGCCGCTGATTCGTGAGGCAGTCCTGCCGTTCCGCCTGGCCGCCCTCGAGCCGGCGCCGCTCGCCCGCATGTTCCGGCTCGGGGCTCCGATCGGAGCCCAGCACCAGCTGGAGTACGGCGTGTTCGGGGTGGTCGGTCTGCTCATGGGGACCATGGGGACGGACCAGGTCGCCGGGCACCAGATCGCACTCAACCTCGCGTCGGTCACCTTCATGGTGCCGCTCGGCATCTCCAGCGCCGCGGCGGTCGTGGTCGGACGCGCGGTCGGCCGGGAGGATCCGGAGTCCGCCTGGGAGGCGGCCCAGTCGGCCTTGCTCGTCGCCATCGCCTTCATGGGTACCACCGCGCTCACCTTCCTGCTCTTGCCCGGCCCGCTGGCTCGGGTCTACAGCGGCGCCGCTCAAGTGCTGGCCGTCGCGGTGACGTTGATTCCGCTGGCCGGTGTGTTCCAGGTGTTCGACGGCATTCAGGTCACAAGCATCGGCATCCTTCGCGGCCTGGGGGATACCCGCACTCCCATGGTGATCGGGATTCTCGGTTTCTGGCTGGTGGGTCTGCCGGTGAGTCTGCTGCTTGCGTTTGAGCTGGGTTACGGAGCACCCGGACTGTGGTGGGGCCTCGTCCTGGGGCTGGTCATCGTGGCTGGGTTCCTCCTCACCCGGGTTCGCTGGAAACTCCGGCAGCCCCTCAGACGGGTCCAGGTCGAACACAGTTCAGAGTTCAGAGTTCAAAGTTTGGGACCGCAGCCGCACAGCCCTGCGGCCCGCACTGGGAACTCTGAACTCTGAACTGGGAACTCGGAACTCGGAACTCACAGTTTGACCATGCCTGCATTCAGGACAGTCATCTTCGATTGCGACTCGACCCTCTCCGCCATCGAGGGGATCGAGGAGCTGGCCGTCGGCCACAGGGCGGAAATCGCGCGGCTCACTGATCTCGCCATGCAGGGGACGATTCCGCTGGAGGAAG
>JBGQJV010000225.1:0-7295 GCA_041499215.1 Gemmatimonadota bacterium | reverse complement strand
TCCGGCCCTGTTTCACGTGAAACAGCCCTTCCTCAAGGTGCACAAACCTCACGGTTGCGGCGCCATTTCATAACCTCGAGAACCAGGTTCTGCAGGTCGTTGGGGGAGATCCCAGGAATTCTCCCGGCCCGGCCGAGGCTGTCTGGGCGCTGCGCGTTCAGCTTCTCTCGCGCCTCGAAGGATAGGGAGGAGAAACTCCTGAACGGGATTTCGCCCGACAGGACAAACTCGTCCATCGCGGCCAGCTTCGCCGCTCCTTCCCGCTCCCGTAACAAGTATCCCTCATACTTGAGCTCGATCTCCGCCCACTCCACCACCTCCGCATCCGCGGCGCTTCCTGCAGCCGAGAGCAACTCTCCCAGGCTCGTGCCCGGGCGGCGAGCCAGCTCCGCCACCCGGGTCGGTTCCGATATTGGGCTCGATCCCACTAACGCCAGAATCGGGTTGGCCGCCTCAGGCCGTATCACAGCCCCCCTGGCCCGATCACCGACTGCCTCCTCCTCCGCCAGCCGACGGTGAGCCACGGCAAGCTCCTCAGCGGTAAGCAGTCCAAGCCCCTCGGCAAGGTCGATCACTCTTCGCACGGCGTTGTCCTGCCGGAGCAGTAGCCGGTACTCCGCCCGCGACGTGAAAAGGCGGTACGGCTCGTCGACTCCGCGAGTCACCAGATCGTCAATCAGGACCCCGATCATCGCCTGATCGCGACGCAGCGAAACCGCAGGCCTGTCCATCGACTGCAGCGCCGCGTTGAGTCCGGCGAGGAGGCCCTGACCGGCGGCCTCCTCATAGCCCGTGGTTCCGTTCACCTGCCCGGCGAAGAAAAGGCCCTCGACCCCTCTGAGCTGCAGGGAGGCGTCCAGTTGGGTCGGCGGGAAGTAGTCGTATTCGATGGCGTACCCCGCCCGGGTCATCCTCGCCCGCTCCAGACCAGGGACGGCATGCAGCAACGCGAGTTGAACCTCTACGGGCAGGGAAGTACTAAGCCCATTTACATAGAGCTCGCTGGTGTCGAGCCCTTCTGGTTCGAGGAACAGCTGGTGCCTGGAAGCGTCCGGGAACTTCACCATCTTGTCTTCGATCGAGGGGCAGTACCGGGGTCCGCGTCCGCTGATTGCGCCACCGTAGAGCGCAGACTCCTTGAGGTGACGCTCGATGATCGCGCGGACCTCGGCGCCGGTCCAGGCCAGGTAGCACGGCAGCTGCGGCAGGTGTTTCGGGCGTTCGAAATTCGAGAACCAATAGGCGGCCTCATCGCCGTCCTGCCGCGAGAAGCCCGACAGGTCCACTGATCTCCCATCGATCCTCGGGGGCGTGCCTGTCTTGAATCGTTCTACTGTAACTCCTTGCCGTACAAGCACCTCTGCAAGCCCGACGGACGGAGGATCACCCGCGCGGCCTGCAGGGATCTGTCGATCAACGCCGACATGGATCTTCCCCCGAAGGAAGGTCCCAGCCGTGATGACCAGTGAACGACATAAGAACTTTCGTCCTTCAGCCGTAGTGACTGATTCGATCCGCCCGCTGGTCACCCCCAGATCGGTCACCGTCCCCTGGGCAAAGTCCAGGCTGGGCTGTCGCTCCAGGAGCGCCCGGACTGCCCGCCGGTAGAGCCCGCGATCGCACTGCGCGCGCGGCGACCATACGGCCGGCCCCTTGGAACGATTGAGCATCCGGAACTGAATCATCGACCGATCAGTAGCGCGCCCCATGATGCCACCGAGGGCATCGACCTCTCTGACCACGGTGCCTTTGGCAATCCCACCGATCGCAGGATTGCACGACATCTGTCCGATGGTCTCGAGGTTCTGAGTGAGCAGCAGGGTGTGCGCGCCAAGCCGGGCCGCGGCGTTCGCCGCCTCGCTCCCCGCGTGGCCACCG
Organism: Gemmatimonadota bacterium; assembly: GCA_041499215.1. Classification (GTDB taxonomy): domain Bacteria; phylum Gemmatimonadota; class Gemmatimonadetes; order Gemmatimonadales; family GWC2-71-9; genus JADJOM01. The sequence continues at coordinate 5,417 of JBGQJV010000225.1, read as the reverse complement.
CCAATCACGATGACATCGTATCGATCCATGGAACACAAGCTACATCGTCGGGCGGCCGGGCCGAAAGGCAGGAAGGCGGAAACCCCAGTGGAGTTCCCGCCCTCCCGCCACCGTCCGTCGGCCTCTCCTCAGGCAGTTCTCACCCAGCTCCAAAGCTCCCGGAAGCTCGGCTTCTTGCCATAGGACAGAATGCCCACCCGATAGATGCGCCCGGCGAGCCAGACGATCACGACGACTCCGAGGAGCGTGACAGCCACCGCAGCTGCCACCTCCGTCACTGGCAGGGGAGACAGAGCGTATCGGACCGGAATCACCAGCGGGGAAAAGAACGGGATGAAGCTCAGGATCCTCGCCATGCTGCTGGACGGATCGTTGATCAGCGTAAACATGGCGATGAAGCCGAGCGCCAGCAGAATGGTCACCGGTTGCGCCGCCTGCTGGGTCTCCTGCTGCGAGCTGCACATCGCCCCGACCGCGGCGTAGAGTGCCGAGTAGAGCAGAAAGCCAAGCAGGAAGAAGATCAGCACCACGACCACCAGGTCCACCGAAACGGCCGGCATGCTCATGCTCTGGCGGGTGCCGTCAACGGCGACCTGGTCCAGACCCGCGGCGTTGCGCGAGGCGATGGCGCTGGTGACGTAGAAGCTGGCCCCGCCCCAGATTGCCAGCTGCAGCAACCCGGCGCCGGCGACGCCAATCACCTTCCCCATGAGCAGTTGAAACGGTGTAATGCTCGAAATCAACACCTCGACGATGCGGTTCGACTTCTCCTCCAGGACCGCGCCCATGACCTGGATGCCGTACATGATCAGGGAGAAATACATCACGAAGGAAGTGATGTAAGCGAGCCAGAATGAGCTTTCTCCGCTCTCTCCAGTCAACCGACCCTTGGTGACCTTGTTGGATTGCAGATCGAGCTCCACACCGGCCGCCGCGATCATGCCGGAATCCGCCCCGCGGCGCGCGAGCCGCTCCCCACGGAGCACGGGTGACATGGCCCGCTCCAGCGAGCGCATGTCGCTGAAACTGGCAACGTTGGTGCCGTAGTAACTTACCTTTCCCGCCTCGACCCCCTGATCCGTGATCACCAGGAGACCGTCGAGGCCAGGGGCCTCGGGACTGTCGACTCCGACGTGCTGGATCAGCGAGTCGCGCAGCCGGTCGACGTCCGACGCTGTCCGGAGCCGGACCAGGTTGTACCGCGGCCGCGAGGTGGCGCCGCTCCCGAGGGTGACTCGCCGGAGCGCGGCCTCGACGCTGTCACCGGTCGAGCCCGACGCCCCATCCAGCAGCACGACAGATCGCGGTCGGGTGTCTCGCTTGAGCAGCAGCTGGGGCAGGTACGCGAACGCAAAGGTCATGAACGGGACGATCAGCGTCCCGATGATGAACGCCCGGGTGCGAACCCGCTCGATGAACTCCCGCCGGATGACCGCGAGGATCTTGTTCATGCGACCGCCTCACTTGCCGCCGGGGTCGCGGCATCTGGTCCCACCTTGGCGATGAAGATCGACTGCAGGGATGGCTCGACCACCTCGAACCGGGACAGGCCGACATCGGCCATGACGAGCGCCTTTAGCAGCCGTTCCGGCTCTGCCCCGTGCGCCAGCACCACCTCCGCCGAGGCGCCAGAATCGTCCACCCGGGCCACCAGGGATCGGTCCGCGAGGATCGCCTTCGCCGCCGCGCCGTTGCGGGTAAAGGTCAGCGCCAGGCTGCTGTGGCCAAACTCCCGCTTCACCTGGGCCAGCGGCCCATCCACCACCTTTTCTCCCCGGGCGATAATGGTGATCCGGTCACACATCTTCTCCGCATGCTCCATGATGTGGGTGGAGAAGAGTACCGTCCGGCCGCTCCGTCCCACGTCGACCACCACATCGCGCATCACCTGGCTATTGACCGGATCGAGCCCGCTGAACGGCTCGTCCAGGAGCACCAGATCCGGCTCATGCTGCAGGGCCCCCGCAAACTGGACCTTCTGCTGCATGCCCTTGGAGAGATCAGAGACTTTCCTGGCTTCCCAGTCTCCCAGACCCAGGCGCCCGAGCCAGTGCCTGGCCCGCTTTCTGGCGTCCCATCGGGACAGGCCCTTGCACTCTCCCAGAAAGGCCAGCTGATCCAGCACCCTCATCTTCGGGTAGAGCCCTCGTTCCTCCGGCAGGTAGCCGATCTTCCCAGAGAGATCCCGGCCGGTGCCCTGGGCGCCGAACAGGGTTACCGACCCCTCATCCGGGATGATTATGCTGAGCAGCATCCGGATCGTGGTGGTCTTTCCGGCCCCGTTAGGGCCGAGCAGGCCGAAGATTCCTCCCGTGGGAACCTCGAGTGACAAGCTCCGGACTGCGGTGTGGCCAGCGAAACGCTTGGTCACGCGGTCGACGACAATTGCGGGGGAACTCATAGGGCTCCCAGGTGAATGGAGGTCGGGCCTTGTACGCCCCTACGCTTGGACATGTTTCACATCGAGTCGCCGTTTGGGGAGAAGATGTCCTCGATACTGCGGCCGAACAATCGGGCTATGGCAAAGGCGAGCGGCAGGCTGGGATCGTAGCGGCCGGTTTCGATGGCGTTCACGGTCTGCCGTGAGACACCGAGCCGAGCCGCGAGGTCGCCTTGGGACCAGAACTGCTCGGCCCGCAGTTCGCGCAGCCGGTTCTTCACCGATACCGCCGTCCAGCCATCGCGGACCCAACGGCCCACAGCAGGAAGGTGCTAATCCAGAGCCACGGCCATCCCTGGGCCAGGGTCACGGGGGGGACTACTCCCCCCTTCATGAGGAGTCCGACCGCCATGGTGAGCAACGCGGTCCCAAGCAGGCCGTAGAGCCCGCCCTCCAGCTGGATCCTGGCCTCCAACTCGTCCAGCTGGCGGATCACTCGAAGGGCCAGAACACAATACCACACCATTGGCAGTACCGGTCCGAGCGAGAGTACCACCCGAACGGCGGTGCTCCACTCTCTGGACCGGAGCAGCGCCCCAGCGCCAAGCGCGAGAATAGCCGAGACGATTGCCCAGAGGGCGGCCTGATGGCGAGGGTGAACCGGCATTGGGACCGCGACGTGGTAGGGGTGTTGGTCAATGTAAAGCAACCTTGACACCCTGTCAAGGATACTCGACATTATATACCTCTTGCACGGCGCGTCCCTCTCTATTAGATTGGTACCTCAAGGGAGGTCGTTGTCTTTCAAGGGTTTAGGTGGCTTCGCTTCGGCAGACTTTCGGAGCGACTCCTGACCCTCCCTCCCAAAGACACGGCGCATAACCTGTTGAGTGTTCAGGGCTTCCCACTCCGCCGTGGTTTTCGGTACCCGGACCTTCTTCTTGGGCTTAGCCATGACCGCTCCTGACGCCGTTAATCAGACTTACGTCCGTAAGTTCGAGGACAAGCACCGGAAGAAGCCCGCGAACCTCATCGACATGGTTCACCGCTTCCAATCCGATGACATCTGCCGCGACTACCTGGAAAAGCTGCGCTGGCTCGATGGCAAGCCGACCTGCCCCCGCTGTGGCTCCGAGTCCGTGTCCGTCATCAGCACCCGGAATCAGTTCGACTGCAACGACTGCCGATGCCGCTTCTCGGTGACCTCCGGGACCATCTTCGACAACACCAAGCTTCCCCTGTGGAAGTGGTTCGCTGCCGCCTATCTCATGGTCGAAAGCAAGAAATCCATGAGCGCCAACCAGCTCAGCCGGACCTTGGGCACCACCTACAAGACCGCGTGGCATCTCTGCCACCGCATCCGGGAAGCGATGGAGACGCTCGACCCCGGCCCGGCCCTGTTCGGTATCATCGAACTGGACGAAACGATGCTGGCCCCCCGCAAGCGCTTTCGCCAGCGCGGCCGGAAATACTCCGGTATTCCCGCTGGCGTCGAGCGCATCTGGGTTGCCGGGGCCTTGCAGCGCGGGGGCCAGGTTCGGCTCCGCCATATCCCCAACGTCCGGAAGGAGACCATTCACGCCTTTGTGAAGTCGGTCGCTCGGGACGAAACCGAAGCGTTCTACACCGACGAACTCCGGTCCTACATGGGCATCGCCGACTCCGATACCCGACATGAGACCGTCAACCATTCCGCCAATGAATGGACCGTGGGAGACGTCCATACCAACGGCATCGAGAACGTCTGGGGCCTGTTCAAGCGCTCCATCGTCGGCGCGTTCCATAAGATCAGCGTGAAGCATCTCGACGCCTATCTCCAAGAGCAGGAGTTCCGCATCAACAACCGTCACAACCAGCACGCGTTCCGGGACGTCATGCGCCGGCTGCTTTCCGGCTCCGCGCTCCGCTATCAAAAGCTTACAGCCTAATCATCTCATGGCCAGGGAAAGGGGGCGTCACCATCCCACGCCTGCTGTCTTAGAAATTTCCTCGAAGCCAAGGGCCCAGTGAAGACAGGATTGGGAATGAACATCTTCAGCACACCATCGATCAACGGATAGTTATTCGAGACGCTTATCTCCCTGTAAAACTTGTCGTGCCGTCCCAGTAAGCGGCGGTATGAGTCGCGGTAGGCTTCAGATCCTAGGTCGATATCACCTTGTTGGTGGGCCTCGTAGAGGTCCTCGCATGCTCTCAAGAAGGCTCCGTTTGCTGCCTCTATTCCTGCAATGACTTTGGGCAGCGGCTCCGAGTTCGATGCAAGATCGGCTTCAAAGGCCGTGCATTTGGTCCCGAGGTTCGCGATAAGCCAATCGTAGAATCCGGCATAGTGCTTCTCACTTAACTCCTCCTTCACTTTCTGAAGCATCGAGGCCATTTGCTGAGCACAAAAAGCGCCACCATCGTCATGCCATAGTGTTCTAAGTCGCGCGATTGCCTCTTTCTCGTCCAGCGTAAGGATGACCGAAGCCTTCGTCTTGTTTCGGTTCAACCATTGTCGGAATACCAAAGCCACCGGACTTGTGTCGATAAAAGCCAGGAACATCAATCCAATCAGCAGAGCGAATACCACGAGACCGAAGAAACCGATTCGAAGATCAAGTAACGCCTGCCATCCATTCACGAACTCTTGCCAGCGAAGGCCAAGCCACTCCTCGGCAAATATCCCAATGAGCAAGAAGAACACGGCAAAACCCACTCCAACCAATGGCAGGGGCCCGTAGCGGTTCACAAGAAAACCCCACAGTCGCGCCCAAGCTTCCGATAGATATTTCCGCATCCCGCCACCCTGTTGAGGAAGAATGCGTCTAACCTATTCATCGGACCCTCGCCGTGCAACAGGTACACAATGGCGAGGATACTTGTCTTGCAGAGATCGCCTTCGGGAGTAATTGAAGGGTTGTTGGCGATACCGGACTAGGCACCGGCGCGGCCCTGAGGTGGCGGCCGAAACTCCCGATTCCTGCCCATGACCCTTCGGATCCGCGTCGACCGGGAGCTTTGCGAAAGCAACGCCGAGTGCGTTTCCCTGGCGCCC
>JBGQJV010000224.1:0-7305 GCA_041499215.1 Gemmatimonadota bacterium | reverse complement strand
GCCCGGACATCTTCCTCTGGGACCACGAGACCGACAGCCGCCAGTGGGTCGCAGGCTCGTTGCAGCAGTTTGTCGAGCGCTGGTTCGGCGGTGAACTGCAGCGCTAGCCCGCCGTACCCGAAGCCTTCCGTGCCAGACCTCACCCTCGCGGTGCGCAGTCACTCCCCATTCCGCGCGACATTGCCGACAGTGTCCGCAGCCATGTCCGCCTCGCGTCGCCTGCGGCCGCTGCAGCTGCTCTCGGATACGCGCAATCTGCGCATCGTCGCTGGAGCCCCGTTGCACTGGACGATCGCCTGCACATTGGCGCGTTGAGTTTTGTGCCCGGTTCCGGGGTGAGGAGGTACCTGAAGGAGTTCCTGCATGAGAGCGAGGAGGTCGCGTTCACTCCCGGTCCCGGAGGGGAGGCGCTCACCCTCGGAGATCCGGTGGTGGAACTGGCAATCTGTGCCGATATCACCCATCCCGAGCATGCCCGCGCCTCCAGGCAATCGCAGGCCTCACGGATCGCCTGACGCACGGGCCGCTGTCGGCGAGTGAAGGCAGCGCTTCGCCCCCGGGGTCGTTACCCTTCCCCGATGACCACCAAGGCCTTCCGGTTTGCGCTCGGTTCCGTAGCGAACCCGCTCTCCGGCCTCTGGCGCGTCTGGACCCACGAAGACGAGGTTCACCTGGCGGTGCGGACGACCCGCGAAGAGGTCATGCTCACGGCCTACCCCACGGGCCGGTGGCGCATCGCCGTCGGAACCGCCGTGAGCCGCTGGAACCGCCCGAAGGAGTTCCGTCCCGGATGGACCCGGGGCCCCGATCTCCTCATCCCCTACAGTGCAGGCCCGGTTCTATCCCCGGCCACCGACCCGTTCGCGCAAGAGCCTGTGGCCTGGCTTGCGCGGGTGGCGCCAGGGCATGTGGCCCGGTTCACCCTCCTCTTTGCCAGTCCTCGAGCCGAGGAGAGCCAATGGCGACCCCTGGACGCCCCGGGAACCCAGAGCGTCACGGTCCTGCCTCTGCGAACCGCGGGAGCGCTGCACCTGAGCCGGATCGATGAGCCGATCGCCCCGGAGGACCTTACCGACCTCGGACCGCCTACGCCCAACGCCGCTTTCGGTGCGGCCGAGAGGTCGAGCCAGGAAGGCACGGGGTTTGAGGTCATCGTGAGCGCAGATCAGACCGGTCGGCCTTCCCTCAGGGAGTCCCACACCGGCTAGGGGAAGGTCCCCGGCCGCACGGTTACAGGTCGTAACGTCGGATTCGTCGCTGTCACGTTGTTCCGGTCGAGAGCGTCTCTTCTCATGCTCCGATCGCGCCAGCCTGGGTCCTATTTCATTCTGACCGAGCACCCTCATGCGCCCTTCGCTCCTCCCCCTCGTGTTGCTCATGGCCTGCTCCAGCGCCCCGGGCGACTTTGCCGCGCTCCGTCCGGGTGGGTTCCACTACTCTGCGGAGAGTGCGACCGGCCAACCCCTGCTCACCGGGCGCCTCCAACTCGACTTCGCCGATGACTCCACCTTCACGGGCACCTGGAACATCGAGTGGATTCCTGGAGCCGACACCACAACGCCGGTCGGACCCCAGGTCGGCTCCGGAGAATTGGTGGGCCTCCGGCACGGCACCACCCTTCTGATCCAGCTCAATCCAACCAACGCCGACCACAACGTGGCGCTGCAAGCGGTGCCAAGAGGCGACGGTTATTCCGGGACCTGGGAGTGGAGCACTTTCAGCGGCCCCCGGTCCTCCGGCAGGTTCGTGGCCGCGCGTGAGTAGCGCGCCGCCAAATAGACTCCGCATGAAGCTGCCCGACTGCCACCGCAGGTCCACCTGACTCGCTCCGGGTGTGCCGCTCGACTACATTGCAGGCACGCCTCCAGCACCGAGTTTCGTTCCCGGCGTGGTCCCAGTCATTAGTCCCGCGGGGAAATGTCCCATGAGCACGCTCGCTCCCGTCCTCCTCGGTGCCCGGTTCGAACGCCAGATTGTGAAGACCTTTCGCACCCGTGGCGCGGTTTCCGGTCCCTCGGCCCAGCGGCTTCGGGACCTCGGCCTCAAGGACACCCATTTGCTCCGCCACCTGATTACGGCGACCATCGTCCGGAAGGCGGGTCCGGAGCGCTTCTTCCTGCATGAGGCGACGTGGGCCGCTCGGGATGACATGAGCTGGCGGACCGTGGGCTATCTCGGCCTCGCGGCAGGGCTGGGACTCGCAGGGCTGGTGACCTACCTGCTGGTCCGCTAGTCCCGCGGACCCGGTATCGCATGGAGCTGCCGGGTTGGCTTTTCCGAGGCGGCGGCCACCTCCAGGCAGAGGCGCCGATGGTGGCGTGGGCGAGCCGGTCCCCGACCGCCGCGTTTCCGGACTCGTCAGGCGCAACAGTGGTCGCCAGAGGCGAGCTTGCATAGCCCAGCGGTGCTGCTGTCGGTGCTGGCGCTTGCGGCGTGCGAGACCCGGCAGGGCTCCCCTGGTCCGGCCCAGGCGGCCACCCTCGATGTCCGCCACGCGGCGGCAATCGAGGACAGCGTGCGCCTCTTTGCCGCTGAAGTCGCCGAGGCGGTCTCGCAACAGGGTCCCGCAGCGTGGCGTTCCTACTTCCTCAGCGATCCCGCCTTCTTCATGGCAGCTGAAGGCAGGCTGGTGTTCCCCAACAGCGACTCCGCGGTCGGTGGCATCCGGCTGCTTACCCAAGCCATCGCCCACATTGAGCTGCGTTGGGGCCAGCCGCTCCGGGTCGACCCCCTCGCGGGCGGCCTCGCCATGCTGGCCGCGCCGTACCACGAGCTGCGCATCGACACTGCCGGCCGTCGGGTGGAAGAGGACGGGTTCTTCACCGGCCTCGCCGAGCATCGCCCCGCCGGCTGGCAGTTTCGGGACGCTCACTGGTCGGTGCTGACCCCGCCGGCCGCCGTTCCTTGACGGTTCGGCTGGAGCGCTGGGGCCGTGAGGATGCCAAGGGTCATCTGATGTGCAGCTGCGACACCATCGCGTTTTGGGACGGCTCGTTATAAGCCTACCTATGGAGGCACGGAGGACGCGGAGTGTTCACGGAGAAACAGAAGGTCTTCTTGTTTTTCTCCGTGCAACCTCTGTTCGCGCGGATCATCAACCGCCTCATCAAGGGAATGGTACAAAAGGCGCTCGACAAGGACATGGACGCGGTGAAGGCGTACTGCGAGGCGTGAACCTCCCGGCGGCGTCGTTAGGCGTCCCCACAGCGAAGTAGCTATACTTCAGACGGCTCCCACTTGGAGGACCCCATCAGCCCCCTGCCCTACAAGGGCTTCAGCATCACGCCGCGCACGTACCAGCTGCGCGGCTCCGGCCGCTGGACGCTTGACCTCCTGATCGCCCGAGACCGGGGCTACCGGGCATTCAGCGCCCCAATCACTTATCCGACCGAACTCAACGCCAATGCCGGCTGCCTCGATCTCGGACGCCGCATTATTGACGGAGCCCTTCCGGAATGCTCCGTAGCTGACCTGCACTGACCTGGCGGCAGAGGGTAGTGGGCCGTGACCACAGTATCCCACAAGGGCTTCCGCATCGTCGCGCGACCGTACCAGTTGCACGCCACCGGGCTGTGGACGGTGGAGGTCGAGATCCGACGGAAGGGGCGACTACGCGCCTTCAGCGGCGCGACACGATACCCAACCGAGGAGCAAGCCACGGCAGAGTCGATCGACCTCGGACGCCGGATCATTGGCGGGCACGAGCCAGGCTGCTCCATCGACAGTCTGCGCTGAGCACAGGACGAACCAAGCCATCAGCCCCAGCTTCGAGCTCGAATGGAAGATCGAGCTGCGGCAGCACTGGGGCCCATCCGACCCCCGATGGACCGACTCCACCACCCTGGTGATCCGCAAGAACTCCGAGTCTGGCGTTGTGGGTGACTCGCTTACCGGTTGTGCACCGATGTCCCGCCATGACGGCGGCTGGACCCTGCATTCGGTTTCCCGGTGACGTCCTTGTGCGGCCGCGCCCCGGCCCGCAGCTTACGCCGTGGTCGTCACCCGGCAAACCTGCACCTGTGATTCATGCGCCATCTCGCCTTGCTCGGGGATTCAATTCTCGACAACAATTCCTACACTGCCCCCGAACCGGACACCGCCGATTGTCTCCAGCGAGCCCTCGGCCCGACCTGGATGGTTGAGCTTCTGGCCCGCGATGGGTCCACGATGGATGATCTTCGATTTCAGCTTACCCACCTTCCCAAGGAGGCGGACACCGCGATTCTGAGCATCGGCGGGAACGATGCGATAGCGCACATCGGGCTGCTCGAGCAGAGAGTCGACCGCGCGGCGAGGGTCCTGGCGCAGCTGGCAGACATCACCGACGATTTTGCCGCGCGATATCACCGCGTCCTGGCGGACCTGCGGCCGCGGGTGGCTCGACTGGTCGTGTGCACGATTTACGAGCCGCCGCTCACCGACTCGACCACGGCCCGCCTGGCCCGCGTTCCCCTTACGCTCTTGAATGATCAGATCATTCGCCAGGCCATGAAGGCCGGGGTGGATGTCCTGGACCTGCGATCCGTCTGCACCGAGTCCACCGACTTCGTGAAGGAGATAGAGCCATCCCCGGCCGGCGCACGAAAGATCGCGGCCGCCATCGGGGGGCTGGTGCGCGGCGAACTCCCCAAACGACCGACCACGGTGTTTGCCGTCTGACCACCGAACGTCCGGCGGCCGCAATGATGACCCGATTCCAGGTTACCTTTGGCGCGCTCGTCCTCGCTCAAGCCGCGCACTCGGTGGAAGGTGATGGTGGAGCTCATCAACGGCATCGGTCACCCGCTCTGGACCCTGCGGCAGGGCGGCTATACCCCGGGCGTGGCCACCGCGCCGGTGCTGCTCGTGCTGGCGGCTTCCCTGGCGCTGCAGCTCCGTGCCGCAGGTGACCGTCGCTCCATAGCCGCGTAGCGCCCCAGTGCTCCCCGTTCTCATCGGCATCCTGCTGCTCCTCTCCCTGGCGATCGGGTTGTCTCCTTCCCGCCCCGCGCGGGTCCTGGGTTTCCTCCTGGCTGTGCCCGCGGGGGCCGTGGTCTATTTTGCGCTGGGAATCGGCATTGCCCGTGGCCTGGGCGTCGGCCGCTTCTACAGTGTGCCGCTCGGGGCAGAGCACATTACCGACAGGGACATTGTCCTCAGCCTTGTCTTCTGGATCGCATGTGCCGGACTTGCCCTCCGGTGGGTGTTTCGGCGCGGGACGCAGGACCGCTGATCCGGGGGGAGTGCTGCGGCAGAGGGTCAGTCACCTGCACATCGCTCGTCAGGGTCCCTACAGCGCCGCCCTTGCTGCGCTTGCCGCGGCGGGCCTCGGTCTGCACCTTACCCGGGTCGTTAGCAAGCGCCGTTCCGCTGCTCCCTTTCCCACGGACACCCGCATGCAGCGTGACCGGGTTGCAGGCATCGCCCTCATTGCCGGCGCGCTTGTTCCGCTGCTCATCATCGGCCTGCATCCGACCGCCCATGACCTGGCCAGCGACGGCGCCGCCCGGCACCAGGCCCTGGTGAATCGCCTGGTCCACTCCGTCATGCTAGCGGCCCAGCCCGTCCTGTTCCTGGGACTGCTTGGGCTTTCCCGCCAGCTTGGGTGGTCTCCGCTCCCCACTGCCGCCCTGGTGGTCTACGGGTTCGGGATCGCCGCCGTCCTGTCGGCTGCGGTAGTAAGCGGGTTCGTCGCGCCAGGTGTCATCGAGCGCATGGCTTCGGCGGAGTCGGGGGCCGAGCCGACCTACCAGGCCCTGCTGGTCTACTCCGGCCTCCTCAACCAGGGATTTGCGAAGGTGTATGTCGTATCCTCGGGTGTCGCCTTCATGCTCTGGTCCGCGGCGATCTGGGCTACCGGTCGTCTCTCCCGGGCCGCGGCCGTCCTCGGGCTCGCGGCGGGAACCGCCCTCGCCCTGGGCGTCGTCTCGGGTCACCTGCGGTTGAACGTCCACGGCATCATCGTGGTCACCCTATTGCAGGCGTTGTGGCTGGTAGTCGTTGGAGGCCAGCTCTTCGCGGCTGCCTCGGCCGCTCCCCCCACATGCCCGGCCAGCCCGTCGCCCTGATCACCGCCGCGAGTCGCGGCATGGGTGCCGCCTGCGCCGGCGAACTCGCCCGGCGCTCTCGTCCGAGGCGAGCTACGTCACCGGGGAGAGTCTCCTGGTGGACGGGGGCCTGGTCCGAACAGGGTAACCCCCGCGTCTCCTGGTCCGGTGAGCCTGGCATGATCCGGTCCCTGGGCCGAACCGGTACCGCCACGCAGACGGGAGGCTTGCCTCAGCTCCCCCCGGCCCGTCAGCTTACGAGGGGCATTGGGCACAGGAGCCATGGACATGGAGTTTGATCTCGGACTGGCCGTTCAGGCACTGGCACGTACGCCGGCCACCCTGCAGGCCCTGCTCGGCGGCCTGCCCGATTCATGGACCCGATGCGTGGAGGGTCCGGACACCTTCAGCCCGTTCGATGTCGTGGGACACCTGATCGATGGGGAAGAGACCGACTGGATTCCTCGGGCGCGGATCATACTCGCTCGAGGACCAGACCCCCGCTTCGAGCCCTATGATCGCTTCCGGCACCGGACTCGCAACATCGGCCGTACGCTCGGTTCCCTGCTTACCGAGCTGGCCCAGCTACGCGCGGCCAATCTGGAACTCCTTGAGTCGTGGCATCTCACGGCGGCCGCGCTCGACCTCCCCGGGATCCATCCTGGGTTGGGGCGCGTGACGCTGCGGGAGCTGCTGGCGGCGTGGGTCGTGCACGACTTGGGCCACCTCGCTCAGGTGACCCGGGTCATGGCGAAGCAGTATCGGGAGGCCGCCGGTCCATGGGGACCATTCCTGCCGGTCCTGACCGACCACGAGGTGCCTCGCTCCTAGGATCCGTCACCCCGACCACCGCAAGGGGGGACAGGCGACCCCCGACCATAAGGCACACCCCGCGGTGCATCGGAAGCATGACTCGACCCTTCCGGAATGACCTTGCCGCGAGACGCCCGGTCCTCCAGCTTAGGCGACGTGGTCGGCCCGTATCAGTAGGCGCCGCCCCTGATGGCCGGCGAGTCATGCGGGCGGCAATTTCCCGATGGGGAGCGGAATCGGTCGTGACCCTGGGTAGATCAACAGTCCGTTGCATGACAACCAGAGCGATCGTTCTCTTCGCGATCGGGCTGGGCGGCTGTACCCGCGACTCCCGCAACGCACCGGCAGGCGCCGTGGATCTCTCCATTGACCTGATCGGAGCAACGGTCACGCCGCCCCGTGACTCGGGCTGGGCATTGGTGAGATCGGACAAGGCGGGGGTAATCTTCGAGAAGCGCGAGGGTGC
>JBGQJV010000223.1:0-7320 GCA_041499215.1 Gemmatimonadota bacterium | reverse complement strand
TGTGGCGCGAGCGTTACTCGGGCGGCGGAGATGGCAGGTTTCCGATCGGGCTTGCAGCTGCGGCGGGCCTGGAGCCGCCGATGGGGTGGATCACCGCGGGACCTGACCCGCGTGATTGGGCCGGCGCATCTAAGGCGCGCTCTAACCAGCTGAGCTAATCGCCCGAAGGGCCGAAAAGGCGGCCATGGCTCGGCAACCCCGGAGTGCGCCTATCGGTGCGCCGCCAGAGGCTCCTCCAGCGAGACCGGCGCCACTCCCGCATTGGCCACCTCGACCCTGGCCGCCAGAGTCGAGATCTCGGCGGCCTCGAGCTGCGGTGCCGCCCGCCGCGAGGGCGGGCCCCCGCCCGCTCGCCGCCGAGGGCGCCCGCTGGGCTGTCGTGATCCGGCTGCTGGTTGGGGCGGTCTTCCTCGGACGGCGTCCAGAAGTCCCTTCTCCGCGCCGAGGCCGGCACCCGGCTCACCCGCCTTGGAAGCGCAGGAGCCGCGGGGTGCACGGCCATCCGAGGCAGCCTGGTGTTCCCTTCACGCAAGGCTCACGCGGGCCTCACCCTGATCCAGACAGGATCAGCGGCCCTCAAGTTCGGCGGCCCTCAGACCGAGATACTCTAGCAGGCCCCCCACCTCCGCCGAGGAGAGAGCATGGCCATGCTGGATTCAGGGCCGCCCGTTGACGACCGCATCCTCCGCTATATCGAGACCACCGAGCGGCTCCAGCGGGGCGAATACGGCATCGAGGTGGGTGTCGGGGGCGGCGATGCCGTCGGACGTCTGGGGGAGTGCCTTGGGGCCCTATCGAAGTCCCTCGAGCGACAATACCAGGAGTTTGTCCGGTTGTCCGGGATGGCCGCGCGTATCAACGCCGGGCTGCTGCTGGACGACGTCCTCGATGGCGTCTATCGCGACTTCCGGGAGATCATTCCCTACGACCGGCTCGGCTGCGCCCTGCTCGAGCAGGACAATCAGGTGCTGCGTGCCCGCTGGGCGAGGTCTACCCAGTCAAGAGTCCTGCTGGACCGGGGATACGGGGCCACGATGGCTGGCAGCAGCCTCGAGGACATCCTGCGCACCGGCCGCCCGCGCATCATCAACGATCTCTTCGCCTACCTCGAGGTGAAGCCCCACTCCGCCGCGACCCGGCTCCTGGTGGACGAGGGCTACAGGTCTTCGCTCACGTGCCCCCTCATCGCGAACGGCGTCCCGTGCGGGTTTCTGTTCTTTACGAGTGTGGCTCCGGGGACCTACGCCTCTGCGCATGTCGACACCTTTCAGCGGATTGCGGGACAGCTGTCCGTCATCGTGGAGAAGGCCCGTCTGGTTTCCGAGCTGGCGGACCAAAAGCACCGCATCGAGGAACAGAACCAACGATTGTTGCAGCTGAACGAGGAGAAGAACCGGTTCCTGGGCATTGCGGCTCATGACCTGCGCAACCCCATCGGCGCGATCGGGAGTGTCGCGGAACTGCTGCTGTCGCCGGAGGACGACGTGAGCCCTGAGGAGCAGCGTTCGTTCCTCGAGGACATCGCCGGCCAGGCGGGATACATGCTGCGGCTGCTGGATGACCTGCTCGACGTCAGTCACATCGAATCGGGCAAGCTCGTCCTGAACTCGGTGGAATTCGACCCGGCGACCCTCCTGCGGCAGGCGGTGGAGCGGCACGCCCGGGTGGCGGCGGCCAAGGGCTCGCGGGTGGTGCTGGACCCGGCCAGGTCCGCGACGGTGGCAGGGGATCCGGTTCGGCTTCGCCAGGTCGTGGATAACCTGATCTCCAACGCGGTCAAGTACTCACCGCCAGGGGCCACGGTGCGAGTCGAGGCCGGTGAGGAGGAGCAGGGCTGGCTGGTCGTGGTTCGGGATGAAGGACCCGGCCTCACCGCGGCCGACCATGCCCGGCTGTTCCAGGATTTCGCCCGTCTGTCGGCCCGCCCCACGGGCGGCGAGGCGAGCACCGGGCTGGGTCTCGCGATCAGCCGCCGGATTGTCGAGTGCCACGGTGGACGGATTGGCGCGCGGCCGGCCCCCGGCCGGGGGACAGAGTTCTGGTTCACCATCCCGCGCGCCCCGCTGGGTCCGCCGACTCCGCAGGCGGATGGTCGTAGGGAGGGCTAGGGACCGGGATTATCCAGAACTTCTCGTACCTTCCTCTGATGCCCGTCACGGCCACGTCGGTGAGCAGGAGATCGGTGTGGAGTTCCTTCCGCTCCGCAATGTCGAGCGCGTCGGGGCCGCTTGCCTCCATACCCTGTATCCTCGGCGCCGCAGGGCCAACGTGGCGAGCAGCCCGGCTCACCGACGAACCGTGTGACTCACCGGTGGCGCTGAAGGAAAAGCAGCTCTCCGACGGTGAGGTCGAAGAGCTGCCCGAGGATCTGCAGTGGGCGATGAGGGGCTCGAACCCCCGATCTCGCGCATGTGAGGCGCAGAAGTGGGTCGTACGGATCCGGCTTCGCACACACGAAAGCCGTGTTCTGTCTGCGGTTACGGCCATGGCTGTGCTCGCGATCACCGCCGAGGCACCCTCTGGAGACACGCGATCAGGGCTCGTAGCGCGGGCGGGACGTGCCGGCGCTGCGGGTAGTACAGGTAGAGCCCTGGGAAGGGGGTCGAGAACTCCTCCAGGGCCAGCACCAGGTCGCCGCGCGCCACGTCCTCGTGCACGCGATCCTCGGAGGCCAGGCTCAACCCTACTCCCGCACGGGCGAGGCGAATGTTGAGCGCGGGGTCGGTCGTGAGGACCCGCGCCCGAACAGCGACCGAGAAATCGCGCCCGTCCTCAGTGAACTCCCACCGGTACGGCGCCGCCCGGGCCGATGCGTGCCAGTTGATGCAGTCATGCTCGGCGAGCTCGCGCGGGTGCCGCGGGGGCGGGCGCAGGGCGAAGTAGGACGGGGCTCCCACCACCACGAGCCGAATGTCGCCCGTTACGGCGACAGCGTGCATGTCGAGGTCGATCACCTCGCCCAACTGAATCCCGGCGTCGAACCCCTCGGCCACAATGTCGAGGGGTTCGTCGCTTACCACGAGGTCGAGCTGGACGTGCGGATGCTTGGCGAGAAATCCGGCGATGAGCGGCCCGGCGAGGAAGCTGTCGGCGACGCTGGCCACGTGGAGGCGGAGGGTGCCGCGCGCTTCTTGGCCGAGCTCGCCCGCCGCGGCGACGGCGGCGCGCAATTCGTTGAGCGCCGGCCTTGCTGCCGCGTAGAGACGTTCCCCTGCTTCGGTGAGTCGCACGCTGCGGGTGGTGCGCCGCACCAGCGCGATGCCAAGCCGCTCCTCGAGCCGACGGAGGGTCTGGCTCACGGCTGAGCCGCTGACCCCGAGGCGCCCGCCGGCGGCGCGGAAGCCCTGAGCCTCAGCGACCGCAACGAACACGGTGATACCACCCAGGTCATCAGGCATTGAGAAGTAGAGCTTATCAAAGTGTAAACATTTGTCAAGTAGATAGATGGCATGGCACGGTGCGAGATTTGTCCCGCGACCGGTTTCCTCCGACTTGGGAACCAGCGAAGCGATTGCGATGACGCCAAACAAGGGAGGGGCAATGCAGAAGCGCAGGCTCGGCACCAGCAGCCTCGAAGTCTCGGCTATCGGGCTCGGTTGCATGGGGATGAGCTTCGGCTACGGTCCGGCGGCTGACAAGCAGGAAATGATCGCGCTCATCCGGGCCGCCGTGGAGCGCGGCGTCACCCTGTTCGACACCGCCCAGGTCTACGGTCCGTTCACGAACGAGGAGTTGGTGGGGGAGGCTCTCGCCCCCTTCCGAGGGCAGGTAGTCATCGCCACCAAGTTCGGGTTCGCCTTCGATGCTGACGGGAAGCCGGCGGGGCTCAACAGCCGCCCGGAACATATCCGGCAGCGGACGGAGGAGTCGCTCCAGCGCCTGAGGGTCGACGCCATCGACCTCTACTATCAGCACCGGGTGGACCCGCAGGTCCCGATCGAAGAGGTGGCGGGCACGGTGAAGGAGCTGATCCGGGAAGGGAAGGTCAAGCACTTCGGGTTGTCCGAAGCGGGCGCCTACACCATCCGTCGCGCCCACGCGGTGCAGCCGGTGACGGCGCTCCAGAGCGAATACTCGCTCTGGTGGAGAGAGCCCGAAGAGGAGATCCTGACGACCCTGGGGGAACTCGGGATCGGCTTTGTCCCCTTCAGCCCGCTGGGCAGAGGCTTCCTCACGGGTCGGCTCGACGAGCGTACGACGTTCGACAGTACCGACTTCCGGAGCACCGTGCCGCGCTTCACGCCGGAGAACCGGAAGGCGAACCAGCCGCTGGTCGACCTGCTGGCTGCGATTGCCCAACGAAAGCAGGCGACTGCGGCCCAGGTGGCTCTCGCCTGGCTTCTCGCCCGGAAGCCGTGGATTGTCCCGATCCCCGGCACGACCAAGCTGAAGCGGCTGGACGAGAACCTCGGGGCTGCCGCTCTCGAGCTTTCGCCCGACGATCTGGAGAGAATCGAGGACTCCGCGGCCCGGATCACGGTCCACGGGGCGCGATACTCCGAGAGCTCGCAGCGGATGGTCGATCGTTAGCCTGCGGCGGGAGTACACCTCGAAGCACGACACCTCTCCGACCGTAAGGTCGAAGAGGTGTTTGAGGGGATCCGATGGGCGATGAGGGGCTCGAACCCCCGACCTCGCGCATGTGAGGCGCGCGCTCTAACCAGCTGAGCTAATCGCCCGAAGGGCCGAAAACCTACAACCGCGCACCGGGGTGGGGCAACCCCGGGGGACAGTTCCGAGTTCCGAGTTCTGGGCTCCGAGTCACTCAACTAAGGAATCAGGCTCTGGAGTGGCTTTCACTCGTGTGGCACTGCCGACTCGGAACTCGGAACTCGGAACCCGGAACTCTACCGCAGCGCTTCCCGCACCTCCTCCGGTGAGACCGTCGCAACGCCCGCCTTGGTCACCTCGACGCTGGCCGCGAGATTCGCGATCTCCGCGGCCTCGATGGCGCTGCCGCCCGCCGCGAGTGTCGCCCCAGCCCAGGCAGTAACGGTGTCTCCCGCGCCGGAAACGTCGTACACCTCGCGGGCGAGGCTCTCGATCCGGTACGGTGGCGGGCTGCCGCCCCGGGTCACCAGTACCATGCCGCCGGCGCCGAGGGTGAGCAGCAGATACTCGGTGTCCAGCTTGTCCGCCGCCTGCATCAGGTCCCGCGCCGAGCCCAGATCGATCCCGGGCAGGGCGGCAGCGAGCTCGCGCCGATTGGGCTTGAACAGCGTCGCTCCGGCATAGGCGAAGAACGAGCGGAATTTGGGGTCCACAACGGTGGGGATCCTCCGGCCCCGGGCGGCGGTCATCGCGCTCCGGATGAGCGCAGGCGCCAGGACGCCTTTGTCATAGTCCTCGAACAGCAGCGCATCGGCGTCGGCCAGCGCCTCCGCGGCCAGGGCGGTCAGCCGGCTCAGTGGTTCGGTGGCCAGCGGGCCGTCTTCCTCTTCGTCGATCCGCACCACCTGCTGTCCCCGGGCCACGACCCGGGTCTTCGACGTCGTGGGGCGGTCGGGGATCTCGAGCAGCCAGCGATCCTCCAGGCCACAACGCGCCATCGCCTCCCGCAGCGATTCTCCCTCCCGGTCGAGCCCCACCACCCCGACAAGCCGGCACTCTCCCCCGAGGGCCGCGACGTTGGCCGCGACATTGGCCGCGCCCCCAAGCGTGATGCGGCGCTCGGTGACACTGACCACGGGCACTGGAGCCTCGGGCGAAATCCGCTCGGTGTCTCCCAGGAGGTAACGGTCCAGCATCGCGTCGCCGATGACCACGATCCGCCGGCCGCGCATCCGCTCCACCAGCGTGGCCAGCCGGGCGGGCGAGAGCCGTGGGGCAGGTGAGGGGCGCGCGGCCACGCTAGAACCGTCCGTGCCGGCCCAGGCCCAGAGTGGCCTGGATCCGTCCGACGAAGCGGGTGCGGTGTCGGCCGCTGATGTTGCCGGCGTTGTCGACATAGTGGATTCCGCCGTTGGCCTGCACGACCAGCGGCCCCTGCCGTCCGCTCACGCCGATCGCCGCGCGCCAGGTGCGCTCTACCGTTCCGATAAACACCTCCGGGGTGTCGCCGGCAGTCGTAGTCCCCGATGCCGGCACTGGCTGGTCCAGTCGGCCCTCGCCTTGCCGCAGCAGGGTCAACTCGGGGTTGATGAGCCAGCGGCTGGTGACGGGCGCCGTGACACTCAGGGTGACCTGGTCGTTGTCGGCAAAGGATCGCCCCAGGCCCACTCCCTGGTCGGTGAAGTTCTCGGCTGCGCGAAAGGTCCGGAAGGCGAGGCTGGAGGCCTGGGTATAGAGCGCGCGCCACGCCACCCTGTCGCGGAGTGGTCCGGTGGCCTGCAGGGTGAACGCGTACCTGTCGGGATAGCGTGTCGGCCCGGAGCGCTTCTTGTACTGGAAGTCGTCAATCCCGACCTGGCCCTGCAGCGTGGTGCGCTGCCCCAGTCGCCACTGGAAATCGAACCCCAGGATCAGATTCCCCTGGTCTCCCAGCCCGTACTGGTTGGCGAGCAGCAGCAGGGTAACCGGGTTCCGGTAGCGGCCGTCGAACGATCGGTCAGGGCCTGCCAGGACGACGGTTTCCCACAGCGCCAGATCGAACCGGCGGCTGAGCCTTGCTCCGAGCCGATGGGCAAAGAAGTAGCGATGAGTCACCACGCCCGCGGTATCGGTTTGATCCGCCAGGGTCGAGGCCTGCGCGGCAAGGCGAATGCGACCCGCGCCAACCTCGAAGCCGAAGGCGGGGCGGGGGTAGCCGTAGTCGCTGAGCCCGATCCCCGGCACGGTGACCGGTCCCCAGTTCTGATCCATCTGACCATAGAACAACCGCGCGTACTTGAACTGGGCCGAGACGTAACCCTCCGCGTGGCGCCCCGTGATCTTCAGATCCTTGCGGCCGGGCCAGTCGGGGTCGTCGGTGACTCGCGGCTCGATCGCGGGGCGGCTGACCAGGACCAGATTCTCGAACGTTCCCTGAAGCCGAACCTCGACGTAAGGCCGGACTCGGCCGGGGCCTCCGGGGTGCAGTACGTCGCGCCGGCCCTCCGTGTATCCCTGACCTCCGGCCTTTCCTTCCACTTCCCAGCGAGCCTGGGCTGAGTCCTCGGCCCAGGCTGAGCGCAGCTCGTCGATGAGGCCGGTGTCCCGGGCCTCGCCCCGGGCGAGGGCGGAGTCGAGCGCGCGGACTGCATCGAGCCGCCGGATCGGCCGCACCATGGGGCTCGGATCCTCCACGTCGCCCAGCGCGATCAGGTGCTCGAAGGCGGCGAGCCTGGGATCGTCACGCGGAATGTAGGGCGAGGCCTGGGCGGCAAGCGGCATGGCGAGGAG
>JBGQJV010000222.1:0-7413 GCA_041499215.1 Gemmatimonadota bacterium | reverse complement strand
TTCCCGGCGCCGCTCACGCGCGAGGACCTATGGGGTGTTACTCCGGCCGAACGGGATGCCTGCCGCGCTGCCTTCGACGCCATGCGGAGCGGACCGCTGTTCACCCCGCCGAGTCTCCAGGGTACGGTGATGTTTCCGGGATACTCCGGCGGCACCACCTGGGGGGGCGCCAGCTGGTCGCCGGAGCGGCATCTGCTGGTGACCAACCTCATCCGGATTCCGCTCTGGGTACGGCTCGCGCGGCGCGAGCCGGGCGACTCGAGCGGCAACCAGATCGGCACCCCGTATCGCATGAGCCGGGGGATGCTCGCCTCGCCCAAGGGTATCCCCTGCAACCGGCCACCGTGGGGCAGCCTGGTAGCGATCGACCTCGCGACCGGAGAGCAGCGCTGGCAGGTGCCGCTGGGACAGGTGCCGGAGCTTGCGAAGGTGCCGGGCTCCGAACAGTGGGGCTCACCCAACATGGGCGGATCGATGATCACCGCCGGCGGTCTCGTCTTCATCGGGGCGGCGATGGACGACTACCTGCGCGCCTTCGATCTGGAGACCGGGAAGCAGCTGTGGAAGGGCGCCCTCCCCGCCGGTGGCCAGGCCACGCCCATGACCTACATGGTGAACGGGAAGCAGTACATCCTGATCGCCGCCGGCGGTCACGGGAACCTGGGCACGACGTTCGGGGACTACGTGGTGGCGTTCGGGCTGCCGTGAGAGGTGAGGCGTGAGACGTGAGACGTGAGGAGTAAGGAGTGAGGAGTAAGGAGTGAGAAGTGCCGAGTGAGACGTAGGAAGGCGAGAGGTGAGAGGTGTCGTCCCGAGCGCAGCGAGGGACCTCCGACCAAGCGCTCCTGTCAGGGCTCGCTCGGAGATCCCTCGCTGCGCTCGGGATGACACGCTCCTCACTCCTTACTCCTTACTTCTCACCTCTCACTTCTCACTCCTCACTGCCTACTGCCACCTCTCACTCCTCACTCCTCACTCCTCACTGACAGATCTCCTTCGCCTCGGCCAGCCCCGCCCGGGGGTCGCGGATCGGAATGAACTCATGCGCGATCCAGCCAGCGAACCCGGAGTCCGCGATGGCCCTCGCGATGCCGCGATAGTTGAGCTCCTGGCTGGGGTCGAGCTCGTTCCGGCCGGGGTTGCCGGCAGTGTGGTAGTGGGCGATCCAGTGTCCGTGGTCCCGGATGGTCCGGATCACGTCACCCTCCATGATCTGCATGTGGTAGATGTCGTACAGGAGCCGGACTCGGGGGGAATTCACCGCGTACATGAGTTGCAGCCCGAATGCGGTCCGATCGCCCTGGAAGTCCCTGTGGTCGACCCGGCTGTTGAGCATCTCGAGACAGATCGTCACCCCCTCCTCCTCGGCGAGGGCCTTGACCCGGTCGAGTCCCTCGACCGTAGCGGCCAGCCCCTCCTCGTCGCTCTTCCCGTCCCGGTTGCCGACCATGGCGATGATATTGGGGACGCCATGACGGCGGGCCGCCCGAATCGCCTGCTCCAGCTCGCCCAGCAGCAGCGGATGATTGGCCCGGTCATTGAGACCGCGGCGGATGAAGTCACGGCGGTCGGTGGGCGTGCCCATGGAGCAGATGAGCCCCTGCGCTTCCGCCAGGGGCCACTCCCGCTCGGTGAGCAGGTCCACCGCCCCGAACCCGAGCTCCTTCACCATCGGAAAGAACTCCGCGTCAGGGATCGACGCGAAGGGCCAGCGGCACACCGACTGGCGAAGGCCGGTGGGGCTGCCGGGCGATGAGATTCCGCGGGGGGAGAACGGGGCGAGCGCGAAGAGGCCAGAGCCCAGGGCAGTGCGGAGCAACTCGCGGCGGGTTGGCACGACGCCTCCAGGGAGGGGTGCCGTACCTTAGCCGGCGTTGAGAACGTGCGGGAGGGGGGGACTGAGAACAGAAAATAGGGAACGGGGGGCCGGCAGCCAGCTTGTTCCCCGTTCCCTATTCCCTGGATTGCCCTTCGCTTCGCTGGGTCCCCTACTCCCGGGTGTGCATTGCCAGCACCTCCGCTACCACCCGGGCAAGCTCCTGCATGCCGATCGGCTTCATCGCCAGGCGCCGCACGCCGGCTTCGGCGATCGCGTCGGGCGGGAACTCGTCGATGTAGCCGGTGGTCATGATGATCGGGATATCAGGACGGATCTTGATGAGCTCCCTGGCAAGCTCGAGTCCGTTCATTTCCGGCATGGTGAAATCGGTCACCACCACGTCGTATCCAGCTGGATCGGCCAGGAACTTGGTCAGGGCGGTCTGGCCGTCCGTGGCCACGGAGACCCGGTAGCCGAGCAGGCCCAGTCGGCGCTCCCCCACCCGGGCCAGGCCCGGCTCGTCGTCGACGTACAGCACGTGCTGCCCCTCCCCCCTTGGCGCCGGCGGTTCCGTCTGGGCTGTAGCGGCAGACTCCTCGTACAGCGCGGGGAAGAAGCACCGGACGGTGGTTCCCTCGCCCAGCTCGCTGTTGAGGAGCACCGCGCCGTCGTGCTCCTTCATGATGCCGTGGACCATGGCCAGGCCGAGGCCGGTCCCCGAACCGGGCGCCTTGGTGGTGAAGAACGGCTCGAACACGCGGGCGCGAGTTGCTGCATCCATTCCGTGCCCGGAGTCCCGGATGGTAAGCACGGCGTACTCCCCTTCGTGCAACTCCGGATTGGCCCGCGCAAAGCTGTCGCGCACGAAAAACGGCTCCAGGGTGATGGCAAGCCGTCCGCCCTCGGGCATGGCATGCGCCGCGTTGGTCCCGAGGTTGGTCACCACCTGGTGAACCGAAGTCACGTCGGCCAGGACCCGCGGCGCCTCGCGCAGGTTGATCTCGATATCGACGGAGGTGGGCAGGGTGACCCGCAGGAGCTTCAGCGCCTCGGCCACCGCCGGCTTGAGCGGGATGGGCTTGAGGGTCGGCTCATGCCGCCGGCTGAAGGTGAGGATTCGCTCCACCAGGTCCTTGCCGCGACTGGCGAACCGGAGCAACTCCGCGAGGTCGTCGGCTCCCTTGTCCCCCTGAAGCTGTTCCCCTAGCAGCTCCCCGAACCCGATGATGCCGTTGAGGATATTGCGGAAGTCGTGGGCGATGCCGCCGGCGAGGGTACCGACCGCCTCCAGCTTCTGTGACTGGCGCAGCTGGTCTTCCAGCTCGTGGTGCTCCGCCTCGGCCCGCTTCCGGGCGCTGATGTCCACGATGGAGCTGAGGACAAACATGCCCTCCTCGGTCTCGATGGGATTGAGTCCGATCTCCACGGGTATCTCGCTGCCGTCCTTGCGGAGCCCGAACAGTTCGCGCCCCGCGCCCATGGCCCGCTCGCGGGGGGCGGCAAAAAACCCGCCCCGGTCACCTGGATGGCGGGTCCGGAACCGATCCGGAACCAGGATCTCGATCGCTTGGCCGAGCAATTCCTCACGGCGGTAGCCGAACATCCGTTCGACTGCCCGGTTCACCAGGACGATTTTCCCTTGCGAATCCACCATCACCATGCCGTTGGGAGACGACTCCACCGCGACCCGGAAGCGCGCATCGGCCTTGCGCCGGGCGGTGATGTCCACGATCGAGGCGAGGACGAAGAGCCCCTCCTCGGTCACCACCGGGGTGAGTCCGATCTCGATCGGCACTTCGCTTCCGTCTTTCCGGAGGCCGTACAGATCCCGGCCCGCGCCCATGGAGCGGACCCTCGGGTCGGATTGGAAGCCGGCGCGGAAGGCGGGATGAAGACCGCGGAAACGCTCGGGGACCATCGACTCGACCGACTGGCCCAGCAACTCCTCTCGGGAGTAGCCGAACAGCCGTTCGATCTCGCGGTTGACCAGCACGATTCTCCCCGCCGCGTCCGTCATCAGGATGCCGCTGGGCGACGACTCGACCGCCGCGCGAAGGCGCTGCTCCACGGTACGCGCTGGGTCCAGGCTCATTAACGTTGGGCTGGCGGGGGGATGAGGAGAGGGGGGGACTCTCCAACGGCGCCGCCGCGCTCTCATACGATAGCAAATGTATAGCCGAATGGAAACCTCGGAAAGGGCCAAAACGAGCCAATCTGGCTCCTGGACGCAACTTCGCCTCGTACCACGAAATCCTGGCAGCATGTGTCAGGCAGACCCCACACCCTGATCTGAGGCGAGACGCCTATCGCGTATCAGGACACTAGACCATGTACGACCTGACGGGGTTCTGCTGCCTGAGGATTGGCCGGGCCATCGAAAACGGCCTGAGGTCCGATGGGGTGGTGCCGGTAAGCGCCAGCTCGCTCAGAATCCGGCCGATTACCGAGGCGAACTTGAAGGCGTGCCCGGCGCCAATGGCGATGGCGATGGCCTCATGCCCCGGCACCCGGTCGATCACGAAGTCGCGGTCCGGGGTCAGCGTGTAGAGGCAGGTGCGGGTGTAATGCACCGGTCCCAGTGCCCTCGGCAGGTAGGTCCGGGCCCAGGTCTCGACCCTTTCGGTATTCGCGGGATCCGGCTCGAAGGTCCTGGTCTCGGCCGTCACCGGCCGCCCTCCGGCATCCTGCGCCAGCTTGGTGGCCGGCTCGCCAAAGGCGGGGAAGCCGTAGAAGCAGGGATCGTCCATCCAGATCCAGACCGGGAATCGACCGGGTTCGAACTCCCTGAGGTACGGCGTGGCGTAGTAGGTGACCTGTTCCTGGGTGACCTCGAGCGGGAGCGCGTGGCCCAGCCAGCGAAGGACGGTGTTGGACCAGGGTCCCGCAGCCACCACCAGCCGACGGCAGCGATAGGGCCGGTCGCCCGCCACGACCTCCACCTCCCCTCCCACCGAACGGACCGACGAGACCGGGCTCCGGTCGCGAAGGGTGGCGCCGTGCTCTCGCGCCAGCCGCTGATGCACCGCATTGGCCCGGGCTGCCATGGCGATGCCGCCCTCCGGCTGGAACAGGCCGTGACAGTCGGGGGTGAGCCGGAACTGGGGCCAGCGGCGCATGATCTCGTCGGCCGCGAGGTGCTCGAACTCGACGCCCTCGGCGCGCATGCTGCTCATGTACGGGTCGAGCGGAATACGGCTGTCGCGCGGGGCCAGATCGAGGCCGCCGGTCCGAAGCACGCAGGGCTCCCCGGCCTCGGCTTCCACCATGGCCCAGGACTCATAGGCGCGTTTGGCCAAGCGGACATACCCCGGAGTGTGATACGAGAGCCTGATGATGCGGGAATGATCCTGAGATTCGCCCCGCACGTGTCCCAGCTCGAACTGTTCCAGGCCGAGCACATCGCCGCCGGCGGAGCGCGAGAGCCAGTAGCAGGCGCCGCTGCCGAGGCCACCCAGTCCGAGCGTGATGTATTCGAAATCGGTGCGCACGGAGGTGAGGAGTGAGGAGTGAGGAGTAAGGAGTAAGGAGTCAGGAGTCAGGAGTCAGGAGTGAGGGGTGAGGAGTGAGAAGTGAGAGGGCAGACGGCGTCGTAGCCCGGCCTCTCTCACTCCTCACTCCTTGCTGCTTTTCAGCTTGGCCACGTACCGCGACCGCACCTTGGCCACCTTGGGTGCCACCACCGCCAGGCAGTACGGCTGATAGGGATTCCGCCGGAAGTAGTCGTTGTGATACGCTTCCGCCGGGAAGAATTTCTCCAGCGGCAGGACTTCGGTCACGATCGGCGCACCCCACAGCTCTTCGGCATTGTACTCGGCGATCACCTGCTCCCCGATCGCCTTCTGCTCGGGGGTGTGATAGAAGACCGCCGAGCGATATTGGGTGCCGACGTCCGCTCCCTGGCGGTTGAGGGTGGTGGGGTCGTGGATGGTGAAGAACACCTCCAGCAGTTCCCGGAAGCTGATCACGCCGGCGTCGTACTCGAGTCGCACCACCTCCGCGTGTCCCGAGGCGCCGCTGCAGACCGCCTCGTACGTCGGGTTGGACAGCGCGCCACCGGCGTAGCCCGACGTCACCCGCTCGACGCCCCGGAGCTGCGCGAACGCGGCCTCGAGACACCAGAAACAACCTCCGGCCAACGTCGCTACTTCGCCGGCCTTTGCCACCTCATGATCCGTCGCCATCTCGTCTTCCATCTCCAGTTCCGAGTTCCGGGTTCCGAGTTTCAACGGGGGCAGGGAGGGCTGGGATTGCGGCCCAGCGCTCCCGGAACCTGGAGCTCGGAACCCGGAACTTAACGGGGCCGTGAAGCCCCGATCGTACGGCAGCGGTGCCTTCGGGTCGGGCAAGTACCAGCGCCGCCCCAGCCACAGGATGGTCCCCCCGGCAAAGAACATGACCAGCGCCTCGCCGGTTCCCTGATGGAACTCTGCCAGCGGGTCGAGGCCTGCCCCATCTGGGCCGAGCCGAGGCAGGAATTCGAGCGCAATGAGATTGTTGAGCGCATGGGCCACGATGGCGAGGGGCAGCGAGCCGGTCCTGAGGTAGATGAGGCCGAACCCGAGCCCGAGCAGGAAGGCGTTCACCGGGGAGGCGTGGAGCAGGGCAAAGGCCAGAGTCGTGGCCAGGAGCCCGCGGTTGGTGCCCCATTTGTAGGCCCAGCGATGCAGCAGCAGGCCGCGGAAGAACAGCTCCTCCACGACCGGCGCGAGCAGTACCGCCCCCGCCAGGAAGAGCAGCTCCTGCGAGCCTCCCAGCCGAGGCGGTGCCAGTCGCTCCATGCGTTCCAGCCAGCTGCGGACGCTCTCGGGGCTGATCCACGAGAGCGGGGTATAGACCAGCCAGATGGTGCCCACGTCGAGCGCCACCAGCGCGGGGACCAGCGCGAGAACGGCGATCACATGGTCGGGCGGCACCCGGGGCCCGGCCAGCTGCCGGAGGCTCACCTTGTGCCGGCGGGCGAGCCACACTGCCCAGCAGAGCAGCAGCGGGTAGGTCACGAAGGCAAACAGTCCGGGCCCGCGACCCTTCCCGCCCAGCAGCGGGATTGCCGCCAGCGTGCTGATGGCGAGTCCGCCGGTAATGAGCGTCCGGGCCCGGAGGGTCGCGAACGGGCTCATGCCCCCGGCGCGGAGAGCAACCGGAAGACTTTCCACTCCTGGGTCCCGGGGATGATCAGCGGGGCCAGGGCCTTGGCGTGCTCAGGGAAAGGGCCTGATCCCATGCCGGCGAGCGCGGCCTCGAAGTCGGCCAGGGAGTCGAAGACGTACTCGTCGACCAGGTGGGAGGGTGAGGCGCCGATATGGCCGGCCATCAGCCGGATGTTGCGGGCACGGCGGAACTCGGAGTGGGCCACCTTGTCGCGGCCCCAGGCGCTCATGATGCGCACCGCGTCGCCCTGGGTGCCGAACGGAATGTCGAGGTGCCACTGGCAGACGTACATGGGTGGGATTCTCCGGGTGAGGGGTTGGTTCCGCCGGCGCGCTCCCAATGGGGTGAGACCGTGTGGTCCCTCCGGGCACTCGGCTCTCCAGGAGTCGTCGCTGGTAGTTCGGCAACGAACGCCACGTGCCCTTCGGGACTTACCCGGTCGCACC
>JBGQJV010000221.1:0-7446 GCA_041499215.1 Gemmatimonadota bacterium | reverse complement strand
GCGGCGGCGCAGTTGCCGAAGATCGGGCCCTCCACCGACCAGCCGAGCGGTGAGAAGCACCCGGACCGCCGGTCCAAGAAGGACCGCCGGGGGCGGCGCTAGGCGGGGCACAGCCCCGCGCCTCCACTGCAAGGCCGATCGCTTGCCCACCGCACCAAGCCACGCCATCGCCGCACTGGCACTGGGGGCCGGCTTCTACCGGCCGGACGTCCCCCGGCACCTGTGGGCGACGGGAGCGGTGTGCGCGATGCTTCCGGACGCCGATGTGATCGGCTTCCGGTTCGGGATTCACTACGGCGACCTGCTCGGTCATAGAGGATTGACCCACAGCCTCGCGTTTGCCGTACTCCTCGCCACGGTCACCGTAGTCGTAGCCTACCGGCGGGGGGCGGGCGGTCTGGGCCCGATCGGGACCTGGTCCTTCCTGGCGCTCGCCACCGCCTCGCACGGATTCCTCGACGGCTTCACCGATGGCGGGCTGGGCATCGCGTTCTTCTCCCCGTTCGATCCCACCAGATACTTCTTTCCGTGGCGTCCGATCGCCGTTGCGCCCATCGGGATCGCCGGGCTGTTCCGGCCCGCGATGGCGAGGGTCGTCGCGAGCGAGCTCACCTGGGTGTGGGGGCCTTCCGCGCTGGTGCTGGGTCTGGTAGCCGCCCGCCGGCTCGCGGCCAACGCGGAGCACACCGATGCCTGAGCCTCCCCGTCTCACCTACGTCGGAGGTCCGACCCTGCTGATCGAGTGGCGGGGCCTCCGGCTGCTGACCGATCCCACCTTCGACCCCGCCGGCACCAGTTACCCGACGCCGGCGTATACCCTCCGCAAGACGCAGGGGCCGGCGCTGCCCGCAGACCGGCTCGGCGTGGTCGACGTCGTGCTGTTGAGCCACGACCATCACTTCGACAACCTGGATCACGCCGGCCGCGCCTTGCTCTCGCGGGTGGGCACGGTGCTCACGACGGTCGCGGGGGCAGAGCGACTCGGGAGGGGCACCCGCGGCCTCCGGCCCGGCGAGGAGGTCCACCTCCCCGGGCCGGAGGGGGGGCGCCTGCATATCGTCGCCACCCCCGCACGCCACGGGCCGCCGCACGGTGATCGTGGTCCGGTCATCGGGTTCCGGCTTCACTGGCGGGATGATGAGGCCGGCGGCATCTATCTCACCGGAGACACCGTATGGTACGAAGGGGTCCAAGAGGTGCGTCGCCGGGGGCCGGTCCAGGCGGTCATCGCCTTTGCGGGAGCTGCCAAGGTCAAGGTGGCGGGTGACTCGCCCCTCACCTTGACCGCCGCGGACACGGTCCGGGTAGCAGAGGAGTTCCATCCGGCCACGATTGTTCCGATACACTCTGAGGGGTGGGAGCACTTCACGGAGTCCCGTCCCCAGGTTGATCAGGCCTTCGCCGCCGCGGGCCTCGCTCACCGGCTGCAATGGTTGCCGCCGGGCCAGGCCACACCGCTCCGAGCCCCGCGGAATTGAGCAGTCCAGCCGCTGACGACACAGGGTCGGTCAAGCGAAACCCGGGAGATTCCATGCGCCGGTTGCCACAGATTTTCGTCACCGCGATCGCAACGGCCGCCGTGGTCGGCTGCGCCACGACGACCGTGACCACGACGGCACTCCCGCCGCACCGGCTGGAGAATCCGATCTGCCCTCTCGCCGTCATTGTGCCGACAGCCCGGGAGAGGTGCCACCGGGAGGGCGGGTCCTGGCCCGCCTCCGGGTAGAAGGGGGCAGTATCGGCGCGACCAGTGACAAGATCCGGCGCAGGCTCCGGGAGGAGGCCGCGAAGTGACCTGCGCGATATTCGTTCCCGAGGACACGCCAGGTACCAATCTGGAGTGCCCCCGCCACGGATGCCGACATAACCAGCATCCCACCACCGCTGGAGGGCCAGCACCCGGCGTCCTCCCGGCTACTTCATTTCTCAGGCTATGAACGACCTGACCATTCAGCTCGAACCCGACGCGGCGCCGGCCGACCATGCGGCTGTACTCGCGGGCCTCCGGACGCACAACCGGCGGCACGCGCCCGACCCGGGCTGGTTACCGCTGACGGTCCTGTTGCGCGATACGGCGGGAGCAATCCGCGGCGGTCTGGTGGGTGAGACCGGCTGGGAGTGGCTTCACATCGAGTTCCTCTGGGTCGACGATGCCGTGCAGCGCCGCGGCTTCGGCCGGGCGATGCTGGCACGCGCGGAGGCGGAAGCGCTGCGGCGCGGCTGTCGCGGCGTATATCTCGACACCCATGATTTTCAGGCGCCGGCCTTCTACCTTGGGCACGGCTATGAGGTCTTCGGTGTCCTGGACGACTATCCCCGCGGATTCCGCCGTCACTTCCTGCGGAAGTCGCTGGCCGTCACCATCCATTCGCACTCATCAAAGAGGCAGGAGTTCCACATGCCAGACCCCGCCGCCCCCGCGGCCCCTGCGTTCCAGGCCTACGTCGCCAGCCTGTTCAGAGCGCTCGGTGCCCGGGACCCCTTCGAGGTCCTGGCGCAGACCCCCACCGCGCTGCGACAGGCCGCGTCCGGCCTCACTCCCGAGCAGGAAGTCCGGCCGGAGGCCCCGGGAAAGTGGTCGGTTCGGCAGGTGGTCCAGCATCTGGCCGACTCGGAGCTGGTGGGAGCCTTCCGCTTCCGCATGATCCTGGCCCACGATACGCCGGCGCTGCCCGGCTACGATCAGGATCTGTGGGCGGAGCGGCTGGGGTACCAGGAGAGCGACGTGCCCACCGCGCTGCAGGAGTTTGCCGTGCTGCGGCAGGCGAATCTCCGACTGCTCCGCCGCACCACGCCGGCGGACCTTGGCCGAGTGATGCGCCACTCCGAGCGGGGCGATGAGCCGCTTGGGCAGATGATCCCGATGTATGCCGGCCACGATCTCGTTCACCTCCGGCAGATCGCGCGGATACGACGCGCGATGGGCGCGACCTCCATCCCGGGTTTTTGAGCTCGACCTACAACCAGGTGGCCGGCCAGTCGATCGAGCGAGTGGCGGCCAAGTCCAGCTGCATCACCTGGGGAGGACCAACCGGTCGCTCACCTGGATTCACCTGGCGTTCCTCGCGGCGGTGGCGACCATGCCGTTCTCCACCGAACTGCTGGCGGAATTCATCACCTTCCGCCTGGCCCTGCTCATGTCCTGCTGCTGGGGCTGATCCTGCTCGCGGGGTGGACCCATGCGGGACGGGCCTCATTGATCAGGCCGGACACCCCACCGGAGGCGGTCAGGGCGGTCTGCCGCCGCATCGTGGTGGCGCAGTCCCGAGGGAGCGTCGCGCCGTACGCCCCGCTCGCCTGGGGCGACCATCCGGGGCCGGCCGCAGCGTTCCTCTGGCTGGCCCACTTCATCTGGTATCGCGGCGTCCGGCGTTTCCGCGAGGTGATTTCCGCCGGCGCGGCGGTCATCAGCTGAGGTCTCGCCCCCGACGCCACTCGCGGACCTCTTCGCAGTCCGATAACTTTGCCATGTGGGTCGCCTTCCCTACGACCGACCGAGGCTCCATGGATCCCGGGTCCATTGCCCTGCTCATTCCTATCGTGGCCATCGCCGGCGGATCAGCCGTGAAGATCGCCAAGGTCATGGCCCAGGGCCGCGCACAATCGGTGGACCCTCAGATCACTGCGCGGCTCGCGGCGCTGGAAGAGGAGGTCGGCACCCTCCGGCAGGAGCTGAGCGAGACCCACGAGCGGCTCGACTTCACTGAACGGCTGCTCGGTCAGCACCGCGCCGAGCGGCTCGACCCACCGAGGTAGACCCACCAGATCCAGGGAGGTATCCCAAAAGAGTGGCAGACTGGCGGGTAATGAGAATGGGGACCCAGTCGCCCCCACCCCTTCTCACTTCTCATTTCTCACTTCTCACTTCCTACTTCACTTCACCATGACCGCCACTCCCCGCCTCGCCTCCGGTTTCAGGCTCGCCGCCGGGATCGGTCTCCTGCTGACTGCCGGTCTCCATGGATCGGGTTACCCGGAGATCGCGAAGCTGGGGGACGCGAGCGGCGGTGACGTGAAGCTCCTCTTGCCGGCGCTCTGGCTCGCCTT
The DNA here is from genome assembly GCA_041499215.1 of Gemmatimonadota bacterium. GTDB lineage: Bacteria > Gemmatimonadota > Gemmatimonadetes > Gemmatimonadales > GWC2-71-9 > JADJOM01. The sequence continues at coordinate 3,399 of JBGQJV010000221.1, read as the reverse complement.
TTCGCTGCACTATCTGCTCTTCGGCACCCTGGTGCTGTTCGCTGCGGGCCCCCGCAACCAGCTCACGGCCCGCCTCCTCGCCGTCGCGGCACTGGTCCCGCTGGGGGACGCGCTGCTGCAGGTCGTCTACCTCGGCTTCATCCCGCCCACCGCGTTGCTGCTCGTGATCGCGGCTCTCAGCCTGGTGGCGGCGGCGGCCACCCGGAACTCCCTGCGTCCTGCGGCCTGACCCCCACGGCGCGCTCAAGAGGCCAGCGCCGCCGGCATGGGACTGAGCGGCCGGGGCCGATAGGCCTCTTCAGGGATCTCCGCCAGAGTGGAGTGGTGCACCATGCCGCCCAGCCCGAAGAACTGACAGAAGCTCATGATCAACGGACGCCACCGCTCGGGATCAATCCGATTCGGATACCCGGGCATGCGGAGGTGCTCCGCCACGTGGACCCGGACGACACGCACCTCCAGCGCCACCAGCTTGCCCCGGCGCTCGGGGTCGCCCTCCGCCAGGGGAAAGGTCCCCTCGAGTACGGCTTCGAGCTGCACCGGACACTCGGCCACTCTCGGCGGGGCCACCCGCTCGGCGGCCACCGGCGTGAGACCCGCGATCCCGAACTTGTCCTTCTCGTGGCGGTAGCCCATGGCCACCTTGTGCGGCGGGACGGGAGATGAGCCGGTGGTGCGGGCGAGCCGGTTGACCGCCGCGACCTGGTCCACCGAAGGCAGATTCAGGACGCACTCCCGGGCGCGCAGCAGGTTCGCTGGGGTATGCGAGCGGGCTCCGAAGCCGAGCACGGCACTCCGGCCCAGCCACCAGGCGGAAGACATGGGGGCGAGGTTCGCCGTGCCATCCTCGTTCAGCGTGCTGACCAGCACCACCGGCGTGCCAAAGTACAGGATGGCCGGATCGATAGCGACGTGCGTCATGATCGCCTCATTCAGGAGCAAGACATCGGACCGCGCGGTCTCCCGCGGCGGTTCGGGCTGACACAGGCGAATCTGCCGGCGCCGGGAGAGAGCGGCTATCCGATTCTTGCGGGGCAAATCGAGCGGCAGCGGGGTGGCGTCACCGTCGGGCTTCCCCGCCGCTATCTCGAGCGCCGATGGACTCCCTCCCCTTCCGCCTCAAGGTGCCAGGCAAAGGAAATGGAGCCGGCTGTGGCTGCCCCCCGCGACCGGAGCCTCGCCCGGGAGATCGTGACCCGGGCCCGGGAGATTCGTTGTGGGCACCGGGCCGGGTTCCTGATCGACTTGGATCTCGCGCATGCCGGACAGGGCGAGTAGCTTGGGCCGAACCCGCGCCCGTCGCGCAAGGCGGCGCGGCGTCCTGGTGACGTGGGAGAGGGCTCTCTCGGGAGGGCTGCCGTGGGCTACTACATGCGCTTCCTGATCACCGACCCGGGGCCCGTGGACTTAGCAGACCTGGCCGGCGCCCTGCGGATGGCGAATCCCCGTTACAAGCTGGAGCTCGAGCCCAGCGCGGGCACGCTCAGCCTCGCCGGCGTCCCGATCGCGGGCATTCAGGTCAACACGCCCGGAGACGGGCTGTTCGAAGATGAGCTGGCGGAGCTCGAGGAATCCGCCTCCGAGGGGAGCGGCTCAGGGGAGGCACGGGTTGCCGACGCGCTGGCCACTGCCAACGCGATCTTCGCGGTACAGGTGTTGAACGCCGCGACTGGCCCCGACGGAACGCTCGAATCCCTCGACCCGGTGTGGGAGTGGCTGTTCACCACCCGCACCGGCCTGCTGCAGGCCGACGCCGAAGGGTACTACGATTCCGACGGCCTGATCTTCGAGGTGCCCTGACGGAGGGACCAATGAGTGGCCAGGGACTGATGCCCGCACGCATTCTGTTCCTGCTGTTCCTCTGCTTCGCGACTCCGCTGGCGGGTCAGGACCCCCTCCTCCGGGTAGTCCCCGGCCGGCGGATCGGGCCGGTGGCGCGGACCTCCACCCTTGCTACCCTGCAGGCGGCGCTCGGAAAGGCAGCGGCTGTCGCCGAATCGCTCGATGTCGGTGAGGGGATCCTCACTCCCGGGGTCACACTCTTCCCGGCGGATTCCCTTCGACGTGCGTGGGTGTACTGGAGCGACACCATCGGCTTCACCCGGCCCACTACAGTCCTCATCCGCAGCCGCGGAACCCGGTGGACCCTGCCCGGGGGACTGACGATCGGAACACCACTCGCCCGGCTGGTGGAGCTGAATGGCCAGCCTTTCCGGTTCAGCGGATTCGGCTGGGACTACGGCGGGCGCGCCAGCACCTGGGACGGCGGAAAACTCGAAGGGATCCTGGGTCCAGGCATGACCCTCGGCGTGACCCTGGAACCTACCTGCCAGGATTCGATGCCAGCGGGTCACTACGAGGCGATTGTCGGCGACGTGGAAATCTCCTCGGAGATGCCGGAGGCCCGCGAGGCCTGTATCGTGGTCGACGAACTGTGGATCGGATTCACCCCGCCCTGACGCCAACGGAGGGAGCGACCAGCCGCCGTTGATGCCCGGAGGCCCGCCTCATAGGTTTGCTGCAGGAGTAACGCGCCGGGGTCGCCGCACCAGGGACCTCCCAATGCCTGCCACACTCTTTCCGAAGGTCCTCGCCCTGCTGGCCACGGTGCTGCTGCTCGGCATCGGGCTCACCACCTACACCCAGCCGAATCACGGCGGTGGAGCCTACGGCGATCTGCATGACATGATCGGTCGCGCACTGGGCGACCATGGGCCGCCGCTCCCCGGGCCACCGGGCACGCTCCCCATCGAGGCGGTGGACAGTACGCTGACGCCGGTCCACGCCGGCAGCGCTGACTCCGTGCACACCACCGAGCCGGCGGAGTGGATCTCCGGGGCCGTCCTGCGGGACTCGGCCGCGGTCCGCGAGTGGCTCGGCCCGCTGGTGCTGGCCACTGCCACGGTGTACGGCGACACGGTCCAGACCACGCTGTGGCGGGTAACGCTGCGAAGTGGCTGCCCCCTGCTGAGCCGGATGCATGCGACCTCGGTCGGACGGGGGACGGGCAAGACCGAGATCGTGACGCTGAGCGCGGATTGCCCCGCGATGACCAGGGCCACTCCCGGGCGCTGAGAACCTTGCCCAGGTCCCCGGGCGACGGACCCCCCGCCGGGTAGATCCGGGGCCCCTGCTGGCGCGTAGGGAGATGATACCCTGCACCCGCGCCCGGAGAGCCGCCATGATTGCCGATCTCAGTTCCATCTGGTTCGAGAACCCGCGCGACGGCCAGCGCGTCCGCATCGTGTCCCTGCCGGATGGAGCCACGCCGGGACGCTTCGTGCTCGAGTACATCTACCGCCCGTACAGCGGAGAGACGGCGGTGCCAGCGCACTTCCACCCGACATCCACCGAGACCTTCGAGATCCTTGCCGGTCAGGCGCGCTACCGTATCGGCGC
>JBGQJV010000220.1:0-7481 GCA_041499215.1 Gemmatimonadota bacterium | reverse complement strand
TCCGCCGGCACCACGCCGAACGGTTCAACGTCAATCAGCAGAGCGATCCCGACAACCTGGGGAGGTCCCGCAACCGGATCATCGGCAGCAACGTGGACTACCGGCTGGAGCGCTCGCTCGGGTCGAGCCGATTCGGGTTCCGGATTGGCGCGGATGGCTCTACCAGCCAGACGGCGGTCGAGCTGTTCGCCGATTCCACCAAGTTCAGCGGCCCGACCATCCAGACCACGTTCGTAAAGAGCCCGACCTGGGATGTCGGCGCGTTTACCGTGGCGGACCTCACCACCGGACCGGTGACCTTTTCCGCCGGCGCCCGCTATGACTACGTGCGGATCCCGTTCCACAACCAGCTCGACCCGGCCCGCGACACCAGCAGCTCCTACAGCAGGCTGAGTCCGCGCGGCGGTGTGAGTCTGGCGGCCAGCGCTTCACTGACCCTGTACGCTTCGGTTGGCGCCAGCTTCCGGGCTCCCGCAGTGATCGAGCTGGCCTGCGCCGACGAGAACGAACCCTGCCCGCTCCCCTTCGCCCTGGGCGATGATCCGCCGATCAAGCCGGTCAAGGCGACCACCTATGAGATCGGGGGCAAGCTGGTGGCCGGCTCGGTGCTGCTGACAGCCTCGGTCTATCGGACCGATGTGCGGGACGACGTCTTCCTTTCCGCCTCGGACTCCGCTCCCAGCGGTTCCACCATCGAGGGGTTCTTCGCCAACCTTGACAAGACCCGCCGTCAGGGTGTCGAGCTGTCCGCTCAGGCATTCCTGAGCGGGGGCCATTCGGTGTACCTCAACTACGCCTACACTATGGCCACCTTCCAGAGCAGAGCGGAGATCTTCTCCATCCGGGAGGACTTTGGCGGGGACAATGCGGTCGTGCCCGGAGACCAGCTCCCGCTCGTGCCCAGGCACCAGGCAAAAGTCGGCGCGTCCCTGGTGCTTCCCCATGGATTCTTCGGCGGTGCCGACGGCCGTTACATCGGCTCGCAGTACCTCCGGGGAGACGAGGCCAACGAGGAGCCCAAGCTGGACGGATACTTCGTGACCGACGCACGCCTCGGCTGGCGCGGCGCGGGGTGGGAGATCACCGCGATCGCCAACAACCTGTTCCAGAAGCAGTACGCCACCTTCGGCACCTTCAACGTGAACCAGGGAGGCGGTGGTGTGCTCGAGCGCTTCCTGACTCCGGGCCAGCGCCGTCTGGTACGGTTGGTGATCCGTCGGAGCTTCGGAGCGGCAGGCGGGGACGACTAGAAGGCGGGAAGGGCGGGAAGGCGGGAGGGCGCAGGGTGAGGAAGGGCTTGTCATCCCGAGGACCCCGAAGAGAGCGAGGGGCCCGAGGGATCTCCGATCGGTAAGCAAGAGGAGGGGCGCCGGCGGGGAATCCGCGGCCGTCCCGTGGCACACCGGCCGCTGCCCGGCTAGCTTATTGCCCCGTCAGCCAGCTTGCCCCGACGAAGCGAGGGGTCAGCCGTCGCCGTCCCAGCTCATTGCCCAAGGCCCATGAAGATCGCCGTCTGCCTCAAGCGCGTCCCCGACACCACCACCAAGATCGTCATCGGTCCGGAGGGCAAGTCGATCGACGAGAGCGGGGTCAAGTTCGTTCCCAATCCCTATGACGAGTACGCGGTCGAGGAGGCCCTCAAGCTGAAGGAGGCCGCCGGGGTGGGCGAGGTCGTGGTGCTCTCCCTCGGCACCGATGCCGCGCAGGAGACGCTGCGCACGGCGCTCGCGATGGGCGTCGATCGGGCCATCCTGCTGCAATCGCAGGGATCCCCCGATGGCCTCGAAGTGGCCAAGGCCCTGGCGGCCGAGCTCAAGGACGGCGGGTACGACCTCATCCTCTTCGGCAAGCTCGCGGTGGACGACTACAACCACCAGGTCGGCGCCATGGTAGGGGAGCTGCTCGGCCTCCCGACGATCACCTCGGTGGCCCACCTCAGCATCAGCGGCGGCACCGCGGAGGCCGAACGGGAAATCGAAGGCGGCATCGAGAACGTGAGCTGTTCGCTCCCCGCGGTGCTCACCTGCGACAAGGGGCTGAACACCCCCAGACTGCCTTCGCTCAAGGGAATCATGGCGGCAAAGAAGAAACCGCTCGAGGTGAAGCCGGTGTCGCTCGGCAGCGGCACACTCGCGACGCTCGGACTCTCGCTGCCCGCCGAGCGCAAAGCCGGCCGCATCGTGGGCGAAGGCCCGGACGCGGTGGTAGAGCTGATTCGGCTGCTCCGCGAGGAAGCTAAGGTCATCTGATGTGCAGCTTCGACGCTATCTCGTTTTGGGGTGGGCTCGTTAACAGCGCACCACGGAAGTCCTTCAGGGTGTCTCCGTGGTGAACAGCGGGCTATGACTGGTGAGCGGGCGGTGAACAGTCTCGAGACATGGTGAGGCGATGTCTGCGATTCTTGCAGTGATGGAACAACGGGGCGGGACGCTGAGAAAGGTGTCCCTCGAGGTGCTGACTGCGGCCCGGCGGCTGGCGGACCAGCTCGGCGCGAGTGTCGATGCGCTCCTGGTTGGAGCCGGGCCCATCGGCGGCGCGGACCAGCTCGGCCGCTACGGTGCCGACCAGGTGCTGAGCGCGGTGCACGGCGACTTTGCGCTGTATCAGCCCGATGGCTACGCCGCGACCGTGGCCGAGGTGGCCAGGGGACACGTGGCGATCGTATTCGCGGCAACCGCCACCGGTCGCGACCTGGCGCCTCGGGTCGCGGCCAAGCTTGGTGTCGGGCTCGCCACCGACGTGACCGAGATCGGGGTAGAGGGCGGCAAGGTGGTCGTCACCCGGCCGGTATACGCCGGCAAGGCGCTGCAGCGGGTCCGGCTGGATGGAGCCACTGCGATCGTCTCCCTCCGGCCCAACACCGTGCAGCCGGCGGAATCTCCGCGGGCGGGTGCGGGGGTCTCGATCAACGTTCCGCAGTTCACCAGCCGGGTGAAGGTCACCGGCGTGAAGGCGCCCGCCACGGCCGCGCTGGATGTGGCGGAGGCTCCGGTCGTGGTGTCCGGCGGCCGCGGCCTCAAGGCACCCGAGCATTTCAAGCTGCTTGAGGAGCTGGCGGCCGCATTCGGCAACGCAGCCGTCGGTGCCAGCCGTGCCGTGGTGGATGCGGGCTGGCGGGAGCACGGCGCCCAGGTGGGCCAGACCGGCAAGACGGTCAGCCCGGGGCTCTACATCGCCGTCGGCATCTCCGGCGCCATCCAGCATCTTGCCGGCATGCGCACGGCAAAGACGATCGTCGCCATCAATCGCGACAAGGACGCCCCCATCTTCAAGGTCGCCGACTACGGCATCGTCGGGGACCTGTTCGAGGTGGTCCCGCGCCTTACCACCGAGGTCCGGAAGCTCAAGGCGGAATAAGCCGTCCCTCTAGCCCCGGGTCCCGGTCACGGATACCTTCGCTCGGTCTTCAACGGAGCGCTCGTGACCGGTTCGACCGTCCCCACCACAGCCCCGCTCGCCGCCACCGCCCCGGCTCCAAAGGGGCGCCTGCTGCAGATTCTGGGTGTCGCATTCGGGCTCGCGGTCATCATCGGTAACACCATCGGCGTCGGCATCCTCCGCACACCCGGAGATGTCGCCGCCCACCTTCCTGATGCCCGGTGGTTCATCGGGGCCTGGCTCCTGGGCGGACTCTACGCTCTGCTAGGCGCGCTCTCCCTGGCCGAGCTCGGCGCCATGGTGCCGGAATCGGGTGGGCAGTACGTCTTCGTGCGGCGGGCGCTGGGCGAGTACGCCGGCTTCGCGGTCGGCTGGAGCGACTGGGTCTCGAGCTGCGCCGCCCTGGCGCTGGTGACGGTGTCCATGGGCGACTACAGCGCCGCGATCTTGTCCGCCTTGACCGGGAAGGCGGTGGCACTCGCGCTCGCCGTCGTGGCGGTGCTTACCCTGATTCAGGCCCTCGGCATCCGTGCCGGCGACCTGACCCAGCAGATCACCAGTCTGCTGAAGACCCTGGTGCTGCTCGCCCTGGCGGGTGTCTGTCTCATGTGGACGCCGCCGTCGGCCGCTCCCGCAGTGGTTGCTCCGGCCGCGCGGATCGGGTTCGGGGCCATCGTGCTCGCGCTGCAGGGCGTGATCTACACCTACGACGGCTGGAACGGGATGCTCTATTTCGGCGGAGAGGTGAAGAACCCCGGCCGGGACATCCCCCGCGCCATGGCGGGCGGCGTGCTCGCCGTCATCGTGATTTATCTGCTGCTCAACGTCGCGTTCCTGCACGTGCTCACGCCGGCCCGGATGGCCGGGCAGGATCTGGTCGCGGCGACGGCGGCCCGGGAGATCTTCGGCGACAAGGGCGACACGGTGGTTCGCGGGGTGTTGCTGGTCTCTCTGCTGAGCGCCGCCAACGCCATCCTGCTGATCGCATCCCGACTCCCGTTCGCGATGAGCCGCGATGGTCTCCTGTGGCGCGGTTTCCAGGGTGTGAGCACCGGGGGCACTCCGCGGCCCTCGCTGGTCGCCTCGGCGGGCGCTACCGGCCTCCTCCTGATCACCGGGACCTTCGACCAGATCCTCGCGCTCGCCGCTTTCTTCTACGTGGTGAACTACACCGCCTCCTTTCTTGCTGTGTTCATCCTGCGGGCCCGGGAGCCGGACTTGCCCCGGCCGTACCGGGCCATCGGCTATCCCTGGGTCACGGGATTCCTGGTGGTCGGCTCGCTGGCGTTCCTGGTGGGCAACTTCTTCAGCGACACCCGCAACAGCCTGGTCGAGCTGGCGCTGCTTCTGGCCAGCTATCCGGTCTATCGGTTGGTGAGCCGGCGGAAGTCGGCGCAGCACTGAGCCGTTCCCTTGACCGGCGAACAATAGATAACTATCTATATATCTATCTATCGGAACGGAGCGCGATGACGCGGCTGGGGAGTGAGGAGATGGAGCGGATCGCGAAGGCACTGGCGGACGACCGACGCTTCGAGATCCTGGAGGCCATCGCGGGAGCCGAGGAGCTGTCGTGCAAGGCCCTGGTGGAACGGTTTCCCATCACCCAGGCCACCGTGTCGCATCACCTCAAGGAGCTGTATACCGCCGGGCTGGTGACCGTCCGGCAGGACGGGCAGATGCGGCTCTACCGGAGCCGTCCGGAGATTCTGGAGGAGTATCTGGCGCAACTGGACCGCCGACTGCTCCGGGCTCGCCGCTGATCCGGGAACCTCCCGCCAAGTGTGGGAGTTTTCTTTGAAGCAAAGTATCGATTATTGTCTATTCACCGATGGACAGAGACAACCGTGGGAACATTGACGGGGAAGGTGGTGTTGGTAACGGGCGGCGGATCCGGCATTGGCCGCGCGACTGCGCAGGGGCTGGCCCGGGAGGGAGCCCAGGTAGTCGTGGCCGGGAGACGGAAATCCGCGCTGGAAGAGACCGCCCGGCTCATTCGCGAGGCCGGTGGGGAGGCGATCGCAGAGGCCGTGGTCTGGCTGGCGTCCCCCGGTGCGTCATTCGTGACCGGTCATACGTTGCTGGTCGATGGCGGCCTTACCGCCCGTTGAGCAGCCTACACGAGGAACAGCAGGAATGAGGACAGCATGACGACGACAACCAAACTGCAGGTCACCGACGCCACCTTCGGCGCCGAAGTTGAGCAGGCCACCGGTCTGGTGCTGGTGGATTTCTGGGCCACCTGGTGCGGGCCCTGCCAGGCCATCGCCCCGGTGATCGAGAAGCTGGCCCAGGACTACGAGGGCAGGGTGAAGGTGCTCAAGCTGGACACCGACGCCAACCAGGCCACCGCGGTCCGCTTCAACATTCGCTCCATCCCGACCATCCTGCTGTTCAAGGACGGCAAGCCGGTGGATGGGGTGATCGGGGCAGACCCCAGACTGCGCGGGATTCTGGACGAGAGGATCGCGAAGCACGTGGCCTGACGAAGTGAGGAGTGAGAAGTGAGAAGTAAGAAGTAAGACCGGTGAGTGTTCAGTTGTCATTCCGAGCTGCGAAGCGGCGAGGAATCCCTCCGGTTCGGCAACGTTTCCTACCCTGAGGGATTCCTCGGGCGCTTCGCGCCCTCGGAATGACAGAACGGCGCTCCCCCTTCTCACTTCTCACTCCTTACTCCTCACTCCTTACTCCTCACTCCTTACTCCTCGCCAGCCACGGCGCGGCGCACCGCTTCCCCTATCCGCCTCACCCCTTCCACCACCGACCCCTCCTCCGGTCCGAACGAGAATCGCACGTACTGCCGGAAGCGGGAGGGACGGCCACTGCGGCGCTTCCCGGGGTTGATATCGAAGAACTCCCCCGGCACGCAGATGACCTTTTCCTTGACCAGCGCCTTGAAGAACCCCATGCCGTCGTTCATGCCTTCGGGGAGCCCGGAGACGTCGGCCCAGCAGTAGAAAGTCCCGTCCGGGTCCAGGTCGAGCCGCATGCCGGCCGCCTCCAGGCCCTCCTTGAGGATCCGCTTCTTCCGAATGAAGGCCCGCCGGATGGCCGCGGTCTCGTCCCGCACCACCTCCGGAGCGAGCAGCGGCACCGCCGAGCGCTGCAGCGGCTTGCTGCCGCCGCCGTCGAGGAAGGAGCCGGTGCTGGAGACGGCGTCGATCACGCCCCGGGGGCCGACGATCCAGGTGCAGCGCCAGCCGGGGTATCGCCAGTTCTTGGTGAGGCCGTCGAACAGGATCACCGGATCGCGATCGACGTCCTCGACGTACTGTGCCGCCGAGACCAGCTCGGTCGTGCCGTCACCCCCGGTCCAGACGTAGTGCGAGTAGAACTCGTCCAGCAGGAGCGAGCACTGCAGCTCTCGGGCGATCGCCACCCAGCCTTCCAGCTCTGCTCCCCGGATGACCTTCCCGGTGGGGTTGTTCGGATTGGAGAGCAGCACCGCCGAGAGGCCCCGACCGGTGATTTCCCGGCGGAGGTCTTCCAGCGAGAACTCGTACCCGCGGGCACCGTCGAGCAGGATGGGAATCGCGGTAAACAGCTTGAAGATGTCCAGCAGCTCCTCGTACGCCGTGTAGTCCGGCAGGAAGTGTCCCAGGTTGATCTCTCCCAGCGCGGCCACGGCCCGGGTGAGTGATGCCCGGCCTCCGCCGCAGATGCACACATTCCGTTCGGTATACTGGGAGGTCTTGCCTTCGCGGTAGAGCGTGTTGTACATCGCCGCCACTGCCTGGCGCAGTTCCGGGATGCCGTTGACCGGGGCGTACTCCTGGTCGTCGAGCGAGATGTTGATCGCCTCCACCCGGGGTGGCGCGCCCGGCAGCGGTCCCGTCTCCGGCATCCCCTGGCCCAGGTTGCACCAGTCCGGGTGACCATACCGGTAGCCGTGTCGCTGGGCCTTTGTCATCACGTAGATCACCCCGGTGAAGGGAACGGTCCGGAATCCGGGGATCAGGGGGACGTGCATGGGTGAATGCTCGGTGGGGTCGGTTGAGTTGATAATAGCCCAGTTCAAGGTTCAGAGTTCCGAGTTGGAGAGTTGATGGGTCTGTCACCCCTCCGGCGCTCAAGCAGCCTCTGGATGACAACAACTCGGAACT
>JBGQJV010000219.1:0-7492 GCA_041499215.1 Gemmatimonadota bacterium | reverse complement strand
TGCCAGCCCAAAGATGGCGAGATCGGGCACCCTTGACAAGTAGCGCAATTGCTCTACTTTAGTTTCCACAAACTAGAGCTTCTGCTCTATTTCAGTCAACCTAGTTCAGTCGGAGGGTCTCATGGTCGCTCGCACACTCTCTAGCCTCGCGGTTCTCACCACCCTCGTGGGGGTGGCTCCCAGCCACGCCCAGGCTCGCGCCCCGGTGTCCGGCGGCGCGCTCGTTCCTGCGGCCCCCGCTACGTCCGCGGCACCGGCCACGGTTCGCATCCTGACCCTGACCTGGACTGAGATACAGGTTCCTGCGCGATTGCTCGCGCCTCCTGCTCCGTCCGTCGCCGGGCAGCCGTCCGAGCCGTTGTGGTTCACATTGACCTGGCAGCCGGCGCCGCGCCGGGCCGCTGAGATTGTCTCGGTAACCGACGCCGCGCGGCAGTGTACGGTCGTGCGTCTGGTCACGGTGCCATGCGACTGATTCGCCGGGCGCTTGCCGCGATGGGCCTGCTGGGGTGGCTGTCGCACCCCGGCGGGTCGCCGCTGGCGGCACAGCAGTCGGCCCTCGACGGCTATGTGACCGAGGGGTTGAGCCACAACCTCCGGCTCATGGAAGAACGGCTGTCGCTGGCCCGGGCCGAGGCGGCGGTGCGCGAGGCCCGGGGCCGCTTGCTCCCGTCAGTGACCCTCAACGCCCGCTACTCGGAGCGTTCAGGGGACATCCTGGACCTCGGCGACCTGGTCAATCCGGCCTTCGGTGCGCTCAACCAGCTGCTCGGCCAGAACCAGTTCCCGACCGACTTCAGTCTCAAGCTGCCATACAAGCAGGAAACCAACCTGCGGCTTACCCAGCCCCTGTTCCTGCCCGCGGCCACTGCGGGAGTGGCGATTGCCAAGAGCCTCAGGCAGGAGCAGGGGGCGGCGGTCAGGGCCGCGGTACGCCGAGTCGCGGCGGGCATCCGGCTGGCCTATCTCGATCGGGCCCGGGCGGCCCGGGTGGTGGAGCTGGCCCGGTCTACCCTGGAGCTGCTGGAGGAGAACCTCAGGGTGAACCAGTCCCTGGTCGCCAACGGCGCAGCGACTCCGGATGTGCTGCTCCGGGCGCGGGCCGACCGCAGCGAGGGCGAGCAGCGCCTGGCCGAAGCGACCCAGCTGGAAGAGGCCGCACGGCAAGCGTTCAACCTGCTGCTGGAGCGGCCGCTGGACCAGGAGGTGGGACTGGTCGCCGACAGTTCGCTGGGAGTGGCCCTCTCCATTTCGCTGGACAGCGCGCTGGCGAGCGGGCTGGCCGCGCGGGACGAGCTCCGCCAGCTCGACGCCGGGATCCGCGCGGCCGCAGGTCAGGAGCGGGTCGCAACCTCGGCCTTCCTGCCGACGCTGGTCGCCGCGCTGGACTACGGGTTCCAGGGTGAGAACTATCGCTTTACCGGGAACCGCGATTTCCTGATCGCCTCACTGGTGCTGCAGTGGAACCTGTTCAACGGTGGCCAGGATCGAGCCCGTAGAGACCAGGCGCGCCTGGAGGGAGAACGACTTCGCACTGAACGGGCGTCCACCCGGCGGCAGATCGAACTGGAAATCCGGACAGCCTGGCGGGCAGCCGAGGTCGCCGGCCAGGCTCGCCTCACGGCCGCCGACCGGTTGGCGAGTGCCGAGCGGAACTACGGGCTGGTGGACCGGAAGTACCGGGCGGGAGCGGCGCCGCAGGTGGAGCTGATCGACGCCCGGACCAGCTATACCGCCGCACGGCTCAACCTGATCCTCACGACCTACGACTACTTCGCGCGCTGCGTGGATCTGGACCGCGCCGCGGCGCTTTACCCCACTCCGCCCATCGCGGAGGGAGCTGGCAATGACTGATCGTTCCACGTTCCGCGTTCCGCGTTCCGCGTGGCTTCTGCTGTTGGGTGCGGCCGCGTGTGGCAGCGAAGCACCCGCTCCACCGAAGGCGCGGTCGCCCGCCATCCCCGTCCGGCTCGCGCCGGTGATCGACACCCTGATCGTCCAGCCGGTCACGGCGACCGGAGTCCTCGGTGCCAAGGAAGAGGTTCCGCTCGGGTTCAAGATCGGAGGAGTTGTCGGCCGCATTCTGGTGGAGGAGGGCGATGCCGTCGCGCCGGGTCAGCTGCTGGCGACGCTGGAGCTGCCCGAGATCGCGGGTGAGGTGGCCAAGGCGGAGGCCGGGCTCACGCAGGCCGATCGGGATCTCACCCGAGCCGAGGCGCTGTATGTCGACAGCGTGATTCCGCGCAGCAGCTATGAAGGGGCGGGCACGGCGGTTGACGTGGCCCGGGCGAATCTGGAGATCGCCCGGTTCAATCAGCGCTACGCGGCGATCCGGGCGCCATCAGCCGGCACCATCCTCCGCCGCAGTGCGGAGGCGGGCCAGCAGATCGCCGGCGGAGTCCCAGTGCTGATCCTTGCCAGCGCAGGCCGGGGACAGGTGGTCCGGCTCGGGCTCGCCGATCGGGACGTCGCGCGGGTGTCCACCGGCGATCCGGCCGTGGTCCGGTTCGACCAGCATCCGGAGACGGCCGTCACTGGCCGGGTAAGCCAGATCGCCGCCCAGGCGACGCCGGGCACCGGGACCTGGACAGTCGAAGTCAGGCTGGATCATCCGGTGCTGGCCGCGAACGGCGGAGTGCGGTCCGGCCTGATCGGCGCGGCGGAGATCACCCCGCGCCGGGCCGAGCGGGTACGGCTCATCCCGGTCTCGGCGCTGCTGGAAGGCGATGCCGACAGCGCGGTGGTGTACACCGTGGCGACCCGGGACGCCGACACGGTCGCGGAGCGGCACAGAGTTCGAGTCGCCTTCATCACGGGCGAGCAGGCCGCGGTGCGGGCCGGGCTCGACGGCATACGCGAGGTGGTCACCGAGGGGGCGGGGTACGCACAGGGCGGGGGCCGCGTCCGGCCGGTGAAAACGGAGCCGCTGTCGGATGGAGGTGCCCCATGAGGCTGGCCGAATTCTCGGTCCGGAACTACCAGTTCACCATCGTCATCTTCCTGATGGCGGTGGCGCTGGGTGTGAATGCGCTGGTCACCATTCCGCAGGCGGAAGACCCCACGTTCGCCGTCCCCACCTTCACCATCGTGAGCGTGTACCCCGGGGCCACCCCGGCGGACATGGAGCAGCTGGTGGTCGATCCCATCGAGCAGCGCATCAACGAGCTCGAGGACCTGAAGAAGCTGCAGACCGAGATCCGGGACGGGCTGGCGGTGCTGCGGGTGGAGTTCGATGCGGGGGCGGACGCGGACAAGAAGTACGACGACGTGGTCCGGGAGGTCAATGCGCTCCGGCCCACCCTGCCGGCCGACCTGGCGCGGCTCGACATCACCAAGTTCGACGCCAGCCGGGTGAACATCGTGCAGCTGGCCCTGGTCTCGGATGTGCTGCCTGAGTACCAGTTGGCCGAGCGTGCCCGGGCCCTCAAGGACCGGATCGAGCGGGTGCCTGGAGTCCGGACGGTGGAGCGGTGGGGCTACCCCGAGCGGGAAGTCCGGGTGGAGCTGGACGCGGGCCGACTGGCGAGGCTGGGGATCTCGGTGGGTCAGATACTGACCGCGATCGGCAGCGAGAATGCCAACATCCCCGGCGGCACCGTGAGCGCAGGCGCGCGCGCATTCACTGTGAAGACCAGCGGCAGCTACCGCACGGTCGAGGAGGTGGCCGGGACAGTCGTTGCAGGGACTGGTCACGAGGCGGTGCTGCTGCGCGATGTGGCGCGGGTGGAGTGGGGCTATGAAGATGCCCGCCACCTGGGTCGGTACAACGGCCACCGCGCGGTCTTCGTCACCGCCAACATGAAGGAAGGGCAGCGCATCGGTCAGGTCCGCGATGCGATCTACGCCGAACTCGACCGTTTCCAGCCGACCCTGCCGGCGGGAATGGTGCTGGAGCGTGGGTTCGACCAGTCGCGCAACGTGAGCCACCGGATCAACCGGCTCACCGAAGACTTCGTGATCGCCATTCTGCTGGTGCTGGTGACGCTGCTGCCGCTGGGCACCCGGGCCTCGCTCATCGTCATGATCTCGATTCCGCTCTCCCTGGCGATCGGCGTGGCGCTGCTCAAGGCCACCGGGTTCAACATCAACCAGCTCAGCATCGTGGGGTTCGTCATTGCGCTGGGGCTCCTGGTGGACGATTCGATCGTCGTGGTGGAGAACATCGCCCGGTTCCTGCGCCAGGGGATGAGCCGGACCCAGGCCGCGATCCAGGCCACCCGGCAGATCGCGGTAGCGGTCCTGGGGTGCACCGCCGCCCTGATCGTGGCTTTCCTGCCGATCCTGTACCTGCCGGGAAACCCGGGGAAATTCATCCGCAGCATGCCGGTAGCCGTGATCTACACGATCCTGGCGTCTCTGGCTGTGTCGCTCACCGTGGTACCGTTTCTGGCGAGCCTGCTCCTCCGGGAGGAGCGAGCCGGTCACGTCAACCCGTTCCTGCGCGGACTCACCTGGGCGATCGACCGGAGTTACGGCTCGTGGCTGCATCGCGCCCTGGGAGCGCCGAGGCTCACGCTGGCCGTGGCAGCGACGTTGTTCATCGGCAGCCTTTCGCTGGTACCCGCGATCGGGTTCAGTCTCTTCCCCAAGGCCGACACCCCCCAGTTCCTGGTACGGATCGAGACTCCGGAGGGCGCATCGCTGGCCGAGACCGACCGGGCAGCCCGGCAGGTAGAGCGGACCCTCCAGTCGGTGCCCGAGGTCACCGCGGTGATGATGAACCTGGGCAGGAGCAATCCCGACGTGTACTACAACATCATCCCGCGCAACGAACGTCCCACCGTGGCCGAGGCGTTCGTCCTGCTCCGGGAGTTCGATCCGGCACGCACCCCGGCGTTGTACGACTCGCTGCAGCGCCAGTTCGATCGCTATCCCGGTGCGCGGATCGAGGTGACGTCCTTCGAGAACGGGCCGCCGCTCGACGCGCCAATCGCGTTCCGGCTGGTGGGGGAGAACCTGGACACCCTGCGGCTGCTCGCGGCGCGGCTGGAAGAGACCATCGCCGGGACGGCCGGCACCCGGAGCGTGGTCAACCCGCTTAACCTGCTGGCCACCGGCCTGCGTGTGGCCGTGGATCAGCGCAAGGCCGGCCTGCTCGGGATCCCCACGGGTGAGATCGATCGCACGGTACGCCTGGGTCTGGCGGGGCTCGAGGCCGGGACCCTGCGGGATGCGACAGGGGAGGACTACAACATCCGGGTGCGGCTCCCCGCGACCGGCCCGGTGGCGCGCGCGCCGCGGAGTCTGGACGGGACTCCGACACCCGACGTGCTCGATCAGCTGTACGTGGGGTCGCTCTCCGGGGCTCAGATTCCGCTGCGGCAGGTGGCTGATGTCCGGCTCGAGGCCACGGCGCCGATCATCCAGCACTTCGACAAGGAGCGCAGCGTCACGGTAACCGCCGGAGTGCAGGCGGGGTTCAATACCGACCGGGTCACCAAGGAGATTCTCACCCAGCTGGCCCGGTGGGAGCTGCCGGCGGGGTACCGGATCATCCCCGCGGGCGAGATCGAGAGCCGGCAGGAGAGCTTCGGCGGACTGGGTGCGGCCATCATCGTGGCGGTGTTTCTCACCCTGGCGATTCTGGTCCTGGAGTTCGGCACCTTCCGGAGCACCCTGATCGTGGCGTCGGTGATTCCGCTGGGGGTGGTGGGTGGGCTGGTGGCGCTGCTCCTGAGCGGGTATACCCTGTCGTTCACTGCCATGATCGGCTTCGTGGCGCTGATCGGTATCGAGATCAAGAACTCCATCCTGCTGGTGGATTTCACCAACCAGCTCCGGGCGGAAGGCGTCCCGCTGGGGGAGGCGATCGAGCGGGCGGGCAAGGTGCGGTTCCTGCCGATCGTGCTGACGACTCTCACCGCGGTGGGAGGTCTGCTGCCCCTGGCACTGCAGCGGTCGTCGCTGTACTCGCCCCTGGCGCTGGTGATCATCGGGGGGCTGATCAGCTCGACCCTGCTGGCCCGGCTGGTGACGCCGGTGATGTATCAGCTGTTGCCGCCGGAAACCCACTGAGGCGGGACGGCGGGATGGCGGGATGGCGGGACACTCACCGCGTCTCCCGCCTTTCCGCCTTCCCGCCCTCCCGACCATCAAGAAAGGATGTGCACATGTCTCCCAATCCTGTCGCATTAGTGACCGGTGCGTCGAGCGGTATCGGACGCGCCTCCGCCGCACGGCTCGCGGGGGCTGGCTTCACGGTCTTCGGCACCAGCCGGACGCCGGCAACGGCCACGCCCGTCCCGGGAGTGACCCTGATCCCGCTGGACGTGGCGGACGAGGCCTCGGTAGCCGCCTGCGTGCAAACGGTCGTGGACCAGGCGGGGCGGCTGGATGTGCTGGTCAACAATGCCGGGATCGCGGTCACCGGGGCGGTGGAGGAGGTCCCGGTGGCGCTCGCCCGGCGGCAGTTCGAGACCAACTTCTTCGGAGTGATCCGGGTGACCCAGGCGGCACTGCCGGTCATGCGTCGCCAGCGGGCCGGATGCATCATCAACATCAGCTCGATTGCCGGGCTGGTGCCGATCCCCTTCGGGGGCTTCTACTCCGCCAGCAAGTATGCCATCGAGGGGCTCACCGAAGTGCTCCGCGCCGAAGTGGCGCATCTCGGGATCCGGGTGGCCCTGGTCGAGCCGGGCTTCTTCAAGAGTGATCTGGTGGGAGAGGCGGCGGCGGGCGATCGGAGCATCGACGACTATCGACCTGTCGAAGAACGGGTGCTGGCCCGGTTGCGCCGCATCGAGGGCGCGGCGCCGCCACCCACCGCCGTCGCGGACGTGGTGCTCCGGGTGGCGCGGCACCCGGCTCCGCCGCTCAGGAATCCAGTGGGGAAGGAGAAGATCTTCGCCACCCTCAAGCGGTTCCTGCCGGCGGCGATGTTCGAGTCGCAGGTGCAGAAGTACTGGCGGGTGAGCGCCTGACCAGGACCCGCAGTCAGTCGAGACGCGCACCACGGAGACACAGAGAACACGGAGGCCCCCGAGAACGGGCGGGTACTGTGTGTCCCGTATCCTCCGTGTCTCTGTGGTGACTCTTCGAGGAGACCGGGTTTGCCGGGGAGTCCTGGCGAGTCCAGATTGCGGACATGGACTCCAATCTCGCCACCGACCTGAACGACCTGCCCCGCCTCCTCCGGCTCGCGCTGGCGGAGGCGGAGGCGTATCTGGCCACGCTAGCCGACCGGCCGGTCGCGGTGCCGCTTCCCGCTGGCTTTACCCGTGTCACGCTTCCCGCCGCGGGGCTGGGCGCCGCGCAAGCGATGACACGGTTCCGCGAGCGGTACGCCGCGCTTCTCTCCGGCTCGGCCGGACCGCGATACCTCGGGTTCGTGACCGGCGGCACCACGCCCGCTGCGCTGGCGGCCGACTGGCTGGTGAGCGCCTACGACCAGAATGTCTCCAGCACCGAGGGATCTTCCGCCGCCCTGGTGGACGCGGAGGCGAGCGGGCTCCTCCGCCAGCTGTTCGGCCTTCCCGACAGCTTCCATGGAGCG
>JBGQJV010000218.1:0-7499 GCA_041499215.1 Gemmatimonadota bacterium | reverse complement strand
TGGGCGGGAAGGACGCCGGGGGCGGCTGTCAGAGCGAACAGGAGCAGAAGTCGCCAAATCGGGAGGATCATCGGTACTCGGTGCCGGTCCCCGGGCGTGAACGGCGCATTGCCGCTACCAACGCCGGTGGATACGTTCGGACGGTACTCCCCGTCCGTTGCCCATCCGAAACCCGGCGCGCGACCCCGCTCCCGGTCAGGTCACGCCCAATCCTCAGGTCATGCTCCAGCTTCGCACCCTCGGGACTCTCGATCTGCGCAGCGCCGCGGGCGCGGAAGTCCGCGCGGTATTGCAGCAGCCCAAGCGGCTGGGCCTGCTGGCCTATTTCGCCATCGAGATCGGCCCTCGTTGGGTGCGGCGGGACGTTCTGCTGAGCCTTTTCTGGCCCGAGCTGGATCAGGCCCACGCCCGGGCCGCGCTCAGGCGCGCGTTGTATTTCCTCCGGCGAGCGCTGGGTGAAGAGCTACCAAAGGGACGCAGGGACGAGGAGCTGCGTCTCCTCCCCGACGGGCTGTGGTGCGACGCCGCGGCGTTCGACACCGCCTTGGCCGGGCGAGACCCGGCCGCGGCCCTGGCGCTTTATCGCGGGCCATTGCTCGAAGGGTTCTACATCGCCGGCGCGTCGGAGGCGGAGCAATGGCTCGACCGGACCCGCAGTCGGATGCGGCAGGCCGCGGCTCGGGCGGCATGGAGCCTGGCGGAGCGTCCCGAGACCGAACCGCGGGCGGCGGCGGAGTGGGGGCGTCGCGCCGTCAGCTTCCTGCCGGATGACGAGGATGGCGTCAGACGGCTCCTGCTGCTGCTGGACCGCTTGCATGACCCGAGCGCCGCTCTCGCTGCCTTCGACGAGTACGCGCGACGCCTGCGGCTCGATCGTGACGCCGAACCCTCACCGGCCCTTGCCGACCTCGCAAAATCGATTCGGCCGGCGGGATCAGCGGAAACGGCGGGAAGACTCCCGGAATCCCCCGCCTCTCCCGCGGCCCTCGTCGCCATACTGCCCTTCACCATCCACGGCGATCCGGCCCTGGCGTACCTCGGTGAGGGGCTGGTGGACCTGCTGGGGGCCGCGCTGGATGGGTTGGGCGACCTGCGAATCGCCGATCCCAAGGTGCTGCTCGCCGTGATCTCCGACGACACCGAGCCGAGACTTCCCCGAGACGTGGCTCGGGCCGTGGGAGCCGATCGCTGGATTCACGGGAGCGTGCTGGCCTCGGGTGGCCGGCTTCGGATCACTGCCCAGATGGAGGATCGTTCCGGCCGCACCCTGAGCCGGGCAGAGGCGCAGGGCGAGAGCGAGGCCGCGCTGTTCGATCTGGTCGACGACCTGGTGCGCCAGCTGCTGACCCGGCGGGACGCCGGACCGGCCGAGCGCCTGGCGCGGCTCGCCAGCCGCACCACCGGCTCCCTCCCGGCCATCCGGGCCTGGCTCGAAGGCGAGCACGAGTTCCGGCTGGGGCGCTCGCTGGCCGCGCTGGACGCATACCAGCGAGCCGCCACGAGCGACGCCGGCTTCGCCCTGGCACACTATCGCGTGGCCTCCGCGGCCGCGGCCAGTGCGTTCATCGGTCCCGCCCGGTCTGCGTCCGCCGACGCGCTCGCTCACCGCGAGCGGCTGTCTGAGCGGGAGCGGCTGCTGGTCGAAGCGCAGCACGCCTGGCTGCACGGGGCGACCGATGACGCCGAGCGGCGCTACGCCGCCGTGGTCGCGGCCTATCCCGACGATCTGGAGGCCTGGTTCCTGCTCGGCGATCTGCTGTTCCACGGCAATCCCTACCGAGGCCGATCCATCCGGGCCGCCCGGGGGCCGCTGGAACGGGCCATCGCCCTCGACCCTCGGCACGTGAGCAGCCTGGTCAAGCTCGCCCGGCTCGCGGCGCTGGATCGTCAGTGGGATCGACTCTCCGCTCTGGTGGACCAGGTGCTCACGCAGAGTCCGGCGGGGGACCAGGCCCTGGGCATGCGGGCACTCCGCGCATTTGGCCTCGGCCGGACCGATGAGCGGCGCGAGGTGGTCGACCGGCTGCGTCATGCCCCGGCCCTGGGGATGGCCGTGGCGTTCACCGACCTGGCGCTGTATGGCGGCGACCTTCCGGCTGTGGTGGCCCTGGGCCGCGACCTGATCGGCGTCTTTCGCTCTCCCGAGCTCCAGGCCATCGGGCGCCTGGTGCTCGCGCACATCGCCGTGGCGGAGGGTGACCTGCGGCTCGCAATGGAGGAGCTGGCAAAGAGCGAGGCCCTGGATCCCGCCTGGGGCCTCGAGCTCCGGGCGCTGCTTGCCGCGCTGCCGTTCATCCCGTGGCCAGCCGACTGGATCGCCGACAGCCGGGCGGCGCTGGCGGCGTGGGATCCCGACCGCGCGGCGCCCAACGTCGGGCTACCGCTGGCGTTCCACAACGGCCTGCATCCTCACCTCCGGGCGTACCTGACGGGACTGCTCGCCGCCCGAATGGGAGATCTTCCGGCTCTCGTCGAAGCCGGCGAATTACTGGCCGAGCTGTCGGTGCCGGAGGAGGCGAAGGTGCTGGTGGAACGACTGGAGCGGTCCCTGCTGGCGGAGCTGCTGGTGCTGAGGAAGGAGCCGGCGCGGGCGCTCGTGGAGCTGGCGGCCGCGCCGACGGATGTGTGGTTCCAGTACGCCGTCGCCTCGCCCTTCTACGGCGGTGCCTTCGAACGCTGGCGCCGGGCGACACTGCTGGCCACACTGGGCCGCACCGAGGAGTCCCGCGGCTGGCTCGGCGCCATCGCGGAGCGATCGCCGTGGGAACTGCCCTTCAGGCGGGCTATGCTGCCGTGAGGCGGAAGGGCGGGAAGGCGGGAGATCACCACTCCCCACACTGACTCCACCAACTCCCGCCCATCCGCCTGACCGCCTGACCGCCCGTCCGCCTACCCGATGGTCGTCCTGTAGACCTCTTCCCGCACCTTCCGGAATCCGCGCTTGAGATAGTTCGGCAAGGCCCCGGGGTGGTCCAGCGTACAGGTGTGCAGCCACACACGGGTGGGCCGGAGGGCCCAGGCCTCCTGGACCGACCGGGTCAGCAGGAACTTCCCCAGCCCCCGCCCGACGAACTCGGGCAGCAGCCCGAAATAGGCAATCTCGCGCGAGCGGTCCTCGTGGCCTCGTAGCTCGAAGAAACCCGCCGGTGCGCCCGCCACCGATAACAGCCAGATCACACTGGGCCCCGCGAGCCACTCGCGGAACTGCGCCTCGGTCCAGGGAAGCCGGTCCTTCCAGTGGTACTCCCTCCCCACCTCGATGTAGAGGTAGCGATAGAAATGCCACGGGCAGTCGTGCACCGCTTCAAGGCGGACGTCAGGGCCTGCCGTTCCCTCGGGCTTGAGCTCAGCCGGGGAAAGCATCTCGAGGTAGGTACGGGTTACGCTGACCTCAGGCATCGGTTCGACCCCGTCTCAGGCACGGCACCCCGATAGGCCGGGCACCGCAACCCGGTCGCATTCCGGCACCGGTCGGGCTCACGGGCACAGCCATTTTCCGATCTCCAAGTGTAAGGCCGGCCTCAAGATGAAGACCCTCGTCCGGCCTCGCCAGCCGGAAGCGTGCAAATCCCTCCCCTCGACGCATCCCCCGGCTGTCCCGAAGCCAGAGGCTTACCATGCGTCGTCTGTTGCTCGCGCTGTTCACACTGGTCCTGGGGGCCGCGCCGGCCTCCGCACAGGGGTGGATCGAGATCGAACGCCCCCGCGTCCCGCTGCCGTCCAATCCCAGCATCGTGCGGGTCAGCTCCGAAGTACGCACCACGATCGAGGGCCGCGTGGCCCGGGTAGAGGTCGAGGAGCGCTTCCGCAATGCCGGAGGTGGCCTTGCCGAAGGCAGCTACCTCTATCCGCTGCCCGGCGAGGCAGTGTTCCAGAACTTCTCGCTGTGGATGGGGGAGCAGGAGATGCGCGGCGAGATGATGAACGCCGAGCAGGCGCGCGGAGTCTACGAGGAGATCGTCCGCCGGCAGAAGGATCCCGCGCTCCTCACCCTGGCCGGTCACGGCCTGGTGCGGGCCCAGGTGTTCCCGATTCAGCCGGGCGAGACCCGAAAGATCGTGCTGCGGTACACTCAGCTGCTGGACCGCGCCGGTGACGCCCTCCGGCTGCGCTACGCCCTCGGCCGCCGCGGTGGCGAGGCCGGCAGCTGGCGCCTCACCCTCCCGGACGAAGCGACGTTCGGCACGCCCTACTCACCCACCCACCAGCTCACCACCGACCGGAGCCATGGCCGGGTGGAGCTCAGCATCGACACCAAGGACGGCGGCGACATCGAGCTGCTCCTCCCGCTCAGGCGCGGCCTGGTAGGCACTACGGTCCTGGCCCACGCCCCGGGCGGCGAGGACGGGTACGTGATGCTGCTGCTGGCGCCTCCCTCGCGCGAAGATGGCGCGGTGGTACCGCGGGATCTCTCGTTCGTGGTGGACGTCTCGGGCTCGATGTCCGGCCAGAAGATCGAGCAGGCCCGCGCCGCATTGCGTCAGGCATTGGGCACGCTTCGCCCGGAGGATCGCTTCCGGCTGATCGCATTCAGCTCCGGCGTGCGCAACTTCCGCGACGGCTTCACCCCCGCCACCCCGGCGAACCTCGAGGCCGGGCGCGGCTTCATCGATGCGCTCTCCGCGGACGGCGGCACCAACATCTCCGGCGCGCTCGACGCCGTTCTGGGCAGCTCGGTGGCCGAAGGCCGGCTGCAGCTGATCATCTTCCTGACCGACGGCGTGCCGTCCGTCGGCGAGCAGGATCCCGATCGGATCGCGGCCACGGCCGCAGGCAAGATTGGCCGGGCCAGGGTGTTCACCGTCGGCCTCGGGACCGACGTGAACACTTACCTCCTGGACCGGCTGGCGAAGGAAGGCCGCGGCGCGGCGGAGTACGTCGCCCCCGAGGCCAACGTGGAGGTCGCGGTCGGCAACCTGGTCGGGAAGTTGCGCCGCCCCGCGCTGGTCAACCTGCGGGTGGTAGACAGCCCCGTGGATCTGCGCCAGCTGACCCCGGGAACCTTGCCCGACCTGTTCTATGGAGAGGAGCTGGTTGTATTTGGCCGCTACCACGGCAGCGGACACGGCACCCTGGTCCTCGAGGGCGAACGCAACGGCCGGCGAGAGCGCTTTACCGCCGAGGCGGAGTTCCCCTCGGTATCCTCGGCCAATGACTTCATTCCCCGGCTCTGGGCCTCCCGCCGCATTGGCGACCTGACCCGGCAGATCCGGCTGGAAGGCGCCAGCGACGGTCTCATCAGTGAAGTGCGCGAGCTGGGACTGCGCTACGGCATCCTCACCGAGTACACCTCATACCTGGTGCAGGAGCCGAACCTGGCCATGGGAGGACGGCGGGACAACGGCATGCCCATGATGGACATGGCCCCCGGTCGCGGCGCCGGTCAGCTGGCTCCCGCGGCGGCCCCCGTCGCCCAGACCGGCAAGGTAGCAGTCGATAGAGCCCGTGAGAGTGGCCGGATGTCCCAGGCCGCGAGCCTGGCCGAGGCGGATGCCGCAGCGGAAGAGAAGTTCGAGGCCCTCCGGTCGGCGGATAGCGAGATGCGCCGCATCGGCGGGCGGGTATTCCGGAAGGAGGCTGGTGTCTGGACGGACATCGGCCACCGGGATAGCCTCCGGGTGCTGACCGTCGCTCCGTTCAGCCCGGCGTACTTCGCGGTGGTCCGCTCCCTTCCCGAGCTCACCGCCAGCCTGCAGGCGGAAAACCCGGTGCTGGTCGCGGGCAAGCGCGCGAGTCTCAAGGTAGAGGCCGGCGGCAAGGAGAAGCTCACCGACGCCGAGCTGCGCGACTTCGTACGCCAGTTCCGGGGAGTCTCCTGATGCGCACGATGCTGGCACTTGCTCTCGGCCTCGGCGGCTGTGCCGCCGGGGCCGGTGGCACACCGGAGCGGGAGTGGCCCTTTGCCGATGCTCACGCGGATTGTGCTCCCTGGGATGGAGCGGCCACCACAATCCTGCTGAGCGAGGCCCCAGTCTCGGATTCCCTCAGCGGACCGTATCTGAGCCTCTCGGTGTACCGGTCCATGAGCGAGGTCGGAGGCCGCACGCGGGTGGACGGCGAGCAGGCCAATGGCATGGCCGCCCGGTTGTGCCCCGGCGACGGTCCCTGCGTTCCAGCGGACGATGGCTGGGTGGACCTGACCGCAGGAGACAGCAGCATCATCGGTCGCTACCAGCTCCGGCTCACCGATGGCCGGAGCCTGGCCGGACACTTCTCGGCGCGGATCCGTAACCGGCGGGTACTTTGCGGCTGAGCCGCCGGGTTGCGGCCGACGGGAACCGAAAGGGGAACAAACGCGGGGCATGACACCGACGCCGATCGAGCAGCTCTTCGCCCAGTACAACGAAGCCCTCCTGCGGATGCTCTATCGCCGTACGGGGGATCGCGATCGTGCGGAGGACATCGCGCAGGAGGTGTTTGCCCGGGCCCTGGCGGCGCCGCCGGAGAATCCCCGACCGTGGCTGTTCGCGGTGGCGCTCAACCTGGTGCGGGACGACGGTCGCCGGGCCGTGCGCCAGGGCCGCCGGCTGCAGCTTCTCAAGGCCGAATCACCCGGGTCGGCACCCGCCCCGGATGACGAGCTGGAGCGGAGCGAGAAGTCGGCACGGGTGCGCCGGGCCCTCGCCGAACTGCGCGACGTCGACCGGGAAGTGCTGCTGCTCAAGGCCGAAGGGTTCGACTATGACGAGATCGCCGCGGCCACCGGCCTCGCCAAGGGTGCCATCGGTACTACCATCGCCCGCGCACGGCGGCGGCTGGTCGAGGCGTATCGTGCGGAGGAGAAGGACAGGCATGTCGCATCTTGATGAAGGAGTGCTGCACTCGCTGCTGGATGGCGAACTGGACGAATCCGCCCGCCAGGCCGCGGAGGCTCACCTCGCGACCTGTGCCGAGTGCCGGCGGGATTATGAGGAAGCAAAGGGCTTGCTGGCCGGCGCCGATGAGTTGATCGCGGCCGTAGAGTTTCCACCCAGCACCCGGTCCGGCACCGTTCCCGGCAGGCCTCGCGTGAGGCCGATCAGCCCTCTGTTCAGCTGGAAGACCGTGGCCTGGGCGGCCAGTGTGGTCCTGGCGGTCGGGTTGGGCTGGCTCGCCCGACCCTACCGGAGCACCTCGACCATGCCTGCGAGCTACACCGATGCCCGGCTGGACTCCGCGGCCTTGCCCGCAGCCACACCCCCAGCCAGACCCGCCGAGAACCCGGCCCTGCGCGACAAGGACGAGCTCAAAGAGGAACGCGGCCGGAGGGCAGGGGCGGAGACCGGCCGGCGGGCCGAGACCGCCCCAACCAGGTCCCGGGAAAGCAAGCCAGGTGCTGGCCCTCCTGGCGCACCTGCCGCCCCGCCAGCCCCCGCGGCTGCCGCCAATCAGGCGCCTCTGCAGGAGGCGGTCAGGGCGCTCACCAACCCGTCGATCGCCCAGGGTGATTCCAGTGCCAAGGTCGCGTCTACCGACGCCCCGGCCGAACAGGACCGGGTCTCTCCGACCGCTCCTGCCGG
>JBGQJV010000217.1:0-7526 GCA_041499215.1 Gemmatimonadota bacterium | reverse complement strand
GCCGGTCAGGGTCCCAGTCGCGCGATTCCACGACACTCATCTCCGGGCGACAAGCGCCCGGTCCACAACCTTCCAGCAACGGCGGCGCCGGCGACTGCGAGGTCCAGTTCCATGCGTACGATCGCGAGCATCAGCTTCATCCTGGCAACGGCCAGCTCTCTGGCGGCGCAGGCCGTCGGCACTATCGAGGTCCAGCCGGCCCGGGCCACGGTCCGTGCGGGTGAGTCGGCCCGGTTCACCGTCACCGTCCGGGACTCCGCCGGCCACATGCTCAGCGGCCGTCAGGTAACCTGGCTCGCCTCGCCGTTCGACATCGCCGGCAGCGATTCCGCTGGGACGGTGACGACGACCCGGGCTGGCCGGACCTACGTCCTGGCTCTCGCCGAGGGGAAGGTCGGTTTTGCCCAGCTCGACATCCTCGAGCGCCCGCCCACGAGCCTCGAGATCGATGGACCCGATACGGTGCTCGCCGGCGGGTTGAGCCTACTGGACGTCGTGGGACGGACCAGCGTCGGCGATCCGGTGCCGGTGCCCGGGGCGTCCTGGCGATCGTCCAATCCCGCCAGCGCGGAGGTTCGTGGCGGAGTCCTTCTGGCCCGCACGCCAGGGCGGGTGACGGTCACCGCCTCCTCTGGCCGGCTCGTGGCGCGGCGGACGGTCGTGATTCGGGCCAGTCCCGTGCGTGCGCTCAAGGTGACCGGGCCGGCCACCCTCCGTGTGGGCGACGCGGGCCAGTTCGCCGCGATTGTCCTGACGCCTCCCACCGCCAGAATCCCCGCGCGGGGCCTGCAATGGTCCGTCGGCGGGGCAGGCGGGCTGGTGACTCCGGAGGGCCGGTTCGTGGCCAGCCGACCCGGGCGCTACCTCGTCACCGCAACGGCGGGGTCCGTCGCGGCGACGGCCGCGGTTGAGGTGGCGCCGCGCGGCGACCAGCGCCGGGTGGAGCAGGTCGGGGTGGCGCGCCTGCCGAAAGGAGTCCAGGGCTCGGAACTGTGGCTGGTGGGCAAGGCGGCGTACCTGGGGACGATCGCGGGCGTGGTGTATGTCTACGACATCAGCGACCCGGCCACTCCACGGCTCACCGACTCGCTGGTCACCGATGCGAGGCTCATCAATGACGTGAGCGTTGCGGCGGACGGGAAAGTGGGCGTGCTCACCCGTGAGGGCGCGAGCGACCGGCGCAACGGGCTGGTGTTCTTCGATACCTCGGACCCGCTGCATCCCCGCAAGCTGAGTGAGTACACCGCGACCCTGACGGGGGGAGTCCACAGCGCGTTCATCGACGGGCATTACGTGTATGCCACCAGCGACGCGACCGGAAGCCTCCGGGTCATCGATTTCGCCGACCCGCGCAACCCGCGGGAGGTCGGTCGGTTCGAGCTGCCGCGGGCAGGCGTCCGCGACTACGAGGTCGAATTTCTGACCATCTCACCGCAGCGATACCTGCATGATGTCCAGGTGAGGGACGGGCTCGCCTACCTGGCCTACTGGCGGGACGGCGTGGTGATCCTCGATGTGGGGAAGGGCATCCGGGGCGGCAGCCCGAGCCATCCCGTTCTGCTGAGCCAGTACAACTACAACCACGCGGCCCTGTATCCCCCCGGCTATATCGCCGGGACGCACGCGGTCTTCGCCGACGGGCGATACCTCTACGTAGGCGACGAATCCTATCCGGGCAGCGCGGACCTGAATTCCGCCGAGCAGTTTCCCACCCGCGGCATCCTGCAGGTGCTCGACATTTCCGATCCAACCCGCCCCAGGAAGGTGGCGGAATACGATCCGAAGGAGTTCGGAGTGCACAACCTGTGGGCCGAGGGAGGTCTGCTCTACATCGGGGCCTACAACGGTGGCGTACGGGTGTTGGATGTGGGCGGGGAGCTGCTGGGTGACCTGGGCGCCGAGCAGCGCGTGATCGGCGAGTTGTATACCGGCGCGCTGGACGGCTTCCGGCCGAACCAGGCGCTCGCGTGGTCGGCGGTGCCACACAACGGCTACGTGTTTGCCAGCGACATCAACACCGGGCTCTGGATCGCCCGGGTGACCGGTGCCGCGACGCCATAGTCCTGCGGGGTGCGTCCGGGCTGACGGTCGCGGCCACCCCGGTCGTCTCAGTGCAGGGGATCACCTCGGGCAGCCCGCGAGACCAGCCCGCGGCTAGTGCCCGGCCAGGTACTGTTTCGCCGCAAGGTACCGTTCGCGGAGCGGCGGATCCGCTCCACGCCAAGCGCGTTCCACAGAGAGATAGTGGGCTGCGGCGCTGTCCGATTGATCCGCCAGCGCGAACGCCTGCGCCAGCATCTCGTGCAGCTCGGTGCGGGTGATGTACAGGTTGGACGCCTCCAGCGAGCCCCGCAACGCCGGTTGCAATACCCTCACTGCCTCCGTCGGGCGATTCAGCTCAAGCAGCGCCTTGCCCAGCGCGTAGTTGGCCCGGGTATAGCCCAGATTCCACGAAAAGATCGCCTGACGATACTCCTCCGCCGCCGGCGCACGCTGACGGCGCGCGGCGAACAGGAGGCCGCGGATGTAGTGGTGCAGCAGCCGGTCGCGACCGAACAGGCTGCCGGCTCCGACGGCCTCGACCGTATCCGCCAGTGCTGCGAGCTTCGCGGTGTCACCAAGGGCAGTGAGGCAGGTAGCGACGTGCGTGAGAGTGAACGCCCGGTTCCGGGCGGCGTGGCCCGGCAGGCGGGTGAACATGGCGGTGGCGGCCATGGCAGCGAACCGGGCCGCGGCCTCGCGGGGGTGGCCCGTCTCGAGCAGGAGAAGGGAGCGCATGGGCTCCTGCCGAGCCACCGGGAGCGCCATAGTCTCCCGCATGCGTCCCTGATTCCGCAGACTTATCGCGAGGAACCATTCTGCCTCGGCCCAGCTGTGCTCACTCGCCAGACGGCGAAGCCGGATGTCGGCCTCGGCGTAGTCGCCTCGCCGGATCGCCAGCTGAGCCCGGAAGGCATCCTGTGGCAGGCTGGCCGGGGCCAGTGAGTCCGCCACCCGATAGGCCTCGAGAGCGGCCGAGTCTTGGCCGGCCAGTTCCAGGACATAGGCCAGGCCAAGCCACGCTTGCCCCGATGTTGGCTGTCGACTCACAAAGCGATGGGCGATCCGCTCCGCCGCCGGGAGGGAGTCCGCCCAGACGTAGGCGCCGACCAGCTCGAGATAGGCATCACAGGCCCGGCAGTGCGCCGGGTGTCCGCTCAGGCTGAGAGAGTCCATCGCCAGCACCCGCTCCAGGGGCTCGACCGCCCCCAGGAACTCGCCGGCATCAACGCGAACCCGGCCGAGGGCGAATTGTCCGTCCGGATCCGCGGGGTAGCGGAACGCCAGGGTCTCTGCCACCGCGAGTGCCGCGGGCTCCATCCTCTGCTCCGTCAGCGTCTCCCGGATGAACAGGCGCTCCCGGTCGGTGGCCCGGTCTGCCAGTCGAGCCGCGCGTTCGAGCAGGGGCAGGTCGGCCTGGTGGTGCTGTATGGCGGAAACCTGGGCCGCCCAATACGCCGCCATGGCGAAGGCGGTGTCTTCCTCCAGGGCGGCGCGAAACAGCCGGGCTGCGGCGGTGACGTCCATCTGGTAGTAGGCCCGGAGCCCCTCCTGATACAACCGGTAGGCGACGAGTGACCGGGTCGTCACCTCGCCAACCGGCTCGGCCGGGACCGGTGCCCCCAGGTCCCGAGCGATCACCGTCGTCACCTGGTCCACCGCCGCGAACAGATCCGCTCCCTCGGCCCGGTAGCCCTTCCGGATCGCGCCGTTCGCGATGTCGATCAATTGCAGGTCGAGCCGGACCCCATTCGGTCCCGGGTGCAGGCTCCCCTCGATCAACTGGCTGGCCCCCGCCTGTCGAGCCGCGTCGTACAGCGTCGCAGCGGCATGGGTGCTGGCCTCGAGCTGCGACTGCACCTCGTACAGCCGCGACGTCGCGATGACCTGGACCGATGGTAGCCGCGCAAGACTGGTGCTGAGCAGGTCTGCCAGGACCGGTGCTGCAGTCGCTTCGGGGTGCGTGAAGTCGTTGATGGCGGCTACCGCGAGGATCGGGGATGAAAGGGCAGGGCGTCCAACCCGAACCAGGCGAGGCAGCAGCACGGCGACCAGCGCGGCAACCAGGACGATGGCCGGAACCGTCCAGCTGCGGCCGGGTCGAGCTGGGCCAGCCAACTCCGGCGGGGTTCGGGCAGGGGACAGCACGGCCGGCGCCGACGGTGCCACGGCCACGGTCGAACCAAGCGCAGCTGGAGCGCGCTGGATCTCCGCCGCCAGCTCCCGGAGCTCGGCGGAGGGCTCGATGTCGAACTGCTCCTTGAGCCGCCGGGCGAAATCATCGTAGGCCCGAAGCGCGCCGGTTCGATCACCCAGTCTCCGCAACAGGCCGAGGAGCGCACGCACGCCCTGCTCATCGTCCGGCGCGAGGGTCACCGCGCGCCTGGCCCAGTGGGCGGCCCCCGCAGCGTCGCCGGCCGCTTCCTCCTGGGCGGCGAGCGCGCGGGCGGCCGCCGTGGCCATGCTGCGGAACCTGCCTCGCTCCGAGGCGATCCACTCGTCCAGCTCGGGTGACGCGTCGGGAACGAAGAACCCCGCCAGGAACTCCCCCCTATACAGCTCCAGCGCGTCCGCTCTTCGCTCGGCTGCCAGCGCCTCCTCGAAGGCCACCGCATCACACCAGAGCCTCCCACCATCCAAACCGAGGGCCTCATCGCCCTGGCTCAGCATGATCTCCCAAGTGAGCGTGCGGCGCAGCAGATACACAACCTGGCTCAGCGCATGGCGGGCACGCACCGCATCGGAGTCGGGCCAGAGCAGGGCGAGCAACGTGTCGCGGCGATGGAAGCCTCGGGGACGGGCCACGGCCAGATAGGCCAGTAGTGCCGCGCGCTTCGGCTGGCTGACCAGGGCACTCAGCCCCGCGCTATCGCGTCCGGTGAGCCTCAGGCTGCCGAAGGTGTGGAGCTGGAACCCGGGCGGCTCCGGGAAAACGTCGGTCATTTCCGAAATGATAGCGGCGTGTCCGCGGCGTGATGGGCGGTGCTTAATGTCGCCAACGTAACCCGACGCTGGAGGATCCGCGAATGGCGCTCGCCCGATGGGCGACCTGGCTCACCGTCGGAACCCTCGCCTGTGGGGAAGGGGGACCGGCGCATACGGGAGGCGGGAGCGGAGCCGTACCGGCGCCGCCGGCCCGTCTCGGCAGCGTCGACTTCCAGACCTACGCCAGGGGAACGGCAACCGAGATCAGGCTGCTGCGCCGCGCTCTCGGCTCGGGCCGACCGCCGGATCCCGGTACCGCCGACTCGGCGGCGGCGGCAGCGGGGGTCTCGGTTGATCGGTTCCGGGAGATCTCGGCGGGAGTCGAAAACGCCCTGCGGGCAGGTGCGCTGCCGGACACCGGGTACACCACCGAGGCGCAGTTGCTGGATTCCCTGCGAATCGAGTTGAGAGTCCTCCGGCTCAAGGCCGATGTCTCACCGCGATGGTAACAAAGGAAGAGAGTCATGATGCTCCCGTCGCTCCGCTCGCCGATGACGCCCAGTCTCATCGCCAGGGTGGCAATCCTGCTGCTGCTCGGCGCCTGCAGCTCCGACGGCACCGGCCCGAGCCCGGGGCCAGAGCCCGCCCACACTCCGCCAGGGACCCCCACCGGCCCGGCCGTAACCGCCCTGATCGGGGCCGCGGGCGGCAGTCTCACCTCCGGCGATGGGGTGCTCACGCTCACGGTCCCGGCGGGAGCCCTTTCCGCCAGCACCGAGATCGGAATCCAGCCCATCACCAGCACTTCTCCTGGGAGCTTCGGTGGCGGGTTCCGCCTCACGCCGGACGGGCAGACCTTCGCGCAACCGGCGACATTGAGCTTCACCTATGCGGACTCGGAGATTCAGGGGACGGTCCCCGCCCTCCTCGGCATTGCCCGTCAGCAGAGCGACAGCTCCTGGCTGTTGCAGGAGCCTGTGACGCTTGATGCCACGACGAAGACGCTGACCATTTCCACCAGCCAGTTCACCCAGTCCGCCAGCAAGGTCACCGGGTCCACCAGCCGCTTCACGGGTGCAGGGGCCCGCGGTGTTGGGGGGCTCGACTTCGGCAGGGTCTGGACGCTGATAATGAGACCGCAACTCGCAACCGTGAAAGTGAAAGAGTCGATTCCCCTTGAGGTTTCTTTCTGCAAGGGGGTCTACCCCCATGGGGCGTCGTTTATGGCGACGTGCTACCCCGCTAAGGTTGCGGACCCCGGCACGTGGAAGGTCAAAGGCGGCGCGACGTTCGGGACGGTGTCCGCCTCAGAAGGTGGGGCAACGTTCTCCGCTGGGGCAACGTACACCGCACCGGCCAAGGTACCTCCCCAGAACCCGGTGCAGGTGACCGTCCTGGTGAGATTACGGACTGAGCCGGATCAGACGCTGCTCTCCGAGATCACGGTCACGGACGTGTGCACCGACGGTGGGACGCCCGTGGTCTGCACCGCCAACTGGAGCGGCAGCGCCTCGTCGATCATCACCGACGCCTCGCCCACGTACAAGATCACCGCCAACGTGACCTGGGTCTACGACCCGACAAGCTCCGTCGGCCAGAACGCGTCATACTACGCCGAAGGGAGCGTGTCCTTCGTTCCCCTGACGCCGGATCCCTGCACCACCATCACCCCCAGCACTATGCTCTTCGGCAAGGATGATCCGAACGGTGGGGGCGGGCTGTCGGTGGACTTCGCACCCGCTACCCCAACCTACTCCGGCGGCGGCGCGACGGTCTGGACCGCGACCTACGCCGACATCTGCAATGGAGGATCGGTCTCCGCGCCCGCCGGCGGGTCCTGGTTCCAGGGCCAGGGCAGCGTGACCACCGACAGTGCCGGCAAGCCGCTGATCAAGGGGCCCCAAAACGTGGGTGGCCAGACCTATTTCTACGACTTTGTGCCGCAGGTATTGCCGCCGCCGACCGCGCGGCGCTGACGCGTCATCCATTCACCCCTCTCGAGGAGGCATGCATGCCGGAGGAACGGACGCAGGAATCGAAGCAGTCGCTGGACCCGCAGGCGGAACCGCCCGAAACCAAGATCGAGAACCTGGACCAGCAGGTCCACGTCGACCCGGAGAAGGCGGCGCGCTTGAAGGGGGGGAAAGCCAACATGCACGATATCACCTAGCAACGGGGGAACAGCCGGCCGCGGCGCAGTAGCCGCTCCTCAGCCGTTGCTTTCCCAAGCTCCGGTGCAGGCCCGCAGCTTACAGTAGACCACCGTTCGGTGGTAGGAAGAAAGCAAGCCGCCGACCGGCGGGGCCGGCCGGCGGCTCAGGACCATCACCTCCACGACTATGGCGTCGCGGCCGTAGCGGCCTTCCACCCGTTGTTCCCCGGGTTGATATCGGGGAACTGGCCATCCGGGTTGACGGTGGCGGCTACCACGGTCTTGTCGGTAGTGATGATGGCGATGTACCGATCGCCCTTGTACCAGATCTCTACCGGGTAGCGCTGCAGCTGAGTCGTGCCGTCGGCAAAGGTGAGCTGCAGCTCCACCGGCGCCACCTGCTGGCCCG
>JBGQJV010000216.1:0-7552 GCA_041499215.1 Gemmatimonadota bacterium | reverse complement strand
GCATCGTCCGCGCCAAGGCCAAGATCCGTGATGCCGGCATCCCGTATCAGATCCCCGCCCGGGACGACCTGCCGGATCGGCTCGACACCGTGCTGCAGGTGATCTACCTGGTGTTCAACGAGGGCTACTCCGCCACTTCGGGAGGATCGCTCACCCGCCACGACCTCTCCGGGGAGGCGATCCGGCTGGGCCGGCTGCTGCTCGGGCTGCTGCCGGAGCCGGAAGTCATGGGTCTGCTGGGGTTGATGCTGCTGTCGGAATCACGCCGGGCGGTCCGCACATCACCTGAAGGGGAGCTGGTGCTACTGGATGAGCAGGATCGTTCGCGCTGGAACCGGGAAGAGATCGCCGAGGGTTTGGTGCTGGTAGAGCAGGCGCTGGCGTCGCGCCGGTTCGGTCGCTACGCGCTGCAGGCCGCCATCGCGGCGGTGCACGCGGAGGCCCCGGCGGCGGCGGCCACCGACTGGGCCCAGATCGTGGGCCTCTACGATGTCCTTGCCCAGGCCGACCCATCGCCGGTGGTCCAGCTCAATCGCGCCGTCGCGATAGGAATGCGGGACGGCCCAGAGGCGGGACTCCGCCTCATCGACCCGATTCTCGAAGGGGGAGAGCTGGAGAACTACCACCTGGCCTGGTCGGCCCGCGCCGACCTGTGCCGGCGGCTGGGGCGGACCCTGGAGGCCCGCGAGGCCTATCAGCGGGCACTGGCCCTCACCCGGCAGGAACCGGAACGACGGTTTCTTTCCCGAAGGCTGGCAAGTTTGGCCAGTCTATAGTTCCAAGTTCCAAGTTCGAGGTTCCAACCTTCGAACCGGGAACCTGGAACTTTGAACGCGGAACGCGGAACCCGGAACGGGCAACTCAAAGCCCACCCAGCGTCTCCCCCGTCGCGTTGCTGACCACCGCTTCCAGGTCTTCGGGATCGATCTTCCGGCATTCCTTCCGGAGATCCGCGATCTCTGCCGCCAGGAACCGGCCCATGAGGGAATCCATGGTGATCTCGAACGCGGGGAGGTCCTTCTTGGCGATGGCGTTGGAGTACAGCGCCAGGACCGCGCGCTCGTCGAACCGGTAGAACGAGTACGTGGGGTAGCGGCGGAAGAGCCGGACCTGTACCGGCTTGCGAAACTCTCTTGCCACGCGGGCGATGTAGCGGTAGGCGTCCGTCACCATCCAGGGGATCTGGGCCCCATCCTCGAAGTGCTTGGCCAGCGAGAACATCAGCTCGTGATCTTCGAGGTCCGGGAGAAAGGCCTCCAGGCTGGTGCCGTCGCGTTGGAGGAATGCCTTGATCGCGGCATCATGGTTCTCGCGCCAGCGCCGCGAATGGATGAAGTACAGCGTCAGCTGGGCGGAGGTCCCGATCAGCTCTTCGAATCGCTGGTAGAATCCGGCGAACGGCCCGACTCGGGCGATGCCGGACACGGGATCAGGGGCGGCGGTCATCGGCTTCCCGGGTTGGTGAGAATCCGGCCACACTCAGTTCCGAGTTCCGAGTTCCGAGTTCCGAGTCTCATGTCAGAGGGGTTGAGCCTGCTGCGGAACCTGTGTGGCCGAAACCGGCACTCGGAAATCTGAACTCGGCACTCGGAACTCGGAACTCTGAACCTACCTGCTTGCCAAGCTCGCCTGTTCCTGCAGAACCCGTAGCGCCAGATCGACGATCGCCCGGTGGGTCCGGAACGCCAGGACTGCCAGCCGCAGGGTGAACCTCCCGTCCAGCATGGTCGAGGAGAGAAACACCCGTCCGTCCCGCCGCACCCCATCCACGATCGCCTGATTCATCTGATTGACCCGCTCGAGGCTCGCGCCGGCCGGTGCCCAGCGGAACGTCACGATCGAGAGGTCGGGCTCGGGCCCGACCTCGAACCCGAGCGTCCGCACCTCCCGGTAGAAGTACCGCGCCAGCAGCAGCTTCTCCTCCAGCGCCGCCTGGAAGGGGTCCGTCCCGAGCAGGATGAGCGGGAGCCACATCCTGAGCGCCCGGAAATGCTTCGACAATTCGGGAGAGACATCGGCGGGCGAGATCTCGCCCGCCTGCTGCAACGCGTCCTGCATGTAGTGCCCGGAATAACTGTGGGTCGCGGCGAGCAGCCTGGCCTCCCGCAGCAGCACCACACCGGATCCGTAGGGCAGAAACATGCCCTTGTGGGGATCGAGCACGGCCGAATCGGACTGCTCGATGCCGGCGAGCAGCCGTCGGCCATGCTCGGTCAGCAGAAAGAAGCCGCCGTACGCGGCGTCCACATGGAACCAGCAGCGTTCGCGCCGGGCGATGGCCGCGATGGCTCCGAGGGGATCCACCGCGCCCGTATCGGTGGTGCCCGCCGCCGCGATGACCAGCCAGGGCCGGAGTCCCTGGCGGCGATCGGTCACCACAGCCTGATCCAGGGCGTCGGGCCGCATACGGAACCGTTCGTCGGTCGCGATGTAGCGCACCTGCGCTTCCGCCAGACCGGCGATCCGGAGCGCCTTCTCGATGCAGTGATGCGCCTGGGTGGTCAGGTACACCACCGCCGAGCTGAAATCGGCGCCCTTCAGGCCATGGGCATCCCGGGCCGCGGCGACGGCGGCGAGCGTGGCGAGACTGCCACCGGAGGCGATGTGGCCACCGGCCGTCGCCGGGTAGCCGGCCAGATCGGCCACCCATCGCACCAGCATGTTCTCCATCCGGACCGCTCCCGGACCGGCGAAGAAGACGCCCGCATACTTGTTGGTGATCGCGGCGAGATAGTCGCCCAGTGCCGCGTGGTAGATGCCGCCGCCCGGGATGTAGGCCAGGTAGCCGCCCGAGGCGGGATTGCCCCCGGGTCGCACCACGTCATGCTCCAGCAGCGCGATCGCCGCCTCGATGGGAATCCCCCGAGGCCCGATCGGGGAGCGGAGCAGCCCGCTGCCCCGGTCTTCGGTCTCCTGAAAGCCCTTGAGGGTCCGGATCCTCCGGAGGAACCGTTCGGACGAGGCCACCACCGCGTCGCGCAGCCGCCGGCGGCGGCTGGCTCCCGGCTCCAGGGGGCGGGTGGCACGCTCCAGCTGGTGGATCCGGTCCAGCAGTTCGTCCCGTCCCATGTCGGCTCTCGTTTCCCTTTTTCCGGTGGCAGGGCGGCTCACGCTTCCCGGATGGGCGGCGCTGGTTCCGAACCGCCCCGCGGGAAGGTCCGCACGGCTGACCAGCAGAGGCGAAGGCCCCGGGCTCGCCGAGAAGGGGAATAGTGTAGCGGCACCTGGAGCCCAAGGGAAACTGGTCATCGCCGGGCCCGGGCGCGCGAGCGGCCCTCGACTGGCTCGGTCGGGGGCCGCACGGATGTACCACGGCCGGCTGCGAGCGATCTCCTGTCTATTCGGAAGACGGATGTGGCGCGAGCATGCCGACCGTCACCGAGGGACCCGGAACCCGAGCGATGATCGCCGCGACGGTCTGCTTGAGATCCCGGGTGAGCATTCTCTCGTCATTCGGCAGGTCGGCCAGGCCGTGCCCCTGCCACAGCAGGGCGCCGGTGGCAGGATCGATCATGTCGATCACCACCGCCCCGTTGGCGTATTCCGCCGGCGAGAGGTTGACGGAGCCCGGCAGCTGGCCGCGGGCCCACGCCGGACGCCAGAGGTAGCCGTATTCCCAATCGGTGACATCGGTGACCGGGGGCACGGTGAGGTAATACATGATCAGCACCCCGGGATCACCCTCGCCCTCGACGTAGCCGCGGCGGGCCAGGCTGGCGGCGATGTCCTCCAGGAGCGCCCGGCTGGTCGCTGAATTCACCGCTGAGGGATGGTAGGCTCCGATCATCGGGCCGCCCAGATACCCCGGGACCGACAGCATGTGAAAGGTGAGACGGTTGGTGAGGCCCGGGTCCGGAGCGGGACTCGTGTGCACTTCTGCTGCGGGGCCGCAGCCAGTCACCGCGAGCACACCGGCAGCGGCAACGGCGATCAGATGAACGCGCATACTGTCCTCCTGGTACCGTGATGGATGGCTCCGCGCCAGAATGGCCTGGCGCTCCGGCGCCATCCACTCTGAATACGCATGTGGCGCGGCGGTTGTTTATGCAGGCGCGCGCTCGGCGAAGGCAACCAGCTGACGGCTACGGCTCACGGGCGGTGGCGTCACCCGAATGGGAGCCGTGCCGGCCGGCCGACGCCCGCTGGTGTCCAGCGGATCGGCTCAGACAACCGCAAGGGGCCAGGAGATCGCCGGCCTCAGCGCGGCGGTTGTAAGGCAGCCACGCGAACCGTGTTACCTCCTCCGTTCGAGTTGAAACGGTCCCTATCGGGTCGCGCTTCCGTCACTCCGGCCGTTACCGGACCATCACATCAGCCTGACAAACGCCGTCGAATGGGACGGGCGGCGCGCCGCGGAGCCTGCTTGACTAACCCGGCCGCGCGCCATATCGTCACGCTATCCCAACCAGCGCAATCGAAGCCCGCCACGCTGATCGAAATGACTGTCCGGCAGGAGATGCCGGGCGAGCTTCGCGTACGGCACGGCTTCTTGTCCTGCTCGAAGGCATCCATGAGATCCGCTTCCGTCGTCAAGGTGGTTGCCATCTGCCGCATCGCAACCGCACCACCCAGTGAATTCGCGTTACCCGGTGTCCCGAAAGCAGTACCCCCCACCCGCAGCCGGCTCGAAGCCGGCAGAAGAGGCACGTATGCGCGTCATCCCGGGCAGGTACGCAGGCTACCTCCGCTCACCGCTTCCAATTCTCGCCGGCGCCATGACCCTGATCCTCGCCGGGTGTCAAACCGAGACTCCGATGGGGTCAGGGGACGGTAGCACCCCCCCGGTCCGCAGTTTCTCGATGGCGCCCGGTTCCGACGCGGCCGCCAGACTGTCCGCCAACCGCCAAATCCGCTCGTGGGCGACGATCGACAAGCGCAACCCGACCCATGCCGGCGCCCTGTTGAACGACCCGATCATCAATTCACCGTTCGACCTCACCTACGTGGGCGGCGCCGTGGTGAACCGGGCCACCAACCAGAACATCTATGTCAACTGCGCCACTGGTGCGGCTGCCTGCTGGGGAACCGGCAACCTGACCCCCGGCACGTTCCTGCGCGATCTCAATCGCAGCTCCTTCATCCGGGTCACCAACCAGTACCTTGGGTCCGACGGGTTCGGCAGGTTCGGCGTCAATGAGCTGGGCATCAACGGGGTGCCATTCGCGCCCAGCCTCCTCGGCACCCCGACCGCGTCCATCAATGACATCTTCTCCCTGATCTTCTCCGCGGTGGCCTTCACCGGTGCCAGCGGCTACAACAACATCTACCACGTGTTCCTGCCCGCGGGCACCGACATGTGCATCGCGGACGGGTTCTGCTACTCCCCCGACGACTTCTCCACGTTCGTGTTCTGCGCGTTCCATGGCAGCGTGGACCTGCCGGACCCGGCTAACCCCTCCGGGAGCGTCCATGTGCTGTTCTCGGTCGAACCCTTCCAGAATGTCGGTGGCTGCGCGCTGCCGCTGCAGACTCCGCACGGAACCATCGACGCCACGGCCTCGACCCTGTCCCACGAGTTCTTCGAGACGATCACCGACCCCGACCTCGACGCCTGGTTCAACTTCCTGACCGGCGAAGAGGTCGCCGATCTGTGCTCGGCCTTTGCCTCGAACGAGCGCATGAACGGCCACTCCTATTCCATCCAGCTGGAGTACTCAAACACGGTGCACGCCTGCACCAACCGGTCGTAGCCGACTTTCCGCTGGCCCCGATCCCTGCGAGGACCGGGGCCGCCTCGGCGATGGCGGTTCCGGAAAAGCGAGAGCCCCGGCGACCGATCAGGTCGCCGGGGCTCTCTGTCTGTAAGGGTGCGGTGCGAGTCAGGCCCGCCGCGCGGCGATTACGCGGATTGAGTCCACAGATTTCGGTTACCGCAGAGTGATCCACAGATTACACGGATTACGCAGATCAGTGGGTTTGGCGGTCGCCGTGGAGGCGGTGGACCGCTGAGCTGCGTTGCAGATTCCGAGACGAGCACCGACCAGCAGCACGTAATCCGGATAATGTGTGTATCTGCGTAATCTGCGTAATCTGCGGACAATCTGCGGACACTCTACGGACTAATCTGCCGAATCCGTCGACAGCGCGCGACTCAGGTTGGCCAGCCCGGTCGCCAGTTCCGCCGGCGCGGGCCAGCCGAACCCGATCCGCATGTACCGGTCGTCCTGCTCGAACCAGTGGCCCGGGCCGACCCAGGTCTTGAATTCCCCGTTGAGGCGGGCGTAGAATCGGGCCACATCCACGCCGGCGCCGCCGCGGATCCGCGGAAAGGCTACGACTCCGCCCGCCGGCTCCACCCACTCCATCCGTGGCTCCCGCACGATCCACTCCGCCACCGCGCTCCGTCCGCGGGCGACCGCGGCGGCGATCTGGGACAGCTCCTCGCCCCGCCTGCGATAGACCCGATAGCCGATCTCCTCGTCCAACACCGCGCCGCAGATCACGATCTGCTCCTTGGCAGCGAGCAGGGTCTCGTTGAGGCCGCGATCCCGGGTCATGAGCCAGCCGAGCCGAAGCCCGGGCAGCCCGTAGGCCTTGGAGAGCGAGGCCACGCTGATCACCCGCTCACCGAGGGTGGTGGCGAAGGGCCCGGCCGGCGCAGGCGAGAGATCGCGATAGGTCTCGTCCACCAGGAGGTGCGCCCCGCGGGACTCAACGAGTGCCACGATCTCCCCAAGCGCCCGGGGGTCGAGCAGTGTCCCGGTCGGATTGTGGGGCGTTGTGATGCTGATGAGCTTGGTGCGGGGGGTCATTGCCCTGGCAATATCGGTCGCGTCGTAGCGCCAGCCGCGCTCGAACGTCAGGTCGACGAAGGAGATATCGCAGCCGATCGCCCGGGGTGTCTCGATATTGGTGGCGTAGTTGGGGCGCAGGACCACGAGGTGGTCGCCCGAGGCGAGCAGCGTCGTGGCGACGATGAACAGCGCCCCCGCGGCTCCCGGGGTGAGCAGCACCTGATCCGGCGCGCACCCGGACTCGGCGGCGAGGAGAGCGCGCAGCTCCGGATGGCCCCGATGGTCGCCGTACAACAGGACGGTCCGGCCGATATCGATGTCCAGCCCGAGGTCGCCCAGCACCCGGTCACGGATGGAGCTCTCGGCCAGGTTGCACGCGATGGTGTTGTACCCCCGCTCCTCGGGGGACTCGACCTCGATGGGCATTCGGCGGTAGCGCATGGGGAGTGAGCAGTGAGCGGTGAGAAGTGAGAAGTGAGAAGTGAGAAGTGAGAAGTGCGAAGTGAGAAGTGAGAAGTGAGAAGTGAGAAACAAGGAGTGAGGAGTAAGGAGTAAGGAGTAAGGAGGCTGACGGCTGACGGCTGATGGCTGATGGCTGATGGCCAATGGCTAACGGCTGACGGCTGACGGCTGACGGCTGACGGCTGACGGCTGACGGCTGACCCGACCGAAGGTAGCCCGCCTTCGGGGGCGAGGCCACGAATTGCGCTGAGTCCGCTCCATGCTCGGGTTTGACCGTCGACCAGTGTGGCGGCATACTCTCACCCACTGCCCGTCACACGAGCCTCAGTCCCGCCGTCTCATCCAGGAGTCTCTTT
>JBGQJV010000215.1:0-7588 GCA_041499215.1 Gemmatimonadota bacterium | reverse complement strand
TCATCGCCACGGGGACGCCCGCCGGCACCACGGTACTCAAGTCGGGTGACGTGGCGGAGGTGGAGATCCCGGGGGTAGGGGTGTTGCGGAATCCGGTGGCTTGAGGAAGGTGGAAGAGCGCCTTTGTCACTCTGGTCGCCTGTCATAGAGGTCTCCTGATCGAATACCTCGAGCCCATGCCCTCCTCCCGACTCTCCCGTCTCCCCGGCTATCCTCTCGCCCAGCTTCCCGCCAGGAAGCGCGAGCTGCTCGCGCGCGGGGTGGACGTGATCGATCTCGGCGCGGGGGACGCCGACTATCCGCCGCCCGCCGAGGTGATCGAGGTGATGCAGCGGGCCGTCGCAGAGACCGCGTTGAGCAAGTACGGATTCCAGCAGGGGCTGCCGGAATTCCGCCGCGCGGCTGTGGAGTGGATGCGCCGTCGCTTCGGGATCGGCTTTGATCCGGTGCGCGAGGTTCTGCCACTCCTGGGCTCGAAGGAAGGGCTGTCGCATCTGCCGCTGGCGGTGCTCGATCCGGGCGACGCCGCCGTGGTTCCCGAGCCGGGCTACCAGGCATACATCGGCGGAACGGTCCTGGCCGGCGGCGAGCCGGTGATCTATCCGCTGACCCCGAGAACCGGGTATCTGGTGGAGCTGGCGGAGCTGCCGGAGGCCACCCTTCGCCGGGTGCGGCTGGTCTTTCTCAACTACCCCAACAATCCCACCTCGGCGGTCGCCCCGCGCGACTATCTCGAGCGCACCGTGGAGCTGTGCCGCGAGCGCGGTATCGTGATCGCGTACGACAATCCCTACTGCGAGCTCACCTTCGACGGCTATCGCGCGCCCAGTATCTTCGAGATCCCCGGCGCCCGTGAGATCGCGGTGGAGTTCTTCTCGCTGAGTAAGAGCTACTCGATGACCGGCTGGCGGCTCGGCTGGGCCGCCGGGCCCGAGCCGCTCATCACCGCACTTACCCGGGTGAAGTCCTACGTCGACACCGGCCCGTGGCTCGCCATTCAGAAGGCGGGGGCCTACGCTCTCGATCATGCCGAGCGGCTCATCCCGCCCAACGTGGCCGAGCTCGCGCGCCGGCGGGATGCCGGGGTGGACGCGCTCCGGGCCGCGGGATTTCAGCTGGAGCGCCCGAAAGCCACGATGTACCTGTGGGTCGCCCTCCCTGCTGGCATGCCGTCTGCCTCCTTCGCGACGACGGCGCTGGAGGAAGAGGGCGTGGTGGTGCTCCCGGGAAGCGCTTTTGGACCCGGCGGCGAGGGTTTCTACCGCATTGCACTAACAGTAGGGCCGGATCGGCTGCAGCAGGGGGTGGGACGCCTGGGCAGGAGCCTGGCGCGTCTCAGAACCGGGAGCAGAGCCGGTGTGGCCTGAGCGCGACCGTCTGGGGCGGAGACGCCGCTGGCTCGCCATCCTGGCGAGCCTGGCGGTGCACAGCCTGCTGTTCTTCATAGTGGTGGAAGGCCGGCCGCCGCAGGCGCCGTGGTGGCGGTCCTCCGTTGTCATCATTCCCGTGCCCGCGCCGGAGCCGATTCGCACCACGCCGACCCCGTTCTATGTGCCCCGCCAGGAGCGCGGCCAGGGCCGCGCGCATGTGCCGGTCCGGCCGGTGGCACCGTTGCCCGAGCCGGTTGAGCGCAGGCAGGCCGAACCAGAGTATCCGGTTCCACCGGACACCGGCGGAGTACCCCGAAGCCCGGTGGGCCGGATCGGGCCGGCGCTCGGCACCGGGCGGTTGTGGGTGCGACCGCTGCCGCTGCCCCCGAAGGAGCTGGCCTCGCGGCTCCGGCCCTCGCATGAGGCGCTGGTCGACAGTGCGGTCACGGCGATTGTCCAGGGGTATCTCGATTCCATCGCGCGGGAGCCGGGGGCCGATCAGGCCAAGCTGCCGGACTGGACGACAGAGGTTGCGGGCGCCAAGTTCGGGCTGGACTCGAAGAACATCTACATCGCCGGGCTCAAGATCCCGGCCGCCGTTCTGGCGCTCCTGCCCATCCCCTCGGGGGGCAACCAGCAGCGGGCGCTGGACCACAACGGGGAGTGGATCGCCGAAGACCTGCGCCGGGCGGCGCAGCGTGCCACCACGCTGGACGAGTTCAAACGGGCGGTCCGCGAGCTTCGGGAGCGCAAGCAGTGGGAGAAGGACCTCGAGCGGGCGCAGCGGGAGAAGCCGGATTCGGCGAAGAAACCGTAACGACGTCATCCCGAGGTCGCTTGGCGACCGAGGGAACCAGATTGCGCAGAGTGGATCCCTCACTTCGCTCGGGATGACGGAGCCAAAGGCACCAATGAAACTGGTCGACACCGACGAAACCGTCGTCATCGTCACCGGCTCCGACATCCGGGCCGAGGAGCGCGACCGTCCGACCGCTTACCGGCTCAAGCAGGAGATCGACAGCCGCAGCGACGGGCAGGCCTTCCGCCGCGCGGTGGTGGT
The DNA here is from genome assembly GCA_041499215.1 of Gemmatimonadota bacterium. Taxonomy (GTDB): domain Bacteria; phylum Gemmatimonadota; class Gemmatimonadetes; order Gemmatimonadales; family GWC2-71-9; genus JADJOM01. The sequence continues at coordinate 5,158 of JBGQJV010000215.1, read as the reverse complement.
GGGAGACGCGTGGTTTCTGGAGAACGGTATCTTCCATCTCAATCCGTCGATCGCGGTCGGCGGGCCGGGAGTGAACGGGTTGGCGGCCCAGTTGGCGCAACAGGTCCCCCTGACCTGGAGCCAGGACCAGCGCGCCTATGTGCAGACCGACTTCGACGGCGATCCCAAGCGGGCCCTGCTGTGGGGGATGGACGCGGAGTCGACAATGACGGCGGTGCAGGCGTTCGTGGCACAGGGGTTTCTCGACGACCTTCTCAGGCGCATCTGGCGCTTTCGTAGCGGAGTCATGGTATGACGGTGAGACGCGTGCTGCTTCCCCTTGGCCTGATCGGCCTGCTTTCCACCTGTTCCGAGCCGACCTCGTCCGGGGCCTTGATGGGCTTCGGCAGGGTCGCGGTGCGGGCGGTGGCGCCTCCGTCCCTGTCCCGCTTCGCTCCGAGCCTTGTGCTGGAGCAGGTGAAGGCCGTGGTCGGGCGGAACAACTCGCAGGCCGAGACGTTCACCGTCCTCGATTCGACGATAGTGCCGTTCAACGACAACCAGAATTCGGTGGCGACCAACCTCAGACTGTTCCTGCAGGACGCCGAGACCCTCGAGGTCCGGCTCGACTACCAGACCAGCGACGGGACCCTCCTGTTTGTGGCCAGCCAGCAGGTGATCGTCCGGCCCGGGGCTACCGTGTCCACCCCCGCGCTCCAGCCGTTCTACGTCGGACCGGGCTTCAACATCGCGTTTATGAGCCTGTCACCGTTCGACAGCGTGCTGAGCGCCGGCGACGCGTTGACCTTCGATCCAACCCCCACCGACGCGAACCAGCAGCCGGTCGCGCAGTTCTACGTCTCCTGGGCCACCGACGATCCGCGTATCCCGATCGATGCCCGCGGAAGGATCGTCGCCCCCAATGTGACCAAGCTGCTGAACATCACCGCCTCCACCCCCAACGGCACGGTGGCCACGACCACCGTGGGTATCCTGGGGAGCGCTGCCCTGGGGATCACGCCCGATTCGGTGGAGAAGCTCCCCAACGGGACGCAGCTGTTCCAGGTCACGGTCGGCGCCCTCCGGACCAGCCAGTTCATCTGGTCGGTGAACGGAGCGGACGGCGGCAGCGCGGAGTTCGGCACCATCGATTCGCAGGGGTTCTACATCGCCCCCGCCACCACGCCCAACCCGAGCAAGTTCAAGGTGTGCGCCCGGGACGCCGCGGCGCCCGCATTGCGGGAAGGCTGCGCGGTCGTGGTGATCAAGGCGGTGCCTTCGGTCGGCGCCGACCTGGTGGTCATCAACGACCAGAACATCTTCGATGGCACGGCCATGGACAGTTCGCCGGGCAACCGCCAGTTCGTTCGGAACATCATCACCTTCAGTGGCAGTGGTCCCCGCGCGTCGCAGAAGGGGGTCTTGTACGACCGGGGCCGGAACTCGCCCTGCCTGGCGAACGGCGAATGCAGCGACACCGCCAACGGCCCGATCGATGGGGTCATCAAGGCCGCCGGCTACACGATCGCCAAACAGGACTTCTACACTCAGCTCACCAGCATCCCGGCCAACGTCAAGGTGATCTTCCTGTGGATGCCGCTCATCTTCTACCAGGAGAGCGAGGTGAACGTCCTGAAGCGGTTCGCCGCCGAGGGCGGGCGGATCGTCTTCATCGGGGAGCGGGTCGGGTTCTATACCGACACCGGCATCTCCGTCGAGAACCAGCTGCTGCTCAACATGGGCTCGCAGATGACCAATCTGGCGAACGAGTTCGATTGCGGGTTCTACTTCGAGACGCCGGCGGCGTCGCTCCGGCCCAATCCGCTGCTGCAGGGCATCTCCAGTCTCCTGTATGCCTGTGCCGCGGAGATTCAGGCAGGCCCCAACGATTTCCCACTGTTCTACGACGTGACCAACACCCACCTGCTGGCGGCGGTGACCAAGGTAGACGTCACCCCGATCCAGAACACACGGCAGCAGGCGATGCCACTTGCGGGCCGCCGGCCGGCCCTGCCGGTCACGGGGGCCCGCGGTATCGGAGGCACCAACCGCTAGGAACCGGGCGGGGAAAGACCAGACGCCGCGGTGGGGAATCGGGCACCCCTGCCGCGGCGTCTTGTGTCTGGCTCCTGGGCGAGAAGCGGAGCTAAGGTGCCGAGATGGTTCCGTCGTCGGCGAAACGCGCACCCGTCCCGGGGAAATCGAGGCGGGTAATGCGGCGGAGCAGGGTGATGGCCGCTCGCTTGGGATCCGGGCCCGTGCCGCTGTCGGGACGCTGGATCAGGGCGGGCATCCGAGCGCCGACGAAGCCACCGGCCGGGTCGAGATCGAGGATCAGGGCCGTGGTGAGCCCCAGCGGCCCCTCGAGATTGAACCCGCGGTAGGTCACGAAGTTGCCAAGCGAATAGAACACTGGGCGGCCGCGGTAGAATTCCACCCCTCTCAGCACATGCGGGCCGTGCCCCACCACGGCGTCCGCACCGGCATCGATCACCTGGCGCGCCCAGCGCCGCAGGTTCCCTCGCGGCTCCTTGACCAGGAATTCCGGGCCCGCCGGTGTCCGTACCGCCGCGGCTCCTTCCCTCCCGCCGTGAAAGGTGACGACCAGGATGTCCACCAGCGGCCGCACCTCCGAAACGATGGCCGCGCTCCCGGCGAGATCGAGCAGATCGTAGGCGTGGGGATAGGTGGCAAAGCCGACTACACCCACCAGCATGAACCTGCCGTCACGCAACACCGGGGTGATGGCTACCTGTTCGAGGGGACCGTAGGGAGTCAGGTCCAGCGCCCTGATAATCGCCTCGGTACCGTGCCGCGCATCGAGGCCGTAGTCGTTGGCGTGATTGTTGGCCATGTTCAGGTGAGTGAACCCTGCTTCCTTCAGGCGCGGGGCCAGCCAGGTTGGAGTCGCGAAGGCGTAGCAGTGGGTGGCCTTCGGGGCGCACTTGGCCGATTCGCCGGAGTCGGACAGCACTCCTTCGAAGTTCCCCACGACCAGATCACCCTTGAGCAGTGAATCCACCGCGGCGAACAGCCCGCGTCCGCTGTCGGGCGGCACGCCCTCCGGCAAGGTACGGGTGCCGAGGTTGATATCGCCGGTGAAGACGAGCCTGACGGGGAAGGGGTCATGCACCAGCTGGGCGGAGAGGTCAGTTGAACAGAAGACGGTCAGGACGGTCGAGACGGTCAAGACGGTCATTCCAAGCCAGGTCCGTCTCAACGCGATTGGACTAGCCCCGAATTGACCGTCTCGTCCGTCCCGACCGTCTTGGCCGTCCTGCTTCATGTCCCGGCCGCCGCAAGGATTCTCGCCAGACTCTCCTCGCGTCCCACCACCGTCAGGAGCTCATTCACCGGCTCGGAGACCGTCCCACCGGTAAGGGCCACACGGATTGGCTGCATGATGTCGCCCAGCTTCTTGCCTTCCTTCTCGGCCAGGGTCTTGAGCTCGACCTCGAGATTGGCGGGAGTCCAGTCTTCCGGCCCCAGTGTGCTGAGCGCAGTGTGCGCCTGGCGCAGATTGTGGGAGAAGGCAGGCCCAAGCTTTTGTTTGAGAGCGACGCCCTTTGCATCCATTACAGACCCTCGCCCGTTCAGCCGGATTTCAATCTGGCCGGCGACGTCGGTGAGGGTTCGGCTCCGAGTTTTCACGGCGTCGATGAGCGGTAACAGGTCGCGATCAGTCTTGGTCCCCTTTTGACTAAGAAGCCGCTGGACCGGAGCCAGCAGCGCGTCCGCCGGCAAAGCGGAGAGATACTGTCCGTTCATCCACTCGAGCTTGGTGACATCGAAGACCGCCGGCTTCTTCTGGATCCCCTCGAGCGAGAACAGCTGGATCATCTCTGCCTCGGGCAGGATCTCCCGGTCGCCTCCCGGCGACCAGCCCAGCAGGGCCAGGAAATTCCGCATCGCGAGCGGAAGGATCCCCAGCTTCTGGTAGTCTCCCACCGCGGTGGCGCCGTGCCGCTTGGAGAGCTTTTTCCCGTCGTTGCCCAGGATCATCGGCACGTGGGCAAAGATCGGCTCCGGCTTCCGGAACGCGCGATACAGCGCGATCTGCTTCGGGGTGTTGGAGATGTGGTCGTCGCCCCGGATCACGTGGGTGATCCGCATCTCGATATCGTCCGAGACTACCGCGAGGTTGTAGATGGGGGTCCCGTCGCTTCGGAGGATGATGAAGTCGTCCAGATCGTGCCCCTGAAAGCTGATCCGGCCGTGCACCGCATCGTCCCAGGCGATCTCGCCGTCCGGCATGCGGAGCCGGATGCTGAAGGGCAGCCCGCGCTCCATCCGATCCTGCAGCTCCTTCGGACTGAGCCGCCCGCAGCGGCCGTCATAGCGGAACGCGCCGCCGGTCTTCTCGGCGGCGGCGCGCTGGGCGTCCAGCTCCTCCCGGGTGCAGAAGCAGCGATAGGCCTGTCCCTCGGCCAGCAACCGCTCGGCATCCGCCTTGTGGCGGGCGCCGAATCCGCCCTGGAACAGCGGGCCCTCGTCGTAGGTGATGCCGAGCCACTCGAGCCCGTCGAGGATCACCTGGGTGTGGGCCTCGGTGCTCCGCTCCTTGTCGGTGTCTTCGATCCGGAGCAGGAAGGTCCCTCCCGTTCTCCTGGCGAACAGCCAGTTGAACAGGGCGGTACGGGCACCGCCGACGTGGAGGTAACCGGTGGGGGAGGGAGCGAAGCGGACGCGAACAGTGGCCACGGCCAGGCTCGGTGCTCGGTGAGGAGTCCAACGTGAGACGTGAGACGTCCGCGGAGGCCGATTGGGCCATCTCACGTCTTACGTCTTACGTCTCACGTTGACGGAGTCGCAGGGATTCGAACCCTGGATAGGGCTTTTCAACCCTATAACGGTTTAGCAAACCGCCGCCTTCAGCCACTCGGCCACGACTCCAACGGGGTGGGATTCTAGCCTCTCACCGGGGGCTGGACAAGGCCGCTGGCCGGGCATCCGGAGCCCGAATGACGATCGCTGAAGCGACAATGCCGCAGCCGGTTGGCCTGCTCCACGGCTGCCCGGGCCGGCGCTGACCACCGGCGGTGTGCGCCAAGTTACGGCGGCGGGGTCGGCCGCCGATAATCCTGTGCATCATGAAAAAACTCTGGCTGGTTTCCGGGCTCATGGCCCTCCTCGCCTGCGGGGAAGGAACCTCGCCGACCACTCCCGGTTCCGGTAACCC
>JBGQJV010000214.1:0-7665 GCA_041499215.1 Gemmatimonadota bacterium | reverse complement strand
GGTGGTGAGCCTGGGGATCGGGCTGTTCATCTCGACCCTGGTCCGGACTCAGGCGCAGGCGATGCAGGCGGGGTTCATGTTCATCATGCCCAACATCCTGCTCTCGGGGTTCATGTTCCCCAGGGCCGCGATGCCCGAGCCGGCCCAATGGCTGGGCCTGGCGCTTCCGCTCACCTACTTCCTGACTGTGCTCCGCGGTATCCTGCTCAAGGGCGTCGGTTTCGAGGCACTGTGGCCGGAGTTTCTGGCCATGTGGGTCTTTGCGATTCTCATTGTGACCCTGAGCGTGAGGCGGTTCCACAAGACGCTCGAGTAGTCCACGCCGGATTCGAGTTGCGCCATTTCAGCTGTCGGTTGGAAGCCATGAGGACGCTCCGCCAGGGGCTTCTTGGTCACACCCATCGCTCATGGCTCGGGCCTCTCTCGCCGGCTGATACTGCTCCACCGCGAGCCGTTCTGAGTCATTCATGAACGATTCGGTCGCGCACGGCACGCTTTAATCATTTCTTCAGAGGGCCTTCACGCTGCCTGACACAGCATAGCAGTCCCCCTGGCTTCGCTCATCCAGTCAGTACTCATGATCCGCGACCGGTGCAGCCGATAGTCGTAAAGACGGCTAACACCGGCCGATGCAGGCTCGGCGGAGGATCCACTCCGCCGGACAGACCGGACGTGCCCTACACTGGTGAAGGAAGCTCACATGCCTGAGAGAAGCGCCCAGCTGGAAGCAAAGCTTCAGGATAGCGAGAACCGGTTGCGGCTGGCGCTCGAGGCCTCCCGAATGGGTGTGTGGGAGTGGGAAATCCCCACCAACAGGGTCAGCTGGTCGGCGGAATGCTACGAGTTCTTCGGTCTCTCGTCCTTCGACGGGACCTTCGAGGCCTTCGGGCGCCTGGTTCATCCGGAGGACGTCGCAGCCGTTACCACGGCGCTGGAGACCGCGGTCGCCAAGGGCGGCGACTATTCCGCGGAGTTCCGGGTCCGCACTCCGGACGGGCAGGTGCGCTGGGTCGCCAACCTGGGGCGTACCTACTACGACGACAGCGGCCTGCCGCTCCGCATGGTCGGGACGGTCCAGGACGTCACCCCACGGCGGCTCGCTACCGAGCGGCTTCAGCAGCAGGAGGAGCGCCTCTCACTCGCGCTTGAGGCCACCCGGACGGGGGTGTGGGAATGGAATATCCCGACCAACCAGGTGGTGTGGTCGCCCGAGTGTTATGACATTGTTGACCTGGATCGGTTCGACGGGACCCTGGACGCCTTTCTCAAAATCGTGCACCCCGACGACAGCCAGGGCCTCATGGCGGCGGCGGAGGCGGCGATAGCCGGACACAGCCAGTACACCTGCGAGTACCGGATCGTGCATCCAGATGGGGCGATCCGCTGGGTCGCGGATGTGGGCCGGGCCTTCTACGACCGGGAGGGACGCCCGGTCCGGCTGCTCGGCACGGTCCGCGACATCACAGAGGAGCGACGCGGTCGCGTGGCTCTCGAGGAGGAAGGAGCCGCGTTCCGGCAGCTGGCCGAGCAGTTGCCCCACATGACTTGGACGGCGGGACCGGACGGGGCCGGGACCTTCATGAGCCGGAGCGGCCTGGACTTCCACGGGCTGTCGAACGAGGAGCTCAAGACGCGTTGGCCCGAGATGGTACACCCGGCCGATCGCGCAGGACTGCTCGCGGCCCAAGAGGCGGGCCTCGCTCAAGCCAGGCCCTGGTTCTACGAGGCCCGCCTGCGTCGGCATGACGGGGTCTATCGCCGGTTCGAGGTGCGTGCGGTTCCCCTGGTGGACGGCGATGGCCAGGTCACCAAGTGGTTCGGCACTCTCACGGACGTCGAGGAGCGGCAGCAGACTCGCGAGCGGCTCGAGCAGGAGGAAATCCGCCTCGCGCGGATTGCGGCAGTCGCTCCGGGGGTGCTGTACTCCTTCCGTCTCCGACCGGACGGTCACACCTCCATACCCTACGCCAGCCCAACCATCCTCGATCTGTTCGGCCTGAGGTCCGAGGATCTCGCCGTCGACGCCGCACCGGTCTTTGCCCGGATGCCCGCCGAGGACGCCGCTCGACTGCAACAGGGCATCGCTGAGTCCGCGCGGACCATGACCCCCTGGCATGAGGAGTGGCGCTTTGCCCACCCGGTGAAGGGCGAGGTCTGGATGGAGGGAAACTCCACTCCGGTGCCGGAGGCGGACGGGAGCATCGTGTGGCATGGCGTCATCACGGACATCACCCAGCGCAAGCGGGACGAGAAGGCCCTGCGGGAGAGCGAGGCACGCTTCCGTCAATTGGCTGAGTCCCTGCCCCAGGTGGGATGGACCTGCACTCCTGATGGGGAGGACGAGTACTCCAGCGCCCAGTGGCTGGAGTACGCCGGCATTCCGGCCTCGGAGGCGCAGCACAGTAAGTGGCTGGAGCTGATCCATCCGGAGGACCGGGCCACGGCAGCCGCAGCCTGGACTCGGGCGATTGCGGAAGGAACCGAGTACCGGGTGCAGTGCCGGATCCGAAGGTATGACGGCGTCTACCGCTGGTTCGACATCCGGGGCACACCCTTGCGGGACGCGAAAGGAAAGATCGTCCGCTGGTTTGGCACCAACACCGACATCCACGAGGAGCGGGAGCTGCGGGAGCAGCTCAGGCTCGAACAGGAACGGCTCGCGACGGTCGCGACGGTCTCGCCCGCGGTCATCCACTCGTTCCGGCTCGCCCCGGACGGGGCTGCGTTCTTCCCCTACGCCAGTCCGGGCATCGAGGCCCTCTCCGGGCTGACTCCCGAGGAACTCGCCCGGGACGCGGCACCGATGTTCCAGCGAATCGCCCCGGAGGACGTGGAGCGCCTGCGGGAACACACGGCCGAGTCGGCCCGCCACCTGACCCCTTGGGAACAGCAGTTCCGCCTCCGGCATCCGACTCGGGGCGAGATCTGGATCGAATGCCATTCCTCCCCGGTGCGCGACCCCGACGGCGGCACTACCTGGCACGGGGTCCTGCTCGATATCACCGAGCGCAAGCGCATGGAGCGCCGGCTCCGGTTACGGAGTGATGCGCTGGAGACTTCCCTGACCGCGTTCGCCATGGTCCGGAATCGCCGGTTCGTGTATGCCAACCGGACCTACCTCCGCATGTGGGGCTATGACACTCTGGAGGAGATCCTCGGCACCTCCCCGGCAGGTCACTGTATCGACCCCCTGGTGCCTGGGCGCATCGTCGAGACGGTCGCACGCGACGGGCAGTGCATCATCGAGTTCACCGCCCGCAGGAAGGACGGCAGCACCTTCGAGACACGGCTCCAGCTGCAGTGCTCGGTCGGCGACGACGGCGCCGAGACCTATTTCGGGACCGCTATCGATATCACCGAGGAGAAACAGGCCCAGGCCACCATCCGGAAGTGGGCCGATGCATTCGTGCATTGCGGGCATGGCATCGCGATGGGCTCACCGGTCACCAATCGTCTGCTGGCGTGCAACCCGGCGTTCGCGCGGCTGCTGGGCCAAGACCAGGCGGACCTCGAAGGCCGGCAGATCCTTGGAATGTACCCGCCGGAGGAACACGAGCGAATCCGCTCATTCCTGGCGGAGGCCGACCGGAACGGTCGAGCCCGACATGAGTCGCAGTATCTCCGCGCCGACGGCAGTCGGGTGGACGTTCAGGTCGATCTGGTGACCGTACGGGCGGAAGACGGGAGCCCGCTGTACCGCATCGCGACCGCCCAGAACATCACCGAACGGAAACTCACCGAGGAATCCCTGCGGGTCACCCGCGACCAACTGCGCGCCATCGACCGTGCCTCGCCAGTGCCGATCATCGCTCTCAGCCCGTCGGGCACGGTGTTTCACTGGAACCGCGCCGCCGAGCAGCTCTTCGGCTGGCGGGCGGAGGAGGTCCTGGGACACGCCCTCCCCATCGTCCCCGTCGACAAGGAGGCGGAGTACATCGCCTTCCGATCACGAGTGATGTCCGGTGCTTCCTTCACCGAAACCACCGAGCGGCACACCAAGGACGGCCGCCGGGTGGACGTCCGGATCTCGACCTCGCCGCTGCACGATGAGGAGGGAAAGCGGATCGGGTTCGTAGCGTTGTATGTCGACCTGACCGAACAGAAAGCGCTGGAAACCGCCCTCAAGGCATCCGAGGAGCGCTTCGCGATGGCGTTCAAGGCGAGCCCCACGGGGAACATCCTCATCCGGGAGTCGGACCGGACCGTCCTCGAGGTGAATCAGGCGATGGAGCAGCTGACCGGGTTCCGGCGCGAGGAGCTGATCGGACGGACCACCGCCGAGCTGTCGGGGTTCCGGGGGCAGTCCCGCCGGGACGCCCTCTGGCGCGCCCTCGGCGAGGCAGGCAGAGTTGTCCAGATCGACTACCCCTTCCGCAAAGCGGACGGGACGATCCGGCATGCCCTCGCCTCGGCCGAACGGATTCAGCTGGGCGGCGAGGCAGTGGTGCTTGGCGTGCTGCTGGATGTCACGGAGCGGAAGCTGGCGGAGCAGGCCCTGCGGGAGAGCGAGGAACGGCTCCGGCTGTTCATCGAGCACGCCCCCGCCTCGCTGGCGATGCTGGACCGGGAGATGCGCTATCTGAGTGTGAGCCGGCGGTGGCTGTCAGACTACGGTCTCGGCGAGACCGAGCTGCGCGGCCGGTCCCACTACGAGCTCTTTCCGGAGATCCCTGACCGGTGGAAGGCGATTCACCAGCGCGCCCTGGCGGGAGAGGTGGTCCGGGCCGATGCCGATCGGTTCGAGCGCGCGGACGGCTCGGTGCAGTGGCTCCGGTGGGAGGTCCGGCCCTGGCACGATAGCGATGAGCAGGTGGGCGGTATCCTGGTGTTCAGCGAGGATATCACCGCCAGCCTGGGCGCCCAGGAGGCCCTGCGGGAGAGCGAGACTCGCTTCCGCCAGCTGGCGGAGAACATCCACGAGGTGTTCTGGCTGACGGATCTCGCCAAGGGCAGGATGATCTACATCAGCCCCGGCTACGAGCAGATCTGGGGCCGGAGCTGCCAGGCCCTCTACGACGAGCCACGGGACTGGCTCGCCGCGATCCATCCGGACGATCGGGACCGGGTGCTCCAGGCCGCGCTCACCAAGCAGGTGAACGGGACGTACGATGAGGAGTACCGGATCGTCCGGCCGGATGGCTCGATCCGCTGGATCCGGGATCAGGCCTTCCCGGTGCGGGACGAGCACGGGACAGTGACCCGCGTCGCGGGCGTTGCCGAAGACATAACCGAGCGCCGGCAGCTCGAGGCCCAGGTCCGCCAGACCCAGAAGATGGAATCAGTCGGCCTGCTGGCGGGCGGTGTGGCCCATGACTTCAACAACTGGCTCACCGTGATCTCGGGCTCCGCCGAGCTGCTGCTGGAGACCGCCGGCGTCGTCCCGGAGTGTGGCGAGCTCCTGCGGGAGATCCAGCACGCGAGCGAGCGGGCCACGGCGCTCACCCGCCAGCTGCTGGCGTTCAGCCGGCGCGAGGTGCTGGAGCCGAGGGTCATGGACCTCAACGCGATCATCCTCGACACGGAGAAGATGCTGCGCCGGCTGCTGGGAGAGGATGTGCTGCTGGAGACCTCGCTCGCCCCCGGGCTCAGCCGGGTGAAGGTCGATCCCGGGCACTGGACTCAGGTCCTGATGAACCTCGCGGTCAACGCCCGGGATGCGATGCCCACCGGCGGCCGGCTGACCATGGAGACCAGGGAGCAGACGCTCGACGAGTCGTTCACCCGGTCACGGCCCTCTCTTCAGCCCGGCCGGTACGTCGTGCTCGCCATCTCCGACACCGGCTGCGGGATGCCCCCCGAAGTCCGGGCCCGGATCTTCGAGCCGTTCTTCACCACCAAGGGAATGGGCAAGGGCACCGGCCTGGGGCTCGCCGTGGTGCACGGCATCGTGGCGCAGAGCGGCGGGCACATCGAGGTCTACAGCGAGGTGGGCGTGGGAACCACCTTCCGGATCTACCTCGCCGTCGCGGCCGAGCTCGCCGCCGGGTCGGCCCCGTCGGCCGCGGCACCCCAGGTGCGGGGGACGGAGATCGTGCTCGTCGTGGAGGACGAGGAGAGCATTCGGCGGGTCGCCTACCGCGGCCTCCGCGCCAACGGCTACACCGTGCTGCAGGCCGGCGACGGCGAGGAGGCCCTGGCGGTCCTGGAGAGGCATGGTGGCACCGTCGACCTGCTGCTGACCGACGTGGTGATGCCCAGGATGAACGGCCGCGCCCTGGCCGAGGCGATGAGGGCGCACCACCCCGGCCTCAAGGTGCTCTACACCAGCGGCTACACCGACGACGCCGTGGTACGGCACGGGATCCTGCAGGCCGATGTGGCCTTTCTCCCCAAGCCCTACACCCCCCTCTCGCTGTTGCGGAAGATCAGGCAGGTGCTGGACGGGGCCTGAAACGCTGAGCAGTGAACAGGGAATCAGGAGAAGGCTGTCATCCCGAGCGCAGCGAGGGATCTCCGAGTCGGTAACCTCGGAGATCCCTCGGTCGCTTTGCTCGCTCGGGATGACAAACCCGTTTTGTCCCCCTACCCAACCGCCATCGCCAGGGCGGCCGTCACCCGCGGCAGATCCGCCTCGATCGTGGTGCGCCAGTTGGAGACCGCGGCCCGCATCCCCGCGCGGCCGAAGAGCGCGGTGGGCGTGAGGAATACCTCGCCGCCGTCGCGCAGCCGCTCCAGCAAGGCTCGATGCGCGGCGACGGGCTCACGGCCGGCCAGGTGCCGGGCCGCCAAACCGAAGCAGACAATGTTGAGCCGTACCGGGGCGTACAGCTCGTAGTCCCGTGAGCCAGAGATCCACTCGGCGAGTGCCCGGGCAAAGGCGCAGCTTCGTTCCACCACCTCGCGATATCCTTCACGCCCGTAGGCCATCAGGGTCATCCACGTGGGCAGCGCCCGGAAGCGGCTGGAATTCTCCGGGGTGGCATTGAGCGGATCCGGCACCGGCATCGCCGGACCCTCGAGATAGGGAGCGCTCACCCGGAAGACCCGGCGCTCGATGTCCGCGTGCCGGGTGAACACGAATCCGGCATCATAGGGTACGTTGAGCCACTTGTGCCCATCGGCCGCGATGCTGTCGGCCCGCTCGATGCCCCGGACCAGCGGACTGAGCTCCGGCACGCAGGCCGCGAAGAGGCCGAAGGCTCCGTCCACGTGGAGCCAGGCCCCGTGCCGCCGACACAGTTCAGCCACCGCCTCGAAGTCGTCGTAGTCCCCGGTGTTCACCGTCCCGGCGCTCGCCAGGACGATGGTGGGCCGGTCGGCCGACTCGGCCAGCCGGGTCGCGAGGGCCGCGGGATCAATCGCTTCCCGGCCTCCCGGCAGCACCGCCACCCGCTCGCAGCACTGGCGCCCGAGGCCGAGCATCGCGAGGGCCTTGATGGCGCTGGCGTGGGGCGTGGCCGAGAGAATCCGGATCGGCGTGCCATAGAGTCCGGTCTCCGCCACGTCGCGGCCCACCCGCTCTCCCGCCCATTGTCGCGCGGTGGCGAGGCCCACGAAGTTCGCCATCGTGGCGCCGGTCACGAACGCTCCATGGAAGCTGTCGGGAAGGCCGAACAGCTGGCGGAGGAGCCCGCTCGCCTCCGCGTCCACCAGGGCGGCGGAAGATCCCTCGGTGCTGGAGACATTCTGGTCGTAGGCGCTCACCAGCCAGTCGGCCGCCAGCGC
>JBGQJV010000213.1:0-7716 GCA_041499215.1 Gemmatimonadota bacterium | reverse complement strand
GGCGCAGGCCCCCGACTTCGCGGCCGTTCTCGCCGGGATCAACACCGATCTCAGCGTGACCAGCACGACGCAGGTGTTCGGGAGCGACCTCGGATTCGAACACGCCACCGTGCTGGATGTCGGGGCCCGGTACCTGGTTCGCTCCGGTCTGTCGGCGGAGGCCACGGTCTGGCATCGGAAAGACGATGACGTGGTGGGAGTGCGCCTCGTCGATCAGGTCGATCCCGTCCTGGGCTCCAATGCCTCGGTGCGGCGTTTCCGGAACTCGGAGACCCTCAAGGCGACCGGGTTCGATCTGCGGCTGAGCCAGCGGCTTGGCCAGCGAGGGCAGGCCTGGGTGGGCTACAGCTACGCCGACGCTTCTCAGCAGGTGGATGGGGTGAGCCCGTTGGTGCCGACGGTCGATGTCGCCGTGGCCGAGATGCGGCCGCACACGTTGATCGGAGCGGTGCTGTACCAGACCGGTACCGGGAGCCGGGTGCTGGGGGGAGTCCTGCGGGACGTCGGCGTGTACGGGGCAGTGAGATTCGCCAGCGGCACCGGGTATACCAGGTGTCCGCCCAGTGTTCCCCAGGATTCCGGTCTGCTCTCGGGCGAGCCGTGCATCGGGAGCATCCTGGGCGACTTCAACGGCTCGAGGCTCCCGGCCCTCAAGCTGGTCGACCTGCGCCTGACCCGGGAACTCCGGGTCGGGGCCACTCGGGTGGTCGCGTTCGTCGACGCCCGGAACCTGCTCAACAGCCGCAACGTCACCCGGGTCTTCGCCCAGACCGGCAGGACCGCAAACGATGCCGAACGCGACCAGGTCCGGAGCGCCAATCTCGCCGAATACGACAATGAGGCCGTGGCCAACGGGGTACGGCTCCCGGATGGCTCGATCGACTTGTCGTTCGGCGGGACGGCGAATCCGCGAGCCGCCTGCGGGAGCTGGATCAACCCCTCGGGCACGCCGACGGTGCCGAACTGCTTCTACCTGATCGGGGCGGAGGAGCGGTGGGGGAATGGAGACCATATCTTCTCGACGGCGGAACAGACCCGCGCGTCGGATGCCCTGTACCAGGTCGCCCGGGGCCTGCAGAACTTCACGGGGCCCGGGCGACGGGTGCGGATCGGGCTGGAGCTCCGGCTGTAGCCGGAGCGCGCGGACGGCTCAGGTGGTGGGCCGCACTCCGGGAGAGGCCACCGTGGTCTGCAGCGACGGAGCACCGGCGTTGTCCCGGCCGCGGGCGAGCGCTACCGGGGCGGTGGCGACCGGGGCCTCGGTGCTCTTCAGATAGGCCAGCTGATCATGCATGATGCTGCCCTCGGGCAGCCACTGGTACAGCGGGCCCAGATCGCGCTTGATGCGCGCGTGGTAGAACGCGGGCAGCTCGGTGGTTTCCCCTTCCATGAACGCCCGCACGCTCTTGTCGGTGTCGAGCAGTCCGCGCAGCATGGTGTGGTACTTGATCCGGCCAAATCCCTCCGAGGAGATCGCCCGCACCACGTTCATCCATCGCGGAATGGCCGCCGGCGTGGCCGCGAACCGCCGGCCGATCATCTTCCAGGTGAACGAGTACCGCGTCAGATCCACCAGCAGACTGTAGAACTCCGGCCACTTGTAGCCCGTCGGCCGGATGTTCATCGCGTGGTTGTTGTTGAGGAAGTGGAAGGGGAAGGGCAGGACCCGGCCGGCGCGCTGGTAGTCCAGGTTGATCGGCGCGGCCCGCCCGAACGCGGAATTCAGCGAGTACGCCGGGAACGCCCCAGGCGCAAGATCGAGGAACCGCTTGGTCAACTCGAACGGCTCCGGTCCGGAGTCACAGTCCAGGCCCAGCACAAAGTTGGTCTGTACATAGGGCACATACCGCAGGATCAAGTTGATGTGCTCCGACACCTGCTTGACCTTGTCCATCCCGGTCTGCCGGGTCTTGGACTTGTTTCCCAGCGAGTACCACGACTCGATCCCCGGCAACATCGCCTGGAATCCGTTCTGCCGGAGCCGCTTGAGGTGTGGCTCGGAGAGGAGCGCCAGGCTGCTCTCGGCGATATGCCGCATCTTGCCCGCCGGCACCGCCGCCTCGATGGCGTCCATGTAGTCGTTGAATCGCACCCCGAAGTTCGGATCGTGCCAGCCGACGATCGGGTTCTTCATCTTGGTCAGCAGGAACTTCAGATCCGACTGCAGACCGGGGAAGCTCAGCGGCTGGTAGTCGACCGTGGAGTCGATACAGAAGCTGCAGGTGTAGGGGCAGCCCAGGCTGCCGATCATCGGCACGAACTTGACGGTGGGCGCCTTCTTGAGCGTGGCCGCCACGAACTTCCAGCGCTCCTCCAGCCCGGGGAGCTCGCGCGGCTGCTGCGGCGAGGCGAGCATCCGGCCCAGGGGGCGGTGCTGTTCGCACTCCGCCAGCACCTCCTCGACCAGGCTCCTCTCGGTGAACCCGAGCACATAGTCGAAATACTTGCTCGCGTCTTCCGGATAGCAGCGCGCGTGCGGACCGCCCAGCACGGTGATCGCTCCCCGCTGCCGGAACATGTTGCTGATCGAGTACGCCACCAGCGCCGCCTCGGAGAACGACCCGATGAACAGGATGTCGAGGTCGGTGGGAAACTCGCTCAGCAGATCCTCCACCCCGGTGTAGCACACGTACAGAACCTCGTGTCCCGCGCGCTCGCACCAGACGCCAAGCACCTGGGGCATGATGCTCGCCAGGTTGGCGTTCATGAGACGGCCGTACAGGCCTGGCTGAGGGCGCTTGGCGACCAGGTCGAGGATGCCGATCTTGAGACGGCGCATGCGGGGTCCAGGTTGAAGGGAGGGGCTCACGCCCGGCGAAGGCGGGGAGTCCCAGGGGACTGCCGGGCGGATCGACTGGCAACGCATGATCCCACGGGCACTGACGGTGCCGTCGTGGGCCGAATCGCGGGCCCCGTCACGGGGCGTTCTTCTTCGGAGCGAGGACGCAGAAGTACGGCAAACGCGCTGCATAACCCTATACTCCGCTGCAGCATATCGCAAGCATGCGGGGCGAGCATCACCCGATATTGCGACGTCAGCGGACCCGGCTGTCGGTGCCCTGGCTCACCACCGGAATCGAAACCGGCTCTTCTCACCCGCGTATGGACCCACGCCAATGGGCTCGGAGATCCTGACCTACCTGCGTCTCGGGCTGCACCATATCGCGGACCTCCGGGGATACGACCACATCCTCTTCGTTGCGGCGCTCACAGTGGCCTATCGGCCGGCCGAGTGGCGGCGCCTGCTGTGGCTGGTCACCGCATTCACCCTCGGCCACTCGGTGACGCTGGCCCTCGCCACGTTGAATCTGGTCCGAGTGAACGCCGCGCTGGTCGAAACCGGTATCGCCCTGACCATCGTGAGCTCCAGCCTGATGGCCATCACCCTGGCGATCCAGTCGGACGCGACCGCCCCGGCGGCACGCGGACAGACGCTCAGGTATCTCCTGGCAGCGGCCTTCGGGCTCATTCACGGGCTCGGGTTCTCCACCTTCCTGCGGAGCCTTCTCGGCGGAGAAGAATCGATCGTCGTCCCGCTCCTGTCGTTCAACGTGGGGCTCGAGCTCGGCCAGCTCCTGATCGTGGCCGGCGTCCTCGTGACCGGGGTGGTGGCGGAGCGGGTGCTGCGGCTCGAGCGCCGGGACTGGGTGCTGGTCGCATCGGGGGGCATCGCCGCGCTGGGGACCCGCATGATCCTCGAACGAATCGGGTGAGACATGCCCGTGATTCTCGTTAGGGCCGTGCCGGCGGCACGATTACATTCCCCGCGTCCTTCCTGACTCGTCCTCCATGGAAACCCCGATGGCAACCATTCGACGTCCGCTTCTCGCCCTGGTCCTCGCCGTCTGCGCCATCGTGCTGGCGGCACCGGTCTCGGCTCAGCAGTGGCTCAACACCGAGCCCAACCCCAAGACCAACAAGTCCAGCTTCCGCGCGGTGGACGAGTTCCCCGATCCCAACGACTACCGTACCGCGTCCGGCGCTCCGGGTCCGAAGTACTGGCAGCAGCGGGTGGACTACGCCATCAAGGCTTCACTCGATACCACGGCCCATTCGGTCACCGGATCGGAACGGGTGACCTACCGCAACAACTCACCGGACAAGCTCGAGTACCTCTGGTTCCAGCTGGACCAGAACATCGATGACCCCGCCGTCAGTCGGACCATCAAGGACGCGCCGGCGCTGCCACGGCAGCTTTCCGAGCAGGCCCGCCGTTTCCTGGCCCCCGAGCCGTTCGACGGCGGCCACAAAATCTCCCGGGTTCAGCTGGTCTCCACTCGCGCGGGCAGGGTGCAGAAAACCGACGCGGAGTACGTGATCAACGGCACCGTGATGAAGGTGCCGCTGGCAATACCGCTCTCCTCCGGCCAGCAGGCCGTGGTCGAGATCGACTGGCACTTCATCGTCCCCGAAACCAGCCGCAACGGCCGTGGTGTGCGGGAGCAGGTAAAGGACGGATGGCTGTACGAGGTGGCCCAGTGGTTTCCCCGGGCCTCGGTGTACGATGACGTCAATGGCTGGCAGACCGACCAGTTCTACGGTACCGGCGAGTTCTATCTCAACTTCGGTACCTACGACGTCGAGCTCACCGTGCCGCACGATCACATCGTCGGCGCGACCGGCGTGCTGCTCAACCCGCTCCAGGTCATGACCGCAACCCAGCGTCAGCGGCTGGCCCAGGCGCTGACCTCCGAGACCCCGAAGTTCATCCTCGGCAAGGACGAGGTGATGACTCCGGGCAGCCGCCCGCCCGGCACCCAGCCCCTTACCTGGAAGTTCCACGCCGACAGCGTGCGCGATTTCGCCTGGGTCTCCTCCAAGACCTACGTGTGGGACGCGGCCGGCTTCCGCTATCGCCCCGGCGGGCGAGTGATCGAGATGCACTCGCTGTATCCGCGCGACGCCATGCCGCTGTGGGATAGCCTCTCCACCAAGGCCATCGCCCAGACCATGCGGACCTACGGTCGGCTGGCCTTCGAGTTCCCCTATCCCAAGGCGACCAACGTGCACGGGCCGGTCTTCGGGATGGAATACCCGATGATTGCCTTCTGCGGCGCCCGGCCCGCGGCCGACGGCAGCTACAACGCCGGCCTGGCCCGCGCCCTGATTTCGGTGACCATCCACGAAGTGGGACACAACTGGTTCCCGATGATCGTCGCCTCCGACGAGCGCAAGTGGACCTGGATGGACGAGGGGATCAACAGCTTCCTGCAGTACTACGCCGAGAAGGACTGGGACCCGGCCTATCCCAGTCAGAGGGGGCCCGCCAAGAACATCGTGCCCTACATGAAGGACCCCGACCAGATGCCGCTCATGACCGAGTCGGACTTCATCACCGGGCGGACCTTCGGTAACAACGGGTATGGCAAGCCGGCCGCCGGGCTGGTGATGCTGCGGGAGCAGGTGCTCGGCCCCAGGCTGTTCGACCAGGCGTTCGGCGAGTACGCCAGGCGCTGGGCGTTCAAGCACCCGCAGCCGGCGGACTTCTTCCGCACGGTGGATGACGGGTCGGGTGAACTGCTCAACTGGTTCTGGCGCGGCTGGTTCTATACCACCTACGCCAACGACCAGGCCGTGGCGGACGTAGACGCGCAGCCGGCCGATTCACTCATCGGCACCACCAACCGCGGCAAGAACTACGTCCGCATCAAGGTGGACAACAAGGGCGGGCTGGTCATGCCGATCCAGATGGACGTCACCTTCGACGACGGGACCACCCAGCGGGTGAAGCTCGGCGTCGACGTCTGGCGCCGGAACGAGCAGTCGTACACCTACGGCTTCTTCACCGACAAGACGGTGACCAAGGTCGTGCTCGACCCCGACGAGGTCCTGGCCGACATCAACCGGGACAACAACGTCTGGACCAAGGGGCCCCCGCCGACCTCGTGATCCTCCCCGTCTTCCTGCTCGCGGTTGGCCTCGGCGTTTCGGTTCCGAGTGCCAAGTTCCAAGTTCCAAGTGGTCCTGATACCACTTTGAACTCTGAACTTGGAACTCGGGACTTTCTCTCCCATGACCTGCACGTCTCTCATACCCGGATGGTGCTGGAAGGCAGGACCGTCGCGTGCCGCATCCGGCTCTTCAAGGATGACCTGGAGAAGGCGCTCCGGCTCTTCTCCGGGCGGACCACCCTGCAGCTGACGGCCGACACCCGGGCCGATTCCCTGTTCGGCGCCTACTTCAACCAGAAGGTGACGCTGGAGGCGGACGGGACGCGGCTGTCGCTGCTCGTCTCGGCCTCCGGGACGGAGCACGATCAGGCCGCCCAGGACATCGTGTGGTACGTGCTGGAAGGGGAGAGTGCGGCGCCGGTGTCGAAGCTCGGGCTGCTCCAGGGGGTGATGTTCGAGATGTTCCGCGACCAGCAGAACATCGTGCAGCTGCTCCGGACGCCAGGTGACCTTCACCGCACCCTGTACTTCGTGAGCACCGATCCGCGAGAGCAGACCGTTTCGTTCTAGGCCTGAGACGTCAGAAGTCAGAAGTGAGAAGTGAGAAGTGAGAAGGGGGGTCAACTACCTCTGACGTCTCACTTCTCACTTCTCACTTCTCACTCCACCCACCCCGGCCTGTCATACTTCGAGGGGTCGAACAGCTCGTCGGGCAGCGGCGGGTCGCCTTTGACGTCGGCATACTCCTCCATCGTCACCGGCTGTGTGTTCACGTTGAATCGGACCTCGACCGAGATCCAGCCCTTGCCGAGCGGCTGATACTTGTTGAACTGGGTTTCGACCATTGTGCCGTTGCCGCTGCGGGAGGGTTCCAGCAGTCGGACGAACACCAGCCGTTCCCGATCGATCCAGAACTGGCGGGTGGTCGTGTCACCCTTGGCGGCCCCGACTACGTAGACCGGCCGTCCCTGCCAGCTGTCCTCGCGCAGCTTCGACAGGTCGAACCCGATGCCCTTGAGCCGCTCCAGCGTGCGCTCGGGCGAGTCGGCGTAGACATCGAAGCCCAGCACCATCAGCGGGTGGACGAACGCCGCACTGGCCTTGAGCGCCCCGCCCTGGAACTGGTAGATGGAGTCGTTCCGGAACAGGATCGTCTTGCCGCTGTCGACCGGGTCTATGTCGATCCGCAGAATTCCCGGAATCCGCGCCGCCTCGTACCAGGTCTCCTTCGTGTTCTTCCGCAGGTCGGTGGTGGTCTGCACGAAGGTGAGCGTGCGGTACCACTTTCCCTTGTACTTGTCGTACATCGCGCGGACCAGCGCCTCGCCGTCGGCCGGCGCGGCGGGATCGGGGGAGACCGCGGGGGATGACGTGGCAAGGGAGAGCAGCAACAGGGCCAGCACAGGACCTCCGGCAGTGGGAGTCAGGCGGGTATGCACGCCGGCTCTACGAGGTTGGGGCACACGGGGTTTCCGGCTTGGGCTTGGGCCGTCGGCCGTCAGAAGCCGTTAGCCATTAGCCGTTAGGCGTTAGGCGCTAGCTATCACCAGGCCGAAGTAGCGGGGGGAGGTACGCAAGGGTGCCCCGGCTATGGTTACCTGTGCTAGCTCGGCAGGTGGGTCACACAACGCGAATCCTGCAGCCGGTCGCGGGAGTATCAAGCACCCGCAGAGTCCCTCCCCACGTTTGCTCATCCTGGGTGGCGGTCGGTCCTCGCCCCCGAGCGGCGGCCATCGCGCCCCGTGCTTTCCGATGTGGCATCGTATTCTCCGTCGCGTTAGGATGCCGCGCTCGCCACGCCCCTGCAGCTTCCTGCGGGGGCGGT
>JBGQJV010000212.1:0-7728 GCA_041499215.1 Gemmatimonadota bacterium | reverse complement strand
TTGTGGCTGGTGACGGCGCCCACCGACGATACCTCGGCCACCGCCGGATCGTTCGAGGTCCAGATCACCGAGCGATCGCCCAGCTCCAGCCCGGCGGCATCCTTGAGGAGCGCGGCCAGCTGCCGGGTGCGGCCCACCGACATCGGTCCCGCCTCGCCGGCGATCGTCACCGTGGCCACCGGACTGGAGAGATTGCTCACCGGCGGCGGGGCCGGCGGCGCCTCTCCACCCGGCTTGGGACGGAAGACGGCAAAGGCGACCGCCGCGAGCACCGCCACGCCGACCAGTGCAGCGATCAGCTTCCCCTTGCCACCCGCGGGCGGAGTCGGCACCACCCGTTCGGCGGTCTCCGGGAGACTCACCACCTCGGCCGGCCGCGGCTTCGTCGGGGGTGGCGGCAACGGCGCACGTTTCGGGGCGGCCGGAGGGACTATCGCGGTGGTCGCGTCCGGCACCGCCGGCGCCGCGACCGTCAGCTCGATCTTCGCCTGCTTGCCCTCGATGGTCGCAGTCAGGGAGGCCCGGCCCGCGGCCTTGGCGGAGACCACGCCGGCGGGGCTCACCGTCACGGCCTCCCCGATGGCAGCCCAGCTCACATCCCGACCACTGATGGCGGCGCCATGCGCATCGAGCGCCCGGGCCCGCAGGGTGGCCGTCTCTCCCACCTTGAGCGCGGCAGGGGCGCCATCGATCGCGACGGCGGCCACGGGCACCGGCAACACCGTGATCGCGACCGTCCCGCTCTTTCCTTCCGACTCGGCGGCGATCCGGGCGGTACCCGGGGCCACCGCGGTCACCTGGCCGGCGGATGTTACCGTCGCCACCGCGGGGGACGAGGAGCTCCACTTCACTTCCCGCCCGGTGAGAACGCTGCCCCGCGCGTCCTTCAGAATCACGACCAACTGGGCCTGGGTGCCCGCGGCCAGCGGATCGGGCTGGGTGATCGCCAGCGAGGCGACCGGTACCGGAGTGACCCGGATCCGGGCCCTGGCCTCATGGCCCTCGCACTGAAGCTGGATTTCGGCAGTGCCCGGTGCCATGCCGGTCACGATGCCACGGGGCGAGACGGCAACGACCGCCGGCGCGGATGAAGTCCAGTTGAGCGCGCGATCGCCGAGCGGCTGGCCGGCGGCGTCGGTAAGGCGCGCGGTCAGCGCCGCCGTCTCTCCCACGGCGAGGGTTCGCTCCGTCGGAGTGAGGCTGACGGCAGCGACCGGTGCTGGGGTGACCTCGAGCTGTGCCGCCCCCTTCACCCCCTCGCATTCGGCAGTCACCCCCGCCTTCCCGGCCTTGACCGCAGTCACCCGTCCCGATTCAGCGACCGTGGCCGTCCCGGCGGGAGTCACGCTCCAGCGAATGACCCGGCCCGTGAGCTCATTGCCCTTGGCGTCGCGCACGATAGCACGCAGGTCAACCGAGGCGCCGGGAAGGAGGCGGGGCGCGGCCGGCTCAATGACAACCGCGGCCGCCGGTACCGGCGTCACCTCGACCACCGCCGTACCGCTCACACCTTCGGCCTTCGCGGTGATCGTCGCCTTTCCCGGCGCCACGGCGGTCACCACGCCGCTGCCGGAGATCGTGGCGACCGCTGGGTCGGCCGACTGCCACTCGATGGCAGTGGTCGCGGCGGTACCGCCCGCGACCCGGGGTGTGGCGGCCAGCTGGCGGGTGTCACCCGGATGCAGCTGAAGGCTCGCCGGGGTTATGGCGACGCCCACGATCCGCGCCGCCGGGATCGGTGTGGTGGCGGCGTCCGAGGGAGTCGGCCGCTTGACCGGCGGCACCGGGCTGGTCGGTGGCGGGGTGAGGTTGTCGAGAATGGTTCGATTGGACTTGGCCCGGACCGCCCTGACCAGCTCGACCCGCACCGGGTCGTCATGCGCCAGCGGTTCGGCCCCCATGGCGCCGAGGGAGTCCTCGATGCTCGGCCAGCGCTTCTCGGGCGGCTTTTCCAGCATCCGCATCACCGTGGCCGCGACCTCGTCGGGGATGTCCGGCCGGTGCTCCTTGAGCGGGCGGGGCGGCTCGTGGAAATGGGCGAACATGATGGCCATCGCCGAGTCGCCCTCGAAGGGCTGCTTGCCGGTGAGCATCTCGTAGGCCACGACGCCGAGCGAGTACTGGTCCGACTTGCCGGTGATGTCCTTGGCCGCGCACTGCTCCGGGCTCATGTAGGACGGGGTCCCCACCGCGATACCGGTCATCGTGAGGCCGCGGTTTTCGGCGACCTTGGCGATGCCGAAGTCGGTGACCACCGACCAGCCTTCCTCGTCGATCATGATGTTGGCCGGCTTCACGTCGCGATGGACGATGCCGTGGCGGTGGGCATAGCCCAGCGCAGTCCCGACCTGCTGCATCAGATCGCGCACCATCTCCACCGGCATCGGGCCCATGTCCTTGATCAGCGATTCGAGCGAGCGGCCGGCGATGAACTTCATCACGAAGAAGAGCGTCTTGCCGCTGCTCTTCACCGCGTAGATGGGGATGATGTTCGGGTGACTCAGGCTGGCGGCGGTGCGGGCCTCGCGCTTGAACCGCTCGGACATCCCCTCGCCCATGAGCGCCAGCGCCGGGGACATGACCTTGAGAGCCACCTTCCGGTCCAGCGCGATGTCGTGCGCCAGATAGACCGTGGCCATGCCGCCCCGACCCAACTCCCGCAGAATCTCATAGTCGCCGAGGGTGGCCTGGCGGAGGAGTTCGAGGATCTCGTCGTTGTCATCCTTGGCGGCCGGCATCAGCGCAGTGGCCACCCCGCCCTGCTCGCCAGACACGTCCGACCCGCACTTCATGCAGAAGCGCGCCCCAGGGGGGATGGGTTCGCTGCAGCGGGCGCAGACGGGGTTTGTCGGAGCGGTCATGCCTAAGGGAAGTGAAAGCTGGGTGGGAATTTAGCAGGGGAAGCCGTTGGCCGTTAGCTGTGGCCGTTGGCTGTTGGCCCTTGGCGGTTGGCCGTGGGCCATTAGCCATAGCCGTTAGCCGTTAGCCGTCAGCGAGCCCGCCCCTGGCGTATCGACCGGCAAGGGCCGACGGAAGGTACCGGAACGGGGAACTCGGAACGCGGAACGCGAAACTAGGTGACCAGCCTCACCATCCCCCGTTCCTGCGCCACCAGCCCGCGCAGCTCCAGTACGCTCAAAGCGGCCAGGGCCTCGGAGGTAGGGATTTCCGCCCGAACAATGACCTCGTCGGTCCGGGCCGAGCCGCCGGCCAGGACGCCGAAGATCCGGGCTTCTGCGGGAGAGAGATCGGCCGGTGGGGCGGGAGCGGCCGGCAGGACGGGAGCGGCCGGCACGGCCGGAGCCGCAGCCCTGGACGCCGCGACGCCGATCCTCCCGGCCTCGGGGTAGTGCGCCAGCAGGTCCTCCAGTACCAGCAGCGGCTCGGCCCCGTCCCGGATCAGCTGGTTGGTCCCCACCGAGGTGGGGCTGGTGATGTTGCCGGGCACGGCCATCACGTCCTTCCCCTGAGCCAGCGCGGTCCCGACGGTGATGAGCGCCCCTGAGCCCTCGGCCGCCTCGATGACCACGGTGATCCGTGCCAGGGCACTGATCAGCCGATTGCGCCGCGGAAAGGAGCCGATCCCCGGTCTTTCCCCCGGAGGGAATTCCGTGAGGAGCAGGCCACCCTCGACCACCCGTTGATACAACTTGCGATTGGCCGCCGGATAGGTCACGCCGAGTCCGTTGCCGAGCACGCCGATGGTGGTGCCGCCGGCATCGAGGGCGGCGGCATGGGCGACGGCATCGAGGCCCCGGGCCATTCCGCTCACCACCACGATGCCTCGCGCGGCAATCCCGGCGGCAACCTCCCGGCAGACCGTCCCACCATACTCCGAGTGATCCCTGCTCCCGACAATCGCCACCGCGGGCCGCTCCAGCAGGGTCAGGTCTCCCAGCGCGAACAGCAGGGTGGGACGATCGGGAATCTCCCGGCAGCCCGGCGGGAAGTGCGGCCCGTCCGGCGTGAGACAGGTGGCACCGAGCTTCTCCACCGCATCGAGCACCACCGCACCGCCGCGTTGATGCGCCTCGGTGATGGCGGTGGCGGCAGCGCGCGAGATTCCAGGAACGGTGCACAAAAACTCAAACGGCGCCGAGAGGGCGCCGTGGGCTGAGCCAGCATGCTGGAGGAGGGTGTCGAGTCGCACCACGCCGATGCCGGGCGTCAGCGCGAGCGCCACGTAGGCGGCGTGCTCGTCTACGGCCACGGCTCCTCCACCCCTTCTCCCGCCGCTTCCGCTGCCTGGGCTTCCTCGTGCCTGACCCGCTCGACCGTCTTCCAGAGGTACTCGGTGAGCTCATCGAGACCCGAACGGGCCACCGAGGAGAACGCGAGGGCGCCGAGAGCTCCGGGAGTTTCCATGACCGGCAGGGGATCGTGCTTCGGCAGCAGGTCGCGCTTGGAGAGCAGCACCACGTGCGGCTTGTGGAACAGCGTCTCGCTGTATGCCTGGATCTCGTGGCGGAGCCGGTCGTAGACCAGCTGCGGCTCGGGGTGATCCAGCGGGACCAGAAAGGCGAGCACCCGGGTGCGTTCCACGTGCTGCAGAAACCGGAGTCCGAGCCCCTTGCCGGCGTGCGCGCCCTCGATGATCCCCGGAATATCGGCCACCACGAAGGAGCGGCTGTCCGACAACCCGACCACGCCGAGGTTGGGCTCCAGGGTCGTGAAGGGATAGTCGGCGATCTTCGGACGCGCCGCCGAGACGACCGAGAGGAGGGTGCTCTTGCCGGCGTTGGGTTCACCCACGAGGCCCACGTCGGCGATGAGCTTGAGCACCAGGTCGATCTCCCGGTCTTCCCCTTCCTCGCCCGGTTCCCACTCGCGCGGGGCCCGGTGGGTGGCGGTGGCGAAGTGGCTGTTGCCCCGGCCGCCCCGGCCCCCCTTGGCCACCAGGAACGTGTCACCCGCCCGCACCAGCTCGCCGAGGGCCTCCTCGGTCCTGGCGAGCTTGACCACGGTCCCCGGAGGCACCGGCAGGTACAGGTCATCGCCGGAGGCGCCGGTCATGTTCTTGCCCTTGCCGTGCAGCCCGCGCTGCGCCTTCCACACGGTGCGGTAGCGGTAGTCCAGCAGAGTGGCGAGGTTGGAGTCCGCCTGGAGATACACCGAGCCGCCGTGCCCGCCATCGCCACCGTCGGGACAACCCTTGGGCTTGTACTTGAAGCGCGCAAACGACGCGGCTCCGCTGCCTCCGGTGCCCGCGGCGACGCGGATGGTGACGTGGTCGACGAACATGCGGTCAGGCGGTCAGGCGGTCAGAGGACCAAGCCGGACAGCAGCCTGCCGGACGCGCCGAGGCGAGGTCCGGCACGGCGCCACTGACCGCCGGTCCGCCCGTCCGCCGGTCCGCCCTCATTCCTCCGGCTCCCACCCGTCCCGCACGCTGATCCACAGCTCCTTGACTCGCTTCCATTGATCGTAGGACAGCAGAGGATTCACCACCGAGAGCACCCCGTCCACCTGGCCGAAGGTGGCCCCGGCGTGCAGCGCGCCGCGCAGGTGCGAATGCAGCTGACGGGGCACTTCGAGCACCGCCGTCTGCCCCACGTTGCACAACTCCCGCCGCAGCAGATCCAGGCCGGGACGGGACATGGTCCGGCCGTACCCCTCGGTGATCATCCACAGGTCGAGTGCCGGGTGCAGGTCCCGCACGTTTTCGCGCAGGCGGCCGTAGTTGGAACCGTACACCACGCCACAGGTCTCCTCACCCCGCGTGGTCCACTCCGCCACTTTGCCGTACTCGGCCTCGGCATCCGTGGCGGGGGCCGCGACCCGGCTCGCCTTGCGCCACAGGCCGAACGCCACCAGCACCCGGGGGTAGCCGACCATCAGGACGGACTGCAACAGCATCTCTTCCACCCACGGCACCGGAACCTGGCTGGTCTTGCACGCGGCGGCCCGTTCCCTGAGCTCGGGTTCATAGCCCTGCGCGATGGCCGCCGCGAACCGAACCAGCTGCAGCGTGGGAGGATCGAGCAGATCCTGCTTCGCCATGAGACTAGGTCCCTTCCCCATTACCGTGAGTAGCCGAACGACGCCGCCCTAGGCCAGAAACCGCAGCTCCCCCGCCGCGCGCAGCACCCCGGTCCGGTTGCCCCGGGTATTCACCGTGGCCAGCGCTTCGTGCCGGGTCACCGATTCCGGCCAAGTCGAAGGCTCGAACCCGAGCGGGGTCCGCCCGGCCAGGGCGCGCAACACCGCCATCAGGGCCGGGGCGGAGCTGCGCATGTCCCCGTCCTCCACCTTGAGCGCCAGCCCCAGCCCCGCCCGGGGGAGCGTGGCGCAGTACACTCCGTCCGCCCCGACTTTGGCGAATACTAGTCCTCCGGTGCCCGCCAGCAGGTCGGTGCAGAGCCGTCCGTGGCCCGCCACCATCTCGGGGTGGGCGGCCACCGCAGCTCGGAGCCGCACCGGCGCCGACTCCTCCGACACGCCGAAGCGGGCGTAGGCCAGCGCCATCGACCGGAGCGACAACCCGAAACAGACCGCGGTACAACCATCCACCCCCAGATGGATCTCCCCGGCCCGAACGCCGGTCCACCGCTCCACCTCGGCCAGTACCCGCCGCTGCACCGGGTGCTCCTGACGTTCATACCCCCAGGTCGGCCAGCCGTGCGCCAGGGCCAGGGCCAGCATCCCCGCGTGCTTGCCGGAGCAGTTGCTCCACCGGGGTGTCATCACCGTTCCATGCCGCAGCACCTGCTCCGCAACCTCGGGCGAAAGCGAAGGATGGGGCCCGCAGGCCAGCGCCTGCTCCGGCAGTCCCAGCTTCCTTAACAGCGATTCGGCCACGTCGAGGTGAGCGGGCTCACTGGAATGGGACGCACAGGTGAGCGCCAGTTCCCGCAGATCGAAGCGGAACCGCTCCGCGGCGCCATCCGCCACCACCGGCATCGCCTGGAACGGCTTCGCGGCTGACCGCCAGAAGGTGATCAGGCCCGGGTCCCCTGCCTCCGCCACCAGCCGCCCGTCACCGTCGACCACCGCGAGGGACACCCGATGTACCGATTCGACCAGGTCGCCCCGGGTGGATTCGACCCGGAAATCCGAGTTCATGGCGGGCAAGATAACCAGAAGTTCCGAGTTCCGAGTTCCGAGTTCCGTGGGGAAGGTCCGAGGACCTACCCAGGGCCGGACCAGGACTCCAACTCGGAACTCGGAACACTATCTTGTTCCGATGCTTCGATCCGTATACCCAGCCGGCATCGCCTTTCTCCTCGCCATGCCGCTTGCCGCCCAGGCCTCGCCCTACATTCCGCGTGACGATCCCAGGCTCGCCGCCTTCGAGCACCTGATCGCGCTGGGCGACGTGGAGGATCCGAGCCCCATGGTGCGGCCGATCCGGCGAGTCGACGCGGTGAAGGCGCTCGACTCCGCTCTCGCTCGGGGAGAGGCCCGGGACACCGGCCTCATCAACGAGCTGCGCACGGCCTGGGCCGAGGATTCCGCCCAGGCCCGCTGGGAAGTAGAAGGAAAGGCCGGAGGTCAGGGGTACACGGAAGGCCGGCGCGACCCGCTCCACCCCGGAGGCCCGGGCCGAGTCCGGCCGTACGTCGAGGTTCGGCTCCAAGGGACGTTCGAGAATCTGGTCCTGGTCACCCGCCCCGCGATCGAGCCGCGAGTCACCGACGACCCCGACTGGCCCGGCCGCAAGGATCTGAAGATCACGGGGCGCCACGCGGAGGGTTACGTCTCGGCCCAGTTCAAGTACGCGCGGTTGTT
>JBGQJV010000211.1:0-7793 GCA_041499215.1 Gemmatimonadota bacterium | reverse complement strand
CGCCCACAAGAACCGGATGGCCCACGACACCCTCCACCTGGCAGCCGGCCGGTACGTTGCCTACTTCACCAGCGATGACTCGCACGGCCCCCAGGAGTGGAACGGGGTTCCCCCCTACGATCCGGCGTTTTGGGGACTGACCCTGCGGATCGCCGACCCGGCCGCTCGCGCCGCCGTCCGGCAGTTCGACTGGGAGCCGGTGCCCGAGGGGCAGACCATTGTCTCGCTCATCCGCATGGGGGACGACGAGCTTCGCTCCCAGGGCTTCACGCTGCGGCAGGCCATGGACGTCCGGATCTACGCCATGGGCGAGTGCACCGACAAGAAATCGGAGATGCAGGACTACGCCTGGATCGTCGAGGCCGCCACTCGGCGCCGGGTGTGGGAAATGCGCTGCGAGGATACCGAGCCGGCTGGTGGGGCGCAGAAGAACCGGCTGTTCGATGGGGGCATCCGGCTCGAGGCTGGCAGCTACCTGGTCTATTACAAGAGCGACGACTCGCACTCCTCCGTCAAATGGAACGACGCGCCCCCCATCGAGGCCCGCTACTGGGGCGTAAGTGTCTTTCCGGCCAGCGGCAAGCTCGATCCGAAAGCGGTAGGTCCATTCGAGCGCGACACGACCGGCATCGTGGCCGAGCTCGTCAAGGTGCGGGACGACCGGCGGTCGAGACGGTTCTTCATCCTGGAGCAGCCGGCCACCCTCCGGGTTCACGCGCTCGGTGAAGGCGTGGGAGGTGAGATGGTGGACTATGGCTGGATCGAGGCAGAGAAGACCGGCGAGCGGGTATGGGAGATGAGCTATCGGGCCACCGTCGAGGCCGGAGGGGCCAGCAAGAACCGGCTGTTCGACGGCACCGTCCGCCTCCCGGCCGGCCGGTACATACTCTTCTACCAGACTGATGGCTCTCACGCGTACGGGGAATGGAACGCCGATCCGCCGGATGATCCGGAGGGCTGGGGGATTACGCTCCGGCGGAGTGATAGCCGGTAACTAGGGCGGACGCGGCGGACAGGGCGGGCAGGGCGGACGAACTGAAGTACCTCCCGCCTTGTCCGCCTTGTCCGCCTTGTCCGCCCCTTCCGTCATTTCCGCCCTGTTCTACCTTCCCCCCATGACCAACGGACTGCACGCTGCCGTCAGGCGCATCGCCGAGGCCGGCACCCTCACCAGCGAGGAGACCGCTGAAGCCTTTGCGGTGATGATGCGCGGCGAGGGCACCCCGGCCCTGATCGGCGCGCTCTTGCTTGGCCTGAGGAGCCGGGGAGAGACCGCGGACGAGGTCGCCGGGGCCGCGCAGGCCCTGAGGGACGCTATGGTGACGGTCCGCCCGTCCGCCGGTTCCCCTGTGGTCGATACCTGTGGGACCGGTGGCGGTGGGGTCAGCACCTTCAACGTCTCGACCGCCGCAGGCTTGGTCGCCGCCGCGGCCGGCGCGCGGGTCGCCAAGCACGGCAACCGGAGCTACACCTCCAAGTGCGGCAGCGCCGATGTCCTCGAGGCGCTGGGCGTAGACATCATGATAGGACCGGAGCAGGCCCCCGCCGCGCTCGACCAGGCGGGCATGGTGTTTCTCTTCGCCCCCAACTACCACCCCGCCATGCGCCACGTCGGACAGGCGCGCAAGGAGCTGGGGGTGCCGACCATCATGAACCTGCTCGGACCCCTCGCCAACCCGGCCGGCGTTCGGCGGCAGGTCATCGGTGTCGCCGATCCGGCCCGGGCCCCGTTGCTGGCAGAGGCGCTGCTCCGGCTGGGCGCGGAGCATGCGCTGGTGGTGCACGGCGAAGTCGGCATGGACGAGATCAGCCCTGCCGGAGAGACCGCGGTGTGGGAAGTGCAGGATGGCAGCGTGATCACCTGGCGGCTCGACCCCGGCGACTACGGACTCGAGTGGGCGACCGTGGGGGAGCTGGCGGGAGGGATGCCCGAGGAGAACGCGGCCCGGATCGAGCGGCTGCTCGAGGGAAAGGCCGACGAATCGGCCCGGCGGGCCGTGCTGCTCAACGCTGCGGCAGGGATCTATGTCGCCGGCCTCGCATCGACCTATGGTGAAGCCGTTGAGCTGGCGGTGGAGGCGCTGGCGTCGCGCCGGGCGGCGGAGGTGCTGGCTCGGCTCAGAGCTGCCGCCGACTCGCGGTAGGTCGATCTGATGAGCAGATCCGACACTCTGTCATCCTGAGGCCCCGAGCGCAGCGAGGGGGCAGAGGAATCTCCGAAGCTGACTTGGAAGGAGCGTTGAGTCGGAGATCCCTCGCTCCGCTCGGGATGACGACACTCGCCTTCTCACTTCTCACTTCTCACTTCCTACTCCTTACTTCTCACTCCCGACTCCCTCCCCCGGCGTCGCCCGAATACTCCCCCCGCTCACCCACAACAGGCCGAGCCCCAGCAGCATCCAGCTGAACTCGCGGAGCCGGGTAACCACCGCCGCGAACACCCCGTGCTCCGCGCCCACGCCGAGCAGCCCGAAGACCAGGAACAGTCCCCCCTCCCGCACGCCCAGCTCCAGCGGCAGGAAGAAGAACAGGTTGGAGATCGTGGTGCTGAGCGCCGAGGCCACGATCGCGGTGGCCGGACGCCACCCCAGGTCGAGCCCCCAGAAGATCACCGCCAGCTCCATGGCCATCACGTAGCGGGCCAGGTACTCCAGCACGATGGCGCGCCAGAACGTGCCGGGATGCTGGTGGTAGATCGTGGTGATCTGCTGATCCAGCTCGCGCAGAGACAGGCGCCGCGCGGCCAGCGGCCGGGCCAGGCGGCGGATGCCGGGAATCGCCAGCAGCAGGTCGAGCCCGGCCTCGAGAATCCCCTCCTGATGGCGCCGGAGCAGGAACCAGCCCATGACCCCTCCGACTCCCGCGGTCACCAGCAGCACGCCAATCGCCGTCGGCGTTCCCGGCAGGAGCCAGATCGCGGGCGCCAGCGCGGTCAGGACGAACAGCATGTGGGCCAGGGAGTGGAGCAGCCGATATTGCACGACCGAGCCCAGGGCGCGCTGGCCGCCAAGCCAGGGCGCCACCGCGGCGATCCGGTAGGCCTCGCCGCCCACGCCCATCACCGGCGTCATGTAGTTGAGCGCGAAGCTGGTGACGGTGATCGCGAAGGTGCGGCCGAACCCGGGATGATTCGGCTCGGTGTGGAGCAGCGCGTGCCAGCTGGCGGTATTGACCAGGTAGGCCACACCCCAGATCCCCACCACCGGAAGCAGCAGCCACCCGATGGTGGCGAGGTGGAGGAGCAGGGTATCCACCCCGACGTGAAGAATGAGGCCCGCCGCGAGGGCGAGCCCGATGGCGAACAATGCCAGACGGAGCCGCAGGCTCACGTTGCGGCGAGAGCCAGGCGGCGGCCATCCCGGGCAGACTCGTACGCCAGCGACAGCACCTCGGCGACCAGGGTGAGATCGTCGAGATGGCCGGCGCCGTCCCGGGCCCGCACCGCGGGGACAAACTCCCGGAACAGGGCGGCGAACCAGCCGGCGTATGCCGCCTTGTCCAGCGCCGCGCTGAAATCGAGCGTCCGGCTCCCCGTGGCATTGTCCAGGCGCAGCTCGCCCGCTCGCCACTCCACCTGTCCCCGGTCGCCGATGAAACGGATACAGTTTTCCCGCCTGGCGCCGGCCCAGGTGAGAAACAGCTGTCCGGCCCGATCGCCGAAGTCCAGCAGGACCTGCGCGGTGTCTTCCACGTCGTACTCCTGGTGCATGAGCCGGCCGGTCCAGGCCTGGACCGTTCGCGGTCGTCCTGCCACGTCCGTCAGGAGGTACAGCAGATGGGTCCCGTGGTCCAGCAGCACGCCGCCGAGGCTCACCGCGCCCCGGCCCCGCCAGGGTACCCGGGCCGCGGCCATTCCCGCGTCCGCCTCGGGGCGATAGACCTGAAACTCGGCCAAGTGCCACCGGCCGATGGCCCCCTCATCCAGCCAGCGACGCAGCTGCTGCCACGCCGGATTGTAGCGGTGCTGGTGGCAGGGGAAAACCACCCGGCCGGCGCGTCGTGCCGTGCGGCTGATAATAGTCGCCTCGGCGGGGCTGAGCGCCACCGGCTTCTCACACACCACGTGATAGCCGTGTTCGAGCCCCCATAGTACCAGGTCGAGGTGCGAAGCGGTCGGGGTGCACACGTCGATGAAGTCGATCGGCCCGAAGCGGGCCAGCTCGTCGGGACTGGCCACCACCGGTAGTCCATCCACCGTGCGCCCGGCGAGCGCCGGGTCCACTCCCGCGACCAGCTCGACCGGGTCGCCGGCCGCGGCGAGGGCGCGGAAGCCGGGGAGGTGGGACTGCCGCGCGATCCCGCCGACCCCGAAGACGACGCCCCGGAGCACGGCCGTCACGCGACCACCGCCATGGGCTGGCGGGTCTCGAGCTCGACGAGCAGCTGGCGGGCATTCCGCTCGTGCACCCACCACAGCCAGAGCAGGATCAGGTTGAGCGGGCCCACCGTCGCCCACAGGAATGCGGCGGGATAACCCGGCACCACCGTAACGGCGAGCAGCACGAAGCGGACATTCTGCGCGATCAGCGCGCACCAGGTAACCTGGCGCTGCTGTGCCGCCCGATAGCCGGCCCGGAACCCGTCGCCGGTCCTCTCGGCGCGGATCCGCCGGATCAGGGCGACGGAGGCGGAGAACATTCGCGCCTGCCGTTCGACGTAGTCCCGATAGGCCCGGATCGCCACCCGGCGCCAGAACCCGCCCGCCGGAGCGGTCGCCGCCGCGTCGGGCAGATCGAGCTCCCCACCTTCGCCCTCGCCGGCTTCGAGGAAGCCGTGGCGCATGAAGTCGGCCCCGGCGCTCTGCAGCGCGTGGCTGATGCCGGCGGTGACGATCAGCGCGATCGCGCCACCCGACCAGCCGTCCAGAATCAGCCGGACGAGGAGGTGCAGGTAGAGATTGAGGAACCGGAGATTGTCCGAGACTCCGTCGAGGATCCGGCCGAAGTGGGTCGAGCTCCCTCTGAGGCGCGCGAGCTGCCCGTCGGCGCTGTCGAAGATGTCCGACACGACGAACAGGGCCACCCCGATTCCGCTAAGCAGGGCGGAGCGATAGACCATCAGGTGGCCCGCCGCCAGACCGAGGAGCAGGCAGATCAGGGTGACCTGATCGGGAGTGACGGAAGTCGGGTACAGGGTCCGGGCCACCCGGATGCCGGCAGGGCGGAAGAAGCGGAGGTCGAGCCACTCCTCCACTCCCCGGCCCTTAAGCGCCAGCCCGTTCGCTTGCTTCACGGAGCACATCCTTCATGATCGCGAGTGCTTCCATCGCTTCGTCTTCCCGGATCACCAGCGGCGGATTGATCCGTACCACTGGCGAGTAGATCATCGCCAGCACTCCGCGGGAGAGCAGGGTGTCGAAGATCCAGCGGGTGAGCCTGGTGTCGAGCAGAGTGTCGGTCCCGGGGCGCACCAGGTCCATGCCGATCATCAGGCCCCGGCCCCGGACGTCGCTCACGATTGGAATGTCCCGCGGCCAGCTCCGCATCTCCGCCAGCATGCGGTGGCCCAGTCGGGCACTGTGGCTCACCAGCTCCTCCTCGATGATGGTCTCGACGGTGACCCGTGCCGCGGCCGCGGCCAGCGGATTGCCACCGTAGCTGGAGGAACTGCCGCTGGCATTCGCCCAGGGCTTGGCGAAGGCCACAGGCTCGCGGATCAGGAGTCCGCTCATCGGGAAGCCGCCACCGAAGCCCTTCCCGATGGTGATGATGTCCGGCACCACCCCATCGTGTTCCACCGCGAACATCGTCCCCGTCCGCCCGAAGCCCGTGATCATCTCGTCGCAGATGAGCAGCGCGCCCAGCTGGTCGGCCAGCTGGCGCAGCTCCCCCAGATAGCCCGGGGGTGGCACCACGTTGCCCGCGGTGCCCTGGATCGGCTCGACGATGATTGCCGCGAGGTCGTTCGTCGTCTCGAGCTCGAGCTTCTGCCGCAGGAACTTGACGCAGTGCCAGGCGCACTCGGGATGGTGCTTCTCGAAGGCGCAGCGGGCGCAGGAGGCATAGGGCGCCGAGTAGTTGCCCGGCATCAGCGGGCCGAGGCCGTGCTTGAAGCCGGCGCCGAGCAGCGGAAGCGCGCCCCCGGTCTTCCCGTGAAAGCCGCCCCAGAAGCCCAGGAACTCGCTCTTGCCGGTGTAGGCCTTTGCCAGCCGCAGCGCCGCCTCGACCGCCTCGGCGCCGCTGGAGTAGAACTGGCTCCGGGTGATGTCGCCCGGTGCCAGCTCGGCCAGCAGCTTCACCAGCGCCGCTCGGGGCTCGCTGGTGAAGCTGCCCACGTGGATGCGGGCCACCTGGCGGGAGAGCGCCTCCACGTACCGTGGGTGCGCGTATCCCAGGCTGGCCACACCGACTCCGGCCAGGAGGTCGATGTAGCGGTTGCCGTCGACGTCGAACAGCAGCGCCCCCTCGCCCCGATCCCATGCCAGCCGGCTGAACAGCGCCACGCTCTGGGTGCCTGGGGCCAGGTAATCGGATTCGGCGGTGAACAGCTCCTCGGAGAGAGGACCCGGCAGGACCGCGCCGGGCAGAGTCGATGTCATGCAGCACTCCGGGTGGAGACGAGTTGGTGAACGAACGCGGCGATCGCCGAGCCGGCCTCCTGCCGATAGGGCGCGAAGCTGGGCCAGTCGTTGATGTCGATGAGCACCGGCTGGTCGGGGCGGGGCAGCGCCACGTCGCCACCGAAGATCAGGAGGCCCAGTCGTTCGGCGGCGGCGAAGGCGATTTTGCGGAGCGCTGTCTCGTCCACGGGAGGCGTCGGGGCGTGTGGTCCACTTTGAGCACCGTAGAACCGGAAGAAGCTCCGGTCCGCGATGCCGTAGAACTTGAGCACCGGGCCCGCCACGTGCCGCTGCAGCGCGGCCCACGGAATGCCGCGCTCCATGAAGCCCGACAGCGCCCCCGCCAGCTCGCCCGGCGTGAGCCGGAGGACATCCTCGGTTCGCTCGGCGTGAACGTCGCCACGCTTGAGCCACAGGGTGCCCTCCTCATCCACCAGCTCCGCCAGCGCGGCGGGAGCGAGCGACCCTCCGGCCGAGGGGATGAGCAGCGTGCGGGGGAAGGGGACCCCGCTCGCCGCCAGACAGCGGACCAGGCGGTGCCTGTGGCAGTTGAGCACGCTGCTCGGGCGATTGACCACGACGGTGTGGTCCCCCTCCAGCGGGGTGAGCAACTCGGAGGCCGCCGCACCCTGGCACATGTTGAGGTACAGGTCACCTCGCGGGATCCGGCCCTGCTCCACATCCTGCTCGTCGATCCGAAGCGCCTCCCAACCATCGGCGAGCAGGTGCCCGACCACCGAGTCCAGGATCGCCCGGTCGTTTCGCAGATGCTGTAGCGGGGAAAAGGAGGCCCGCCGGTAGATGGCGACCAGGTGACGCGCTGTCATGGGAGGACCCCGCCGGCGGATGCCTCGTCCAGCCAGGTCGTGGCCTGCTCCAGGTCGCGACGCCGGTCCAGGTCGATGATGCGGGGCACGTCCACCGTCCCCACCGGCGTGCCCTGGTCCACCGCCCAGGCCAGGAAGTGCCGCATGCGCCCCCGCCCGCGGAGCACCGCGCTCCGGACCAGCCTTCGGGCGGTGGGTGACAGGCCATAGACCCCGCCCGTCACACACGGCGGCGATACCGGGTCCTGGCCGAGCCAGGCCACGTCTCCGGCCGCGTTGCGGCGAACCCAAAGGGGAGACTCGTCGTCCACGTAGCCGGTGACCGCGAGCATGATCTCACGTCCCGCGCCAAGACCGCTCTCGACCGCGGCGCCGACCCGGCCCCACTCCGGCACCGGCATCACCGT
>JBGQJV010000210.1:0-7864 GCA_041499215.1 Gemmatimonadota bacterium | reverse complement strand
GGGGGCATGAACTCGCTGCCGATCCGCTTCCACGGCAGCCAGGTGACGACGAGCACCACGAGCCCGGCCCAGATGACCGGCCAGCGGTGGCGCAGGACAAGTCGGATCACCGGACCGTACAGCCAGATCAACGCCCGGTTGGCCGGGTTGGCCCGCTCGCGGTAGAGGGTCCCCCGGATGAAGAGCCCCATCGTGACTGGCACCAGGGTCACCGATAGCCCGCGACTCAATGCGAGTGCGGGACCGTGTCCGGGTGATCGTGCCTGTGAGGGACGGCGGAATCGGCGGCGGCCTTCGGCGATCCCGAATCGACGGCGGGTCGAGCCGGAGACTCATCCGGCTCGTCCCCGTGTACATGCCCACCGCGCTCCATCATGACCTGCTCGAGCACGGCGGTCGGCAACCCGATGGCGTGGCGGAAGACGGCTTCCCCGCCGAGGTAACCGGCTCCGACAATAGCCGCGACGCCGAGGGCGCCGACGAGTACCGCCGGCCCTGACCGCGGCCGGCGCCAGCGCGCCACTCCACTCAGCAGAAAGAGGACAACCGCCCCGAGGGCAACGTTCCGGTGCAGCGTCATGACCCCGTGTCCCAGCTCGGAGTGTTCGACTCGGTTGTAGGCTACCAGGCCGGTGGTGACAGCCGCCGCCGCGCCCGTAAGCCCGAGCGCCCATAGGACCGTCGCCACCTGCCGCCAGGGCCGCTCAGACCGCCGGAGGTTCAGGGCATCCAGCAGCACCGCGAGCGGCAGGGCCACGAGTGGCAGGTGGACCATCAGCGGATGGCCGCTGTGCATCGGGAGCCAATCCATGCCCTACTCCTGGTGGTGGTGCGGATCCGCCGGGGTCTTGGTGGAATCGGCCGGGCCGGGCGGGGACGGCGGGGCGGGGCGGCGAGCCTTGGGTTTCGGGGGTGAGGCAGGGTGGTGCCCTGCGTGCGGGTCGGCGCCGGCCGAATCCATGCGCGCGCGATTCGCCCCCGCGGGCATCGAGTCTGGCCCGCTCGGCCCCATCATCTCCATCATGGCCGAGATCATCCGGCGCAAGGCGGTATCGGCCTCCACCCGCTGCCGAATGACTGGATCGGCCAACAGGCGCCGGTGGAGCTCCATCATCGCCGCCATCATGCTGTCGGGGCCATGATTCATCCCGGGCATGTCCGCCATCACGTGCCCCGGCGGCGCAGGCGCCTCTGCCAGGCCACGGGTCATGCCGGCACTGTCCGAGTCCATCTTCATGGCGCCATGATCCATCCCGGCCATGTCGGAGGGTATTTCAGCACCGAACGTCGGCACCTCCGGCAGGATGCCGGTCGCGGGCCCTCCCATGATGGCGATCCCGCCCATCATCGCCCCCATGTTCCGCCATTCGTCCATGGTCATGACGTCCCGGGTCGAATCCTGCATCTGGCCCAGTGCGGCGTAGATCACCGCGCGCTTCCTGTCCGCCGGTACCGTGTCGGCAGCGAGGATGTCCGAGATGATGTCGTGGGTCATGTGCAGGTTGTCGAAGATGATCGCCGCCCGTGGATGGGCCGCGCTGAAGCGGGGCGCGATCGCCGAGGTCATCGGCATCACCCTGGGGAACCGGGCCGGCGCGTCCTCGATCATCGACCAGAACCGCGCGAGGGTCGCCTGGATCCCGGCCTTCCGCTCGGAGGGGGTCCGGCCTTCGATCAACGGCTCGTACAAGCCGACCTGCAGCCAGTGGTAGGCCCAGATGAGCCCGTTGAACTTGGGGTACCCGCGGCGGAACACCTGGCTGTAATACTGGTCGTCCATCAGCGCCATCGACTTGGGTGCCGCTGAAAAGGCCAGACGCCGGTTGGACAGGTAGTAGTCGGTCACCCGCTCGATCTGCCGGTCCTGCTCATCTCGGGTCAGGCCCGGGTCGGCGTAGATGTCGTAGATCTGGCGGTGGAGCATGTGGGCCCAGTCGAACATCAGCTTGGCCCGCCAGGCCAGCTTGGCATAGGCGGGCTCGATGGCCTCCTCGACCACCGCAAAGCGCGGCGGACGCACCAGGAGATCGCGGGTGAGGTAGTCGAACTGGCGGTCTTCCAGCTCTCGCTTCAGGTCCCGCGGACGGGTGTACAGCTTCTCGTACAGCACCGCGTGGCCGTAGTCGAAGGCATTGAAGAGCCGCCCCCCTTCGGGGTAGCGCCTGAGGAACTGCCAGTTGAAGCTGCCAGGGTAATAGAACTGCTCATTGCGCTGGTCCTGGGCGGACAGCGGTCCGGACAGCAGGGCCAGGAGCCCCAGGGCGAGGCGAAAGCGCATAGGCGGCATGGGTGAGTTCTCCTTCCTGGCTTCAGCGCCCGGGTGGCATCAGCCACCTGAGGGCGAAGGCGTGCGAGAGACCGACGCTTACCGCCAGGTCCGGTCCGGCCACGTCCCTGAGCCGGCGGCGGACGCCGAGGTCCAGCACCGTGGTCGGGGTCCACTGGTACCGCGCGCCCAACGCGGCATTCACTTCGACCGGCGCTCCCTTCGCGGCCCGCCGCGCGGCCACCTCACCGATCAGCAGGACGCTCTGCCGAAAGAGGGTGCGGTCTGCCGCCAAGCTGTAGCTCCAACGATGCCCGGCTTCCACGGCGGCCAGGCTGGTTTCGTCGCCGAGGGTCCAGGCCGCGTTGGCGTGAACCCGGGTCCGGCCCCAACTTCGGGTGGCAATGGCCTTGAGGCTCACCCGGGTGGCATCGCCGCCGAGCGAGCCGACGGGCAGGAACAGATCGGCCCGTGCCGAGAGCGCGGGCAGGGTCCTGCCTTCGGAGTTCAGGTTGTACAGGCCGAAGACTCGAAGACCGGCGAGACCCCACTCGGTATCCCCGGTCTCCCGGGCCCCGGCGATGGGAGCCTTGAGTCCCAGTTGCCCGTTGCGGATAATCCCATACTCGACTTCCGGGATGAAGGCATGGACTCGGCCGGCGCCACGCTCATCCTCGAAGGCATAAGGCAGCAGGAACTCGAAGGCATGGCGCTCCACCGGGTAGGCATCCTCGGTGAGCACCGGACGGTCATCGTCCAGGTTGCGATAGTCGATCTGGGCGGCGAGTGGCCCGCGCACGGCGGCGAGAAGGACCCCGGCGAGGACGACTGGTGGCGGCGTGAGGCGCATCGGTGAGGATCCCTGGTGAGCACTCGCCGAACCTACCACGCCGAGGTTACCTCATTCTCAAGGAATGATTAGGGTTTCTTGAGAATCCGGCGGACCGCCCAGGAGTCTGCTAGGCTAATCCCGGTCAACGAGGGCTGGAGGCCCGAATGCGGGTGCTGGTGGTCGAGGACGAAGCCAAGGTCGCCCGGTTCCTCAAGCAGGCCCTCGAGGAGGAGGGCCATGCCGTTGACACCGCGGGCGATGGGGTGGAAGCGGGCAACTTGGCCCACGTTCACGAGTTCGACCTCATCCTGCTGGACGTACAGCTGCCCCGGATGGACGGCCTGCAACTGGCCGCCGAGCTCCGGCGGAGCGGGCTCCAGTGTCCCATCTTGATGCTCACCTCGCGGGACTCCACCCAGGATGTGGTCCGCGGCCTCAACGCGGGCGCCGATGATTACCTGACCAAGCCCTTCGCCCTGGAGGAGTTGCTCGCCCGGGTGAACGCCCTCACGCGGCGCCAGCTGGGACCGGCAACGGGCATCCTCCGCCACCAGGACCTGGAAATGGATCGCCTCCGGCGCGTCGCGAAGCGGGGCGGGAGACTGCTGGACCTATCCCCGCGGGAGTTTCGGCTGCTCGAGTTCTTCCTGCTCAATCCGGAACGCGTGGTCACCCGGACCACGTTGCTGGAGAAGGTGTGGGACATGTCCTTCGATCCCGAGACCAACGTGGTCGACGCCCACATCTCCAATCTCCGGAGGAAGCTCGAGGAAGGAGACCGCCCACGCCTGATCCAGACGGTACGGGGCGCGGGCTACGCGCTCAGATCGGCTAATCCCGAGGCATGATGCGCTCGTTTCGGCTCGCCCTGGCCCTGCGTACCGCCGGCGGAGTGCTGGCCCTGACGTTTCTGATGGGTGTGGTCAGCGCCCTGGCGCTCCGCACCCTGCTCTACCGCCAGCTCGACGGCACGCTGGTGCATCTGGCGGAGGTGGAGGCCCAGGCGGGAGCGGCGCACACCAGTTCGGAGTTCGAGTTCCATGAGGGGGTGCTGCTCGCCGCCAGCCCCGGACCCAGCGCGGAGTTGACCCGCTACGCCCAGCTCTGGAGCAGCGACGGGCAGCCGCTGATTCGCAGCCGGAACCTGCCGGCCGATCTCATGCTGCCCGCGAGCGCGATCGCGGCCGGGCGCGAAGGGCAAGTCGCCTGGGACACCCACCTCTGGCGTGGGGAGCGACTGCGATGCGTGGTATACCCCCTGCGACTGGTGGGAGTGGCGCACGGGATGCACCTGCTCCAGGTAGCGGCACCGCTCGCCCCGCTGGAGCGGACGCTCCGCGACTTCATCCTGCTCGGGGCGCTGCTGACCCTGTTGGCAACGGGCGCCGCTTTCCTGGTGGGGTGGCGCATCGCCGGAGCCGCGCTCCGGCCCACTGCGGAGATCACGGCGCAGGCAGAGGCAATCCGGGAGGGGACCCCCGCCCCGACGATCACCGCCCACGCGGACCTGGACGAGTTCGCCCGGCTGGTCCAGGTGCTGAACGCCATGCTCGGCCGGCTGGACCGGGCGTCGGCAGTGCAGCGCCGGTTCACCGCCGACGCCAGCCACGAACTGCGCGGTCCCCTCACTGCGCTTCGCGGGGGCTCGATCTTGCGCTCAAGCGCGAGCGGCCCCCGGAAGAGTATCGGGCCACCATCGCCCGGTGCCGCGAAGAGGTCATCCGGCTCACCCGGGTCACCACCGACCTGCTGATCCTCGCCCGCAATGAAGCGGGACTCACACCACAGGATACGACCGAGGTGGACCTGCGCCTCGTGGCGGAGCGTGTGGTCGGCCGATTCCAGGCCGTCGGCGCGGGGCGCGGGCTCCGGTTCACCGTGTCTGGTCCGGCGGCCGTCGTACGAGGGGATCCTGCCATGCTGGAGCGCATCGTTGGCAACCTGGTGGACAACGCAGTCAAGCATTCTCCTGCCGGTGGCGCCATCTCTCTCGAGATTGAATCAGGTGATGCGGTAGGACTCAGCGTGCGGGATCAGGGTCCCGGAGTCCCTCCAGGGGACCAAGTTCAGTTGTTTGACCGGTTCTTCCGGGGCGAGGCGCGGGACCGGGACGGCAACAGCACGGGACTGGGACTCGCCATCGCAAAGGCGGCCGCCGAAGCTCACGGCGGCCGCCTGGAGTTCGTCGGGAATGACCCGGGGGCGGTGTTCCGCCTGGTTCTTCCCGCCGGAGTCATGCGGTCGTGAAGGTGAACAGCATCCCGTAGTGACCGCCGTGCATCCAGCCGGCGCCCATCATGCCGATCGGCTGCCCGGCATGCGTCCCGCCCATCATCCCACTGGTCGCCCACTGCCCGCCCATGGTGATCCAGTCGTCCATGTTCATCATGTGGTCCTGTGCGTCTGTCATCCCGGCCCCGACGTGGATGGTGAACTGGGTGGCGGCCGCGAGCGGGCTGGCGGGGGTGCAGGTCAGCGTGGTCTGGTCCGGACTCCAGGCGCAGCTCATCGGCACCGTGGCCCCCGTGATCCCCCCCTGATGCAGATCCATGTACTGCTCCATGCCGGCCATCATCGGCTGCCCGAAGGTGAGCGTGATGGTCGACGAGGTGGCCACGGCCGAGGCGGCGGGAGCGGGACTGACCGCCGTGAGCGTGGCGGTCGCGGGAGCGGTGGAATCGCTGCAGGCGCCGAGCACTGCGACGGCGATTCCGGCGAAACCGCCGAGTGAGAAGAGTCGAGACATCGGGTGCTCCAGTGCGTCGTGGACGCGAAGGTACGGGGCGAACTGCAGGGCGTTGCGCGGGCTATGCGGATTCGCCCCAGACGCCCAGCGCGCCCAGACTTGAGCGAATCGTCAGGCGCGAGGAATGATGGCGTCGGCGCCCTAAAGCGCCCCTGAGCACTACGTGAGCAAGACCTCAGCTTGTCAGCGCAAGCCCCAAGCGTGGCGAGCGGGACCGCCCGGAGGCGGTCCCGCCGGACTCATTGCATGAAGCCCGGTTGACCCGAGGACTATGGACCCCGAGAGGGCGCCGCGGTCCGGCTGATCGACCGATCAGGGTCGCGCCACGGCCGGGGCGGGGGCGTCGCTCGCCCCGATCGGGACGACCCGCTCCGCCCGGCGCAGTTCCCACTCCTTCCAGAGCGAGTAGACCGCAGGGATCACCACCAGGGTGAGCACCGTACTGCTCACCATGCCGCCGATCATCGGAGCCGCGATCCGCCGCATGACGCTCGAACCGGCACCGGAGCCCCAGAGCACCGGGAGGAGGCCCGCGATGATGGCCGTCACGGTCATCATCTTGGGGCGCACCCGCTCCACCGCGCCCTCCATCACCGCGTCGTAGAGCCCGCGCAACGATTGCCGGCCGGCGGCCCGCTCGGCCTCCCAGGCATGGTCGAGATAGATCAGCATGACCACCCCGGTTTCCGCCGCCACCCCCGCCAGCGCGATGAACCCGATCGCCACCGCGACCGACCAGTTGTACCCGAGAGCCCAGAGGAACCAGATCCCCCCCACTAGCGCGAAGGGCAGGGAGAGCATGACGATCAGGCTCTCGCCGACGTTCTTGAAGTTGAAGTACAGCAGCAGGAAGATGATCGCGAGGGTTGCCGGGATGACGAGCTTCATTTTGGCCGCCGCCCGCTGCATGTA
Source organism: Gemmatimonadota bacterium (assembly GCA_041499215.1). Classification (GTDB taxonomy): domain Bacteria; phylum Gemmatimonadota; class Gemmatimonadetes; order Gemmatimonadales; family GWC2-71-9; genus JADJOM01. Next base: position 1,108 of record JBGQJV010000210.1, on the reverse strand, counting down.
CTCATACTGCCCACTCCACGCGATGCGATACCCGGCGGGCATGGGCACCATCTGCGCCACCACGCGCTGTGCCTCCGCCACGTAACTCCCGATGTCGCGGCCAGCGACGTCGACGTACACCCAGGCGGTGGGCACGGCATCTTCGGTCCGCACCACCATCGGGCCCGCCACCTGCCGGATTGTGGCGACCTGGCCGAGGGGGACATACGCCTCGCGCTCGGCCGTCCGGCTCGCGCCCCCCCCAGCCATCCCCTCGCCGCCTCCTCCCTGGGCGCTTGTTGCGTGGGCCACCGGTACCAGTACCGACGCGAGGCGCTCCGGAGTATCCCGGAGTTCCTGCGGGTAGCGGATCCGGACTCCGTAGCGTTCCCGGCCCTCCACCGTCTGGGTGACGGTCATCCCTCCTACGGCGGTCGCAATGATGATCTGGACGTCGCCCACGTTCAGCCCATGGCGGGCCGCGGCCGCCCGGTCGATGTCGATGTCGAGGTAATAGCCGGACACCGCCCGCTCGGCGAACGCGCTGCGTGTCCCCTGCACCGTCTGGACCGCCTGCTCGACTGCCTTCCCCAGCCGCTCGAGCTCCGCGAGGTCGGGCCCGAAGATCTTGATGCCGACCGGTGTCCGAATGCCGGTTGCGAGCATGTCGATCCGGCCCTTGATGGGCATGGTCCACGCGTTGGTGATCCCCGGGAGCCGGACCGCCGAATCCATCTCGGCGACCAGCCGGTCGTAGGTCATGCCGGGACGCCACTGGCTTTCCGGCTTGAGGCTGATGGTGGTCTCGATCATGTCGAGCCCAGCGGGGTCCGTCGCGGTCCCGGCGCGCCCCGCCTTGCCCCAGGCGTGGTTCACCTCCGGGAATCCCTTGAGGATCGCGTCCTGGATCCGGAGGATCTCCCGCGCGCGCGCCACACTGACCCCGGGCAGGGTGGTTGGCATGTAGAGGATGGTGCCCTCGCCCATCGGGGGCATGAACTCGCTGCCGATCCGCTTCCACGGCAGCCAGGTGACGACGAGCACCACGAGCCCGGCCCAGATGACCGGCCAGCGGTGGCGCAGGACAAGTCGGATCACCGGACCGTACAGCCAGATCAACGCCCGGTTG
>JBGQJV010000209.1:0-7924 GCA_041499215.1 Gemmatimonadota bacterium | reverse complement strand
GCGGCGTCGATCATCTTGCCATCCAGTTGGGCGGCGCCCTTCCCGTCCCGGGCCGCCTGGTCCAGCGCCTCCAGGATCCGCTGCGCCCGTTTCACCTCCGTCTCAGGCGGCGAGAATACCTGGTTCGCCAGCTCGATCTGGCTGGGATGAATCGCCCACTTCCCCTCGATGCCCAGGGCGGCCGCGCGGCGGGCGGCGGCCAGGAAGGCCTCGGCGTCCTTGAAGTCGCCAAACGGGCCGTCGATCGGGCGGAGCCCGTAGGCCCGGCAGGCCACGATCATCCGGGTCAGCGAGGCATGCCATTGGTCCCCGGGGTAGTCGGGGTTGAGGCCGCCGATCGATACGGTGCGGGCGCGCATGCTGGCGGCGTAGTCCGCCACGCCGAAGTGCATGGCCTCGAGCCGCCGGGAGCTCTGGGCGATGGCCTCGACGTTGGCCATGCCTAACGCGGTCTCGATCAGCACATCGATCCCGATCCGCTGGGGGATCCGCTTCGCCGTCTCGATCTGGGTGAGCAGGGCGTCGGTGAGATACACGTCGGCCGGCACGCCAACCTTGGGCACCAGCACGACGTCGAGCCGGTCGCCGGCCTGCTCGATCACATCGACCATGTCACGATAGTAGTAGTGCGTGTCGATCCCGTTGACCCGCACACAGATGGTCTTGCCGTGGCCGCGCCAGTCGTACTGTCGCAGGCCCTGGATCACGTTGACCCGGGCCTGCTCCTTGTCGGCCGGGGCCACCGCGTCCTCGAGGTCGAGGAAGACATAGTCAGCGGCGCTGTTCAGCGCCTTCTCGAACATCGCCGGATTGGACCCCGGCACGGCCAGCTCGCTCCGCTGCAGGCGGGGGCGAGCCGGCTCGTAGCGGGTGTGGCTCACGCGACCCCCGCCGGCTGCTTGGCCACGGCGGCCTCGGCCGGTCCCCCGGTCTTCTTGGCCGGGAGCGGTTTCTGGGTGTCGATCCAGTACTGCTGCGCCGCAGCCACTCCGCTCCCCAGCTCCACATTGATCCCCGCGTCGCGCATGGCCATCTCCGTTCCGCCGATGCCCGCCAGCAGGGTGATCTCGTTCAGATCCCCCAGGTGGCCGATGCGAAACAGCTTTCCCGCGACCTTGTTGAGGCCGGCGCCGAGCGCAAAGTTGTAGCGCCGGTAGGCAATGTCGATGACGTCGGCCCCGTTGACTCCCGCCGGCACCATGATGGCGCTCACGGTATCGGAGTACCATTTCGGGGCCCTGGCACAGAGGGTGAGCCCCCACGCGGTCACGGCCCGGCGGCAACCCTCCGCCAGCCGGCGATGCCGGGCAAAGACGTTCTCCATCCCCTCTTCCAGCAGCATGACCAGTGATTCACGCAGCCCGTACAGCATCGGAATCGAAGGGGTGTAGGGGAAGTAGCCGGTGGCATTGGCCTTCACCATGTCCTCGTAGCTCCAATAGCAGCGCGGCAGCTTTGCCGTCTTGCCCAGCTCGAGCGCCCGCGGGCTGACGCAGACGATCCCCGCCCCGGCCGGCAGCATGAAGCCCTTCTGCGAGCCGGTGATGGCGATATCGATCTTCCATTCGTCCATGCGGAAGTCCAGGCTGGCGAGCCCGGACACGCTGTCCACAAACAGGAGCGCCGGGTGCTTCGCGGCGTCGATCGCCTTGCGCACCGCGCCGATGTCGCTGGTGACCCCGGTGGCAGTCTCGTTGTGCACCACGCAGAGCGCCTTGTAGCCGCGCGCGGTATCCCTGCTCAGCAGGTCGTGGATCTGCTCCGGCGGCGCGCCCTCACCCCACTCGAGGTCGACCACCGTGACGTCCAGGCCCAGCCGCTGCATCATGTCGATCCACAAATGGCTGAACTGGCCATAGCGGAATGACAGCACCTTGTCTCCGGGCGACAGGGTGTTCACCAGGGCCGACTCCCAGCCACCGGTGCCGGTGCCGGGAAAGACGAACGGCGTGCCGCTCTCGGTCTGGAAGATCGTCTTGAGGTCTCGGAAGATCAGAGCCGTCAGATCCGGAAAGGACGACGACCGGTGATCCTCCATCGGCACGTGCATTGCGCGAAGGATGCGGTCGGGCGTGTTCGTGGGACCGGGAACGAACAGGAAGTTGCGGCCGGGCATGGCATCATCCTCTGCTGGGGAACACACTGCAGGAGCTCCGGGCTCCCGCGCGAGCTTGCGGCGGGCTGTATGTTCATACTGTCCCAGCCGCGCACCACCACTGCCGGTACCACCATGACGACCTCGACCGGGGCGCGCTCGCCCCGGGACCTGCTGGCGGACCTCTACTGGACCGCCGTCACCGCGGCGGCCCCCGGTCCGGCCCTGACTGTGGCCCTGGCCTCCCACACCAAACCATCCTCCCGTCCGGTGCACCTGCTGGCGCTCGGCAAGGCCGCACTGCCGATGGCTCAGGCCGCGGTCGCCGCCCTCGCCGCCCGCGGGCAGGCCCCAGCGGGAGGCTTGCTGGTGACACCCGAGCCCGCGCTGAGTCCGCACCCCGCCCTCGCGGTCGCAGTAGGCGACCACCCCCAGCCGGGTCCCGGATCGCTCGCGGCGGCCGACCGGCTGGGGGCTGCGGTGGCCGCCGTGCGCCCCGCAGAAGAGGTCTGGGTCCTCCTGTCAGGAGGCACGACCAGCCTGATCGGAGCGCCCATCACGGGAATCGCCCCGACCGACCTCACCGAACTCTACCGCCTCTTGCTGGGATCCGGGCTCGATATAACGGCCATGAACCGGATCCGCAAACGCTTTGCTCGCTGGGCCGGAGGGCGTCTCGCGGCGGCGCTTGCCCCAGCGCACGTGAAAAATTTCACAATCTCCGACGTCATCGGCGACGATCTGGGGTCCATCGGCTCAGGTCCCTGCGTGCCGGATTCGTCTAGCGCGGCGGATGTGCGAGCTCTGCTCGTGACCGCCGGCCTATGGCTGAAGATCCCGCCCGCGCTCCGGGAGAACCTCGAAGCGGTCGAGCGGGGAGACGCGGCCGAAACCCCGAAGCCGGGCGATCCTGCCTTCCACACCGCCCAGTCGATCCTGGTCGCCAGCAACCGGCTGGGCCTGGAAGCGGTCTGTGCCCGGGCGCGGGCCCTCGGGATGGAGGCGCACCTCCTCGACGCCGCCCTGTCTGGCGAGGCGGCCGATACCGGCCGGCGCCTGGCGTCGACCCTTCTTGGGTATGATGGCACGGAACCGCCGGGAGCGCAAGTCGGACCTCCGAATAATCATGCATTATTGGTCTGGGGCGGGGAGACTACCGTGACCCTCACCCCCGATGCCGGCGTGGGCGGTCGATCGCAGGAGCTCGCCCTCGCCGCGGCCCAGGTGCTGAGCGAACAGCGCCGGGCCGACGGTCGGCCGGTCTACCTCCTCGCTGCCGGGACCGATGGCCGTGATGGCCCGACCGACGCAGCGGGCGGCTTTGCCGACGCGGGCACCTGGGACGCAATCCGCCTCGCCGGGCGGGACCCGGAGCAGGATCTCTTGCGGCACGCCAGCAATGCATCCCTTGCGGCCGGCAGTGCCTTGTTCGAGACCGGGATGACCGGCACGAACGTCATGGACCTAGTGCTCGGCCTGGTGGAACGTGAGACGTGAGACGTGAGAGGGGAGACGTGGTGAAGTGAGGAGTGGGATTGGGAGGCCTGCTGTCATTCCGAGGGACCCCGAGCGGAGCGAGGGGGACCGAGGAATCCCTCAGGGTGAGCGCGGCGCCACCCTCGTTCACGGCCGGCCGTCCTCGTCGGGATGATAGTCCTGGCCCAGGATCACACTCACGTCCACCCGCCGCAGCGTGTCAATCTGGACAACCACCTTCCCGGCGCCGAGAGCGTTCTTCACCCGGTGGGCCTTCGACGGATCTCCCCGGCGCACAATCACCCGGGTGGAATCGACCGGGGCCTCGGCATTGCCGAAGAACACCACGTCCAGCCCCATCCGCCGCAGCCGGCGGGTCCCCAGCCGTCCCAGACCAGTCCGGCCGCTGCCGTTGAGCACCTCCACGACCAGGCGTCCCTCGCCCACCGGGATGTCGAACGCGTGCCCCTCCACCCGGTCGCGCCGGAAGGCGCGCCCCGCCAGTACCAGGAGCACGACCGTGAGCAGGAGCCCGCCGGCGATCAGCCCGCGGCGCGTGGCAGGAGTGAGTTCCAAAACCGCACCGTGGGATCGGGGAGGGGCCAGCCCGAGGCGATCGCGTGGCCGATTCGTGCCTGGGCCGTCTCCCGCAGGACCCCGCCCGAATCGCGCGGGAAGCGTCTGGCCAGTGCGGCCCGACCTTCGCGATTGTGCGGTCGGCCCGGCTCGAGGTAGTCGGCGCAGTAGAGCACCCGCCCCACCATGTCCCACTCCGCCAGGCCCATGCTGTGATAGCGGACCGCGTCCAGCACGCCGCGGTCGGTCTCTCCGTCCGCCTTGGCGCGCGCCGCGCTGGCGGGACCGTGGCGGAACGTCGTCGGCCCGGGGGCGGTGGGGGCCCACTGCTCGAGCTCGGCGGCCGGGGCATCCCGGAGGGCGTCGTGCAGCCACACCGCGCGGAGCCAGCGATTCCGCTCGCTGTCGGGCACGCCCATCTCCTCGGCCCATTCCGCCACCAGCTCGGCGACCCTGACGATGTGGTCGAGGCGGCCCGGATTCACCACCGCCCAGGTGGGGAGCGTCGGCCGCAGGCCGGAAGGGGTGTGGCGTGGCTCGCCGGGAAGGCTCACGGGAACACCCGCCCGAGGACATGGCTGTCGAGCAGCCGGGTCTGACCGAGGCGGCCAGCGACGGTGAGGATGGTGCCAGCTTCGGCGGTCGTCACCGGGGCCAGATGTTCGGAATCGACCGCGGCAACATAGTCCGGCACCACCGCCGGAGCGCGGCGGAACTCCTGCTGCATGAGGCCCACCAGGCTGCCCGCGTCGCGCTCGCCGCCTTGCCATGCCGCGTCCGCCATGCGGAGGGCGGTGGAGAGCACCAGTCCCTGTTGCCGTTGTTCGGGAGTCAGGTAGGCGTTCCGGCTGCTCAGGGCCATGCCGTCAGGCTCGCGCACCGTCGGCGCGATCACCAGCTCCAGCGGAAAGTCCAGGTCGCGCACCAGCTGGCGGACGAGAATCGCCTGCTGGATGTCCTTCTGGCCGAACACCGCCACGTCCGGTTCCACCAGGTGAAACAGCTTGGTCACGACCGTGAGCACGCCGGCGAAGTGCCCCGGTCGGACCGCGCCTTCCAGGCCGTCGGCGGTGGGGCCCGGCACCACCCGGATTTCGGAGCCGGCCGGGTACATGGTTTCAACCGACGGGGCGAAGAGCACCGCCACCTGCCGCTCCCGGGCAAGCTCCGAGTCCCGGGCCGGGTTGCGCGGGTAGCGCTGGAAGTCCTCCCCGGGGCCGAACTGCAACGGGTTCACGAAGGCCGTGAGCACCACCACGTCGCTCCGCCGCTGCGCCTCGTCGACCAACGACAGGTGCCCGGCGTGCAGCGCGCCCATGGTCGGTACCAGGCCGATCCGATGGCCGACCAGCCGTGCCTCGGCCAGCCAGGCGCGCAGCTCCTGTATCGTGGTGAATTCATGCATGACGCAGGTCCATTGAACCTCGAGACGTCACCGCGGTCCTCCGTGCCCTCCGGGTCTCCGTAGTGAATGCACTCCTGCCCGGCCCCGGCATTCTTGTCGAATCAGCGTTCATTCGAAACTGTGGTCCTTTGTGGGGTAGCGGCCGGTGCGCACGTCGGTGGCAAAGGCTCCGGCGGCGGCACGGACGGTACCGGCCAGGTCGGCGTAGAGCTTCAGGAACTTGGGGTTGAACCCCTCGTTGAGGCCCAGCATGTCGTGCAGCACCAGGACCTGCCCGTCGCAGCCCGGCCCCGCCCCGATCCCGATGGTGGGAATCGCGATGGAGCGGCTCACCGTCTCCGCCAGGGCCGCCGGTACCAGTTCCAGGACGATCGAGCAGGCCCCGGCATCCTCCAGGAACTTTGCATCGGACCGGAGTCGGTCGGCGGCGGCCTTATCCCGGCCCTGCACCTTCGGCCCGCCCAGCTGGTGAATGGACTGCGGGGTGAGGCCGAGGTGCCCCATCACCGGGATCCCGACCCGCACGAGGACGCGGACTGTTTCGGCCATCGCCTCGCCGCCCTCGAGCTTCACTCCGTGGGCTCCGCTGTCCTGCAGCACCCGTCCGGCGTTCTTCAGCGCCTCCTGCACCGAGACCTGGTAGGTGAGGAACGGCAGATCCACGAACACCAGGGAACGGCTCGCGCCCCGGCGGACCGACGCGGCGTGATAGATCATCTGGTCCAGGGTGGCATTGAGCGTGGTGGGATGGCCCGCCAGCACCTGGTTGAGCGAATCACCTACCAGGAGAATGTCCACCACGCCGTCGAGCAGCCGGGCAAACAGCGCGTCGTAGCAGGTGAGCACGACGATCTTCTCGCCCGCGCTCTTCTTGGCCCGGAGATCCGGTACCGTCAACAGTTTCTGGTCGTCAGGCATGCTGTTCCGCGTTCCGCGTTCCGAGTTCCGCGTTCCCCAGGTATCGTCCCGCGTGCTCAACGCGGAACGGGGAACGCGGAACGCGGAACTCATTCGTCGTCATGGTCGACTTTCACCGGGACCGCCGCATCCAGCTCCTCGATCTCCCGCTGCCACCAAGCGCGGTTGGGCAGCTCGGGATGCGGCAGCCGGAGATCGGAGTCCCGCAGCCGGCGGGTACCGAAGCGCACGATGTCGAGGTCCAGGGTCCGCGGACCCCAGCGCTCCCCCCGGGTGCGACCGTTCTCGTCCTCGATCTTGTGCAGCAGCTTGAGGAACCGGCCGGGATCGAGGGAAGTCTCCAGCAGCACCATCTGGTTGAGATACCGGCCCTGGCCGGGCGGCCCCACCGGATCGGTTTCCTCGATGGAGGAAGCACCCAGCACCGTCGTCAAGGGCAGCTTCACGAGCGCTGCCCGGGCCCGCGCGAGGTAGGCCTCGCGGTCCCCGAGGTTGCCGCCGAGGGCCAGGTAGACCCGCTCGCGGGGATTCATAGATCGTGGGAGAAGTGCTTCGCGATCGCCTCGAGCCGGTCGGCGATGCCGGCGAGCTCCCGCAGGGCCCGCTCCAGCTCGGCGTGACTCCGGGCGGCTTCCGAGGCGCGCCGCGCGGTGGTGTTGGCATCCTCCAGCGTCCGAGTGGAGACCGCGGCCACCCGCTCCATCTGCTCGCTGAGCCGGTTGGCGGACTGCTCCTGCCGGGCGGCGGTTTCCGCGATACGGCGGGCGTGGGCTTCCGCATCGAGGGTGCCGGTCACGATCCCTTCCAGCGCCCGGGCGGCATCGGCCGAAAGCTTCTCGACGCCTCGCACCGTCTCGGTGCCCCGCTCCATCTCCTCGGAGATCTGCGCCACCTGGCCCAGGATCGCCGCCACCAGCCCACCCGCCTCGCGCGAGGCCTGGCCGCTCTGGGCAGCGAGCTGGCGGACCTCCTCCGCCACCACCGCGAAGCCGCGGCCCTGGTGTCCGGCCCGGGCCGCCTCGATGGCGGCATTGAGCGAGATGAGGTTGGTGAGGTCGGCGATCTCGCGGATCGTCCCGATGAAGCCGATCAGCCGGTTGGAGACCTGATACAGCTCCCCGACCTGCTGGGAGCTGGCGGCCACGAACTGCTGCAGCTGCACCAGCCGCTCGATGGCGTCGCGGATGGACTCGCGGTTCTTTGAGGCGACCTCGCTGGCGGTGGCGGATGCCTGCGCCGCGGCGGCGCCGTCGGCCGCCACCTCGCGGGCCTGGGCGGCCAGCCCGGCGGTGGATTCCCGCCCGTGAGCCACCAGCTGCTCCTGCTCGGCCGCCCCGGCCCGGATGGCGTTGGCCGTCTGGGCCACCGAACCCGCGGCGGCGCGCAGCTGCTCCGAGGTCTGCGCCAGCAGCTTCACCTGCGCGGTGACCTGCTCCACGGTTTCCACCAGGGGT
>JBGQJV010000208.1:0-8063 GCA_041499215.1 Gemmatimonadota bacterium | reverse complement strand
GGACAGACGGACAGACGGACAGACGGACAGACGGACAGACGGACAGACGGACAGACGGACAGACGGACAGACGGACAGACCGAAGGTAGGTCGGATCCGGCACTGAAGCAAAGGGATCCCTCGAGCGCTGAAGCGCTCTCGGGATGACAACGCTGACGGGGTCCCTTCTGAAGGCTGACGGCTCACGGCTCCTCACGCCACGGCGTACAGCTCCGTCACATCCCGGCCGCCGGGCCGGCTCATCAGCCGGAATTCGTCCAGTCGCATCATCGGGTCGTCCCGCAGCTCCAGCTCGAGACCAGTGAGCTTGCCCAGGTTGGGAATGAGCCTCGGCTCCTCCTCCAGCAGGTAGAGCGCGACTTCCGGATGGAGCCGGACGGAGAGCTGACGCTCGCGCCGCTCCCGCCCCGCCCGGCGGAGCGAACGCTCCAGCCGGCGGGCGACAACCTCGGGGGTGAACACCCGGGCGGTGCCGCTGCAGGCCGGACACTCGGTGGTCATCGAATGCCACAGCGACGGGCGGACCCGTTGCCGGGTCATTTCGATCAGCCCCAGCTCCGACACGGCGAAGGCCTTGGTCCTGGCCCGGTCCCGGCCCAGATGGGCTCGGAGCTCCTGCAGAACCCGATCGCGGTTCTGCCGGGTCTCCATGTCGATGAAGTCGCAGACGATGATCCCGCCGATATCCCGGAGCCGAATCTGCCGGGCGACTTCCCGCGCCGCTTCGAGGTTGGTCTTGAGGATGGTCTTCTCGGGGTCCCGCTTGCCGGTGTACCGCCCGGTGTTCACGTCGATGGAGACCAGGGCCTCGGTCGGCTGGATGATGATGTAGCCACCGGTCGGGAGATCACAGCGGGCCTTGAACAGGTCGCGGATCTCGTTCTCGATGTCGAACTTGTCGAACAGCGGCACCGGTTCACTGTACAGATTCACCCGGCCCACCAGCTCCGGGTCGACCTGGCGGAGGTACTGCTCGATCTCGTTGTAGAGCTCCTTGGAATCGACGTGCAGCGCATCCACCTTGGCGCTGAACAGGTCGCGGATGATGCCGCGGGTGAGGGAGGTCTCCCGCTGCACCAGCGCCGGGGCGCGGACGAAGGTCTTCTTGCGGTTGATCTTGCGCCAGATATTGAGGAGCGACTCGACCTCGTGCTGGAAGTGCTCCTCGGTCACCCCCTCCGCTACGGTCCGCACGATCATCCCGCCGGCGTCCTTCGCCAGCAGCGAGCTGACCATGTCGCGGAGTCTGGTGCGGAGCTCCTTGCTCTCGATCTTGCGGCTGACGCCGACCTTCGAGGCGAAGGGCATGTAGACCAGGAACCGCCCGGGCAGGGAAATCTGGGCGGTCACCCGGCAGCCCTTGGTACTGATGGGCTCCTTGGTAACCTGGACCAGCAGGGTCTGGCCCTTCTTGAGCAGGTCGGAGACATCGGGGAGCTGCCGCCGGGACCTCACCTCACGCTGGCGGGGCTCACCGTTGCCTTCCCTGCCTCGCCGTGCCCGGCCACGACCGCCGTTGCCGGCTTCCGCCTCCGCCTCGTCGGCATCGGCTTCCTCGAACGCCTCGTCTCCCTCCTCCCCGGTCGGCTCCTCGTCGTCCTCGGGCTCGAGGAGGTCGGAGGCGTGGAGAAAGGCGCTCTTTTCCAGCCCTATGTCAACGAATGCGGCCTGGATCCCCGGAAGGACTGCCTCGACCCGGCCGAGGTAGATGTCGCCGACCATCCGGCGATGGTCCGGCCGATCGATCAGGAGCTCGACCAGCCGGTCGTCCTCGAGAATGGCCACGCGGGTTTCCCGCTGGCTCCCGTTGATGAGAATCTCGCGCTTCACACGGGCAAACCTCGACCTGGCCGTGCGCAACTCGCTCCGCCGGTGGGCGGAGTGAACTGGACGACGCGGTCATGAGAGTCGGGAACCCGGACGTGGACCTCGGGTGGGCCTCGGGCCCGCCCAGGTACCATCGCCGGGACTGCCCCGCGGCCGGGCATCGGGCCGCCGTGGGCTTGGATGAGAAATACGGTGCTGCCGGTTGCCGTCCGATCCGCGGGGAGAGGGAAAGCCCCTGCCCGTCTGGGATCACTGCTGGACGACGAAGTTGGTGAACTACACGCGGGACAGCGGCCCTGGGCCGACGCCCCGCCAGACGCAGCCGAACTCCCCGCAGCCGTCCCCCAAGGAGGAGGACCGCCGCAGCCGGTGTGACCCGGGAGCCCAGCCAGTTGGAAAGCATGGGCTAAAGATAGGAACTGCCTTGGGTTAGAGCAACAGGCTAAGATAGGCGGACGGGCGGACAGGCGGTCGGGCGGTCAGAGGAACTTGATCGGAGAGGATCTCGGCAATCCATCAGGATCGCTGTCCACCCGTCCGCCGGTCCGCTAACTCACAACGTCGCCGAGGATCTGACGGGCAATCACGATCCGCTGGATCTCGCTGGTGCCCTCACCGATCTCGCACACCTTGGCATCCCGCATCATCCGTTCGACGGGATAGTCCGTGGTGTAGCCGTAGCCGCCGAAGATCTGCACCGCCTTGGTGGTGACCCGCATGGCCAGCTCGGAACAGAACAGCTTGGCCATCGCGGCTTCCTTCTTGAACGGCTTGCCGTTCTGCTTGAGCCACGCGGCATGGTACAGCAGGTGGGTGCCGGCCTCGATCTCCATCGCCATGTCGGCCAGCTGGAAGTGCACGCCCTGGAAGCTGCCGATCGCCCGGCCGAACTGTTTGCGGACCCCGGCGTAGTGCAGCGCCTGCTCGTAGGCCCCTTCCGCGATGCCGAGGGAGAGTGCCGCGATGCCGATGCGGCCGCCATCGAGAGTTTTGAGGAAATTGATGAACCCCTGCCCCGAGGCCCCCAGCTGATTCTCCTTGGGAACCATGGCATCCTCGAAGATGAGCTCGCGGGTATCGCTCGCCCGCCACCCCATCTTCTCCTCCTTCTTCCCCGCCTTGAACCCGTGGATGCTGGGCAGACTGGCCTCGTGGCCGACGCCGGCTTCGCGGCAGGCCTCCAAGTCGCAGCTCTCCTTCGTGAGGATGAAGCTGGTAATGCCCTTGTTTCCCTGGCCGGGCTCGGTGCGCGCCGTGACCACGAAGATCTCCCCGACGCCGGCGTGGGTGATGAACACCTTCGAGCCGTTGAGCACGAAGTGATCGCCACGATCCACCGCGGTCGTCGCGGTGCCACCGGCATCACTGCCGGCCCCCGGCTCGGTCAGCCCGAATCCGCCCAACACCCGTCCCGAGGCCAGCAGCGGCACGTATCGCTTTTTCTGGTCGGGGGTGCCGAAGTCGACGATCGGCGAAGTGCCCAGGTTGGTGTGGGCGCTGATCGTGAGTGCATGGCTGGCGTCTACCTTGGCCAGTTCATGGATGGTGATGTAATAGGAGAGCTGGTCCATCCCCGCCCCGCCCAGCTCCTCCGGCCAGGGCACGCCCAGCAGCCCCAGCTCGCCCATCTTGCGGATGTTGGCCCAGGGGAAGGTGGAGTTCCGGTCCAGCTCCTTGGCGACCGGCGCGACCTCCTGCCGTCCGAACTCACGGACCATGTCACGGACCTGGTGATGCTGTTCGGAGAAGTAAAGCGACGGATCCATGGGCTAGCTGTCGTTCGAGGTGTGACTTTGGCGATTTCCGCTCCGCCAGCTTGCTTCCGCGAAACCGGCGCATAAGATAGCGTGTACCTTTGGTTCCCGCTGCCCTCACGGCGGGGCACGGTCCCCCATGTACCCCCGACAGGATGCCCCTTTCCCTTCGCGAAAAGGTCGGACTCACTTTGGCCGGCCTTCTGCTGCTCGCCGCGGGGCCTGCGGTGCTGGCTTACCGCTCGAGCAATCAGTTCCTGGCCGCAACCGACACCTTTCTGCTGGCCCAGTCAGGGCTCTCGGACCTCCGCAGCGCCTTCTCGCTCGTGCAGGAAATGGAGACCGGCCAGCGGAGCTATATCCTGACCGGCGACACCGTCTTCCTGGGCCCCTACTGGGCCGCCCGCACGAAGATCAAGGCGAGGCTCGAGGCAATCCGCCCCATGCTGGCGCAGACGCCGGGCGGGCCGGAGCTGCTGGACTCCCTGAGCGCGTTGATCGCGCAGAAGCAGGCGGAGCTGGACCGGCTGATCGAACTGCGGCGTGATCGGGGCTTCGGGGCAGCCAGGGCGGTGGTGAACGCCGCCGGGGACCAGCGCATCATGGATCAGATCCGCGCCCGGGTCGCCGCGATCGAGGCGATGGCCCAGGTGCGGCTCCGGGCCGCGCGCGATCGGGCGGCCTCCGAGCGAGACGGCGCGGTGATCGGCCTCGCGATCGCGGGCCTGGCCGCCCTCGCACTGGCGCTCGCGGCGGGGACCCTGATCAGCCGGGACCTCGCCGCCGAGCGGCTCGCCCAGGAGCGGCTTGCCACTACCGGAGAGCGGCTCAGCGCCGAGGTAGCCGGCATGTCCGTCACCCTGGCCGCCCGGGCGGAAGAGCTTGGCGCGATCGTCGCGGCCGTACCAGTCGCGCTGGTGACCATCGATCAGGCAGGGCTGGTGGCGTTCTGGAGCCCCGCTGCCGAGCGGATGTTCGGCTGGAAGGCCACCGAAGTGGTGGGGATGCCATTGCCGATCATCCCGCCGGGCCGGGAGGAGGAGTATCGCCGCTTCCGCGAGGCCGTGCTGGGCGGCAAGGCCTTCAGTGGCCGGGAAACCCGCCGCCTCAGACGTGACGGCACCGAGCTGGAGGTCGCGGTTTCCACCGCGCCGCTGCGTGATGCCACCGGAAACATCCATGCCCTGGTGGCGTCCTATGTGGACATGTCCGGCCAGCGCCGGCTGGAGGAGGAGCTGCGGCAGTCACAGAAGCTGGAGGCGATCGGCCGCCTGGCGGGTGGCGTGGCCCACGATTTCAACAACCTGTTGACCGCGATCCTCGGTTTCGCGGACCGGGTGTCCCGCGCACTCCCTGTCGATCATCCAGAGCGGCGGGATGTGGACGAGATCACCGGAGCGGCTGAGCGTGCGGCGGGACTCACCCGCCAGCTGTTGACCTTCAGCCGGCCACAGGCGGTCGCGCCGCAAGTGCTGGACGTGGGAACCGTGGTCCGCACGATGGAACCGATGCTGCGCCGGCTGTTGGGGGAAACGATCGACCTCACCTGCTCTATCGCCCGGGATAGCGGCCGAGTCCTGGCCGATCCGCATCATCTGGAACAGGTCCTGCTCAATCTGAGCATCAACGCCCGGGACGCCATGCCGCGCGGGGGCCGCCTGCTCATCGAGACCGCGGCAGTCGAGCTCGCCCGCCCCTACCTGGACCAGCACCCCGAGGTTGAGCCGGGCAGCTATTCGATGCTCGCGGTGACCGACACCGGCACCGGCATGGACCAGGCCACGCGGGCGCGGATGTTCGAGCCCTTCTTTACCACCAAGGGCGGCATGGGAAGCGGCCTCGGCCTGGCGACGGTGTACGGCATCGTCAAGCAGGCCGGTGGCGGCATCCTGGTATACAGCGAGCCGGGACACGGCACCACATTCAAGGTGTATTTCCCGCGAACCGATCTGGCAGTGACCCCGGAGCCGGAGCAGCCCTCCGTTCCTGCGCGCGCCATTGCCGGGGCGAGCATCCTGCTGGTGGAGGACAATCCCTCCGTGAGGAGCCTGGCCGTGGCCATGCTGGAAGACGAGGGGTACCGGGTCCGGGCTTGTGCCTCCGCCGAGGAGGCGCTCGAGGCCGCGGCGGCGGAGCGCTTTGACCTCCTGCTCACCGACATCGTGCTCGGGTCGATGAACGGGGCCGATCTCGCCGACGAGCTGCGACGGTCGTTTCCCGGGCTGCCGGTGATCTACATGTCGGGGTACACCGAGGACACCCAGCTGGTGAAGGTGCTGGCCCGCGAGAACGGACACCGGTTCCTCGAGAAGCCGTTCCGGCGGAGCCTCCTGCTTGCCCGCGTTGCGCAAGCGCTTGGCTCAGGGATGCCTGCCTCGGACCCGGGTCCTCGCGAATAGCAGCACCGGCCTTCACCTTCGTCCGACCCGGACCAACCCCAGCGCCGCCCGCAGCCGATCGAACGATCCCGGCACCGAGCAGACGTCGCACCCGGCGCAGGACCCGTGCTTCTCGCCGAAGTAACCGAGCAGTACCCGGCGGCGACAGCGTCGCCCGCCCGCGTACCCCACCATCACCCGCAGACGCCCGAGCGCGGCCTCCTTCCTCCGTCGAACGCGGCGCCAGTCGACCGGGCCTTCGTTCGGCCGCAGCTCCTGAGCCAGCCGGTCGGCAGAAGCGACCACTCCCGCCGGGTGGTGCCGGCGCCGTTCCCGATGCCGCCAGAGTTCCTCCACGACCCGACGCGGCGGGAAGGTCACCTCGAGCTGACGCCGGTGGATGTCCGCATCGGAACGGTGGTGCAGCAGCAGACAGGCGGAAGGCTGGCCGTCGCGACCGGCGCGGCCGGCCTCCTGGTAGTAGGCCTCGGGCGTCGGAGGCATGCCCCAGTGAATCACCAGCCGGACTCGGGGCGCGTCGATCCCCATGCCGAAGGCCGAGGTGGCGACCACCACGTCCAGGTCCTCCGTGGTGAACCGGTGCAGCACCTCGGCCCGGCGTTCACGGGTGAGGCCGGCATGATACGCGGCCGCGCGATGACCCGCGAACCACAGCCGCTGCGCCAGCGCGTCGGCCGAGTTTCTGGTGGAGACGTACACGATCGAGAGCCCGGGCCGGCGTTCGAGCTGGGCCAGCAGGAGGGGCATCCGCTCCCGCCGGTGCCGAAGCCTGACAACGCCGAAGCTCAGATTGGGCCGGTCGAATGATCCCAGATGCTGATCGGGACGGGTGAGAGCGAGCGAGCGGATGACATCCGCCCGAACGGGGGCGGTAGCGCTACCGGTGAGCGCGATGGTAGGCGGGAGGCCCACCGCCTCTCGAAAGGCACCGAGGGCCCGGTAGCTGGGGCGAAAGTCATGCCCCCATTCGCTGATGCAATGGGCCTCGTCCACCGCCAGGAGGGTGGGTCGGACCGCCATGGCCGCCAGGTCCCGGCCCAGCCGATCGGCCCGCTCTGGAGATGCGTAGAGCAGTCGCAGACTTCGGTCCGCGAGCCGGTTGCGAACCGAGCGTTGCTCTTCCGGTGACTGCAGGCTGGTGAGACTGTCGGCCGCGATGCCCCGGGCCTTGAGCGCGAGAACCTGGTCCTGAATGAGCGCCAGCAGCGGGGACACGACGATGGTGACGCCACCGAGCACCAGGGCCGGCACCTGGAAGCAGATCGACTTGCCACCGCCGGTCGGGAGGACCGCCAGAGTATCCCGTCCCGCCAGGACTGACTGGACCACCCGGCGCTGGAGGGGGCGGAAGTCACGGAAGCCGTAGCAACCGTGCAGCTGACGACGAGCCTCGTCGAGGCGATGGGCCAGAAGGGACACGGGGAGAGGATACCCCGTGGATCAGCCAGGGCAGGCGGCGGAAAAACCCGGTCTGGTACGGGGGAACGCCGCTCCCGGAATCAGCCCGGTTTGTCGGACTCGGGGCCGGGGCCGGAAGCAGGGCGCTGTCCGCGATCGCGGAGCCGCAGGGCGAGGGCGACTGCGAGCGCCACCATCGCGGCCCAGACCAGGGGACGGTTCTCCAGCACCACACCAACGAGCGCCAGCAGGAACCCGAGCAGGGCCGAGAACAGCCGGGCGCGTCTCATCGCGTGAGGAACGCCGCGATGGCGGTACGAAAATCCGGATGGGCCCGCGCCAGGGCGTTGACCCTGGCGCCGAGCGCGATGCCCTCTTCGAAGGAGCGGCCATCCAGCTCGTAGAACAACCGCTTGATCAGGGCCAATGCGGAGGGGCTGCTCCCCGCAAGCTGCGCGAGGATGGTCGCGGCAGCCGAATCGAGTTCCGCGTCGGGAACCACCCGCGACACGAGTCCCACATCCAGCGCCTCGCTGGCCGAGAGCAGGCGCCCGGTGGCCACCAGGTCGAAGGCGCGTTTCTCCCCGGCGAGCCGGCGGAGCATCGTCATCACCATGGCCGGGACAAAGCCTCGCTGCACCTCAGGGTAGCCGAACTGGGCGCTGTGTCCCGCGATCCCGAAGTC
>JBGQJV010000207.1:0-8139 GCA_041499215.1 Gemmatimonadota bacterium | reverse complement strand
GGGGACCGGGCTGGGCGTCGCCACCGCCAGGCGGTTCATCGAACAGCACGGCGGACGCCTGACGCTGGAGAGCCAGGTCGGGGTCGGGACGACCGTTCGGGTATGGCTGCCGCTTACGTCGGTGGCGCCGGTCTCCGCCCCATCCGCCTTTCCCGCATGACCACCTCCACCATCCTCATAGTCGACGACGAGCGCACCCTCGCCCGGGCGATCAAGGCCTTTCTGGCGGAGCATGACTACGAGACCGAGGTGGCCAACGACGCGGAGAGCGCGCTCGGCCTCCTGGGCACCCTGCGCCCTGATGTGGTCTTCACGGACGTGCGGCTGCCGGGGATGAACGGGATCGAACTGCTGAAGAAGATCCACGAGTTCGACCCGGCCATTTCGGTAGTGGTGATGACCGCCTATGGCTCCATCGAGGGAGCGGTGGAAGCGGTGAAGCTGGGTGCCTTCGACTACGTCAAGAAGCCGATCGACCTGGAGGAGCTCAGGCTGCTGGCTGACCGGGCCCGGGAGAATTCGCTGTTACGGCAGGAGCTGTCCTACTACCGTCGCCGGGAGTCGAGCCGGGAGCTGCCTTTCGCCGAGGTGGTCGGGGAGTCGCCGGTGATGCAGGCGCTGCTGGATCAGGCCCGCCAGATCGCGGCGCTGGACGAGACCCCGCCGGTGCTGATCACCGGCGAGACCGGCACCGGCAAGGGACTCGTCGCCCGGACGATTCACGCCTCCGGGGCGAGGAGCGGCAAGCCGTTCATCGATGTGAACTGCACCGCCCTCCCCGCGTCGCTGATGGAGGCGGAGCTGTTCGGGCACGAACGGGGCGCCTTTACTGACGCCAAGGAATCGAAGGTCGGGCTGTTCGAGGCGGCGGAAGGCGGGTTCATCCTGCTGGACGAGATCGGCGACCTGGAGCTTGCCCTGCAGGGCAAGCTGCTCAGGGCCATCGAGGACCGGGTGGTGCGCCGGGTGGGAGGGGTGCGGGACCGGAAGATCGACGTGCGGATTCTCTCCGCCACCAATCGCGACCTCGAGCGCGAGGTGGAACGCGACCGGTTCCGGCGCGATCTCTACTTCCGCATCGCGGTGATCCTGCTGCGGCTGCCTCCGCTCCGTGAGCGCGGGCAGGATGTGCTGATCCTGGCGGAGCGCTACCTGCGCAGGTTCAGCGCCAAGTATGGCAAGGATGTCCGCCGCATCGGACCGGAAGCCCGGCAACTCATGCTCTCCTATCCCTGGCCGGGGAACGTGCGAGAGCTCTCCCATGTCATCGAGCGGGCAGTGCTGTGGAGCAAGGGACAGGAGCTGGGGCCGGATCATCTGTCTTTGACCAGGCCGGTGGAGGAGGCGGGCGGACCGGCGGACGGGCGGACCGGCGGAATGGGGACAGCGCGCCCTGGCGACGGTACGGAGCAGGGCACCCGCGAAAGCGCGGAGACCACGTCCGCTGGTCCACCCGTCCGCCCGTCCGCCTCGGGGATGACCCTTGATCAGTGGGAGAAGACTCTGTTGGAGCAGGCCCTCAGGGATTCCGGCGGGAATCAGACCCGCGCGGCCCAGCAGCTCGGCATTTCCCGCGACACGCTCAGGTATAGAATGAAGAAGTACGGGATCAGCGGGGCTGGGTGATTTGACCCAACTGGGTTCTCTCACCCAATCGAACGCGGCTCGGGCCGGAACCAGGACAGTCGCCTGAAGCGGCTTTGGGACAATGGCTTACGGCCATACACCACGCGGCCATCGATCCGGCACGCGACCTGCATTCTCAAGGGCGTCGTCGGGGAATTCTCTCCTCCGACTGGGTCAAGCAACCCAACGCCTTCTGCTGCCCACCTTTGCTCGAGGATCTACCAATGGCCTGGACCAAGCCCGAAGCGGAAGTCGTCGCCGTGACGATGGAAGTAACCGCGTACGTCGCGACCCTTTAAGTCGCGAAGCACCGGACGGGGCTCGCGACGCGGGCCCCGTTTCTTTTTGTATGGAGCTCGTCCTGCTCGGTACCGCGGCTGGTGGCGGATTCCCCCAGTGGAATTGCTGGTGCCCGACGTGCCGGGTGGCTCGCGCCGATCCCATCCGGGCACACCCCAGGACCCAATCCTCCGCGGCAATTTCCAGCGACGGGCGTCGCTGGTTCCTGCTGAACGCCTCTCCCGACGTGCATCGCCAGCTTTCCCGGCTCGACGGACTCGCCCCCGAAGGGATGCGCCACGTCCCGGTGGAAGGGATCGTCCCGACCGATGCCGAGCTCGACCACACCATGGGAGTGGCACTGCTTCGCGAGGCTCGGCAGCTCCAGCTCTACGCTACCAGAGCAGTGCTCGAGGTCCTGGCCGAGGATTCCCGCCTTCTGCCGGTGACCGAGGCGTTTGCGAAGGTGGTTGTGACCGAACTGCCGCTCGAGAGCCCGGTGCAACTCCGCTATCAAGACGGGTCGCCGACCGGGATGACCCTTACCGCCGTTCAGGTCCGGGGAGACCCCCCCAGATTCGCCCGGCGGGAGCGGCCCGGGCATACGGTCGGGCTGTTGATCGAGTCTGACACCGGCGCCCGGGCCGCGTTCGTACCGGGATGCGGGGATCTGGATGCGCCGCTGCTCGCCAGACTGGCGGAGGCCGATCTGCTACTGTTCGACGGGACCTTCTGGACCGATGGGGAACTGGTGACCCTCGGGATCAGCGACCGCACTGCCCGCCAGATGGACCATATGCCGGTCTCCGGATCCGATGGCAGCCTGGCGCAGCTGAGACAGCTCCCGTGCCGGCATCGGGTGTACACCCACATCAACAACTCCAACCCCATGCTGCTGGAGGATTCACCGGAGCGGGTCGAAGTGGTGGCCGCCGGGCTGGTGGTGGGGGATGACGGGATGAGGTGGTCGCTGTAGGCCGTTGGCCCATTCGCCGTTGGCCGTTGGCTGCTGCAGCGTTCACCCGGCGTGGGATCCTGGTCCTGAAACTCACAGCCAAAGGCCAATGGCCAATGGCCCATAACGACGACACCGGCAATGACGACGACCCTTCAAGCCTCGGAACTCGGAACTCGGAACTTTCGGATTGTTCTGCCGGAGCTGACCAGACCGCTCAGTCCGGAGGAATTGGAGAACTCGTTGCGCAGCTTCCATGGCTCCTACTACGTGGAACATCCATTTCACAAGCTGATGTACGAGGGGAAGCTCACCCGCCGGCAGTTCCAGGGGTGGGTGGCGAACCGCCTGGCCTACCAGCGCGTGGTGCCGAGGAAGGACGGCGCAATTCTCTCCAACTGCCCCGATCCTGCGGTACGGCGGGAGTGGATCCAGCGGATCGTGGATCACGATGGGACCCGGCCCCGCGAAGGGGGCATCGAGCTGTGGATCCGGCTTGGCATCGCCCTGGGAGTTCCCCGGGAGGAGATGGAGGACGAGCGCCATGTGCTCCCTGCGGTCCGACTGATCTGCGAGTCCTATGTCTGGTTCTGCAAGTCCAGACCCTGGGTTCAGGCCTGCGCCTCCTCGCTCACCGAGCTGTTTGCTCCGACGATTCATGCCCAGCGAATCGAGGCGTTCCCCAGGCACTACCCGTGGATCCCTCCCGAGGGGCTGGACTACTTCAAGAGCCGGCTGGTGCAGGCCCCGCGCGACGTGCGCCACGGCCTGGCCATCGTCCAGCAGCACTGCACTACCGTGGAGACCCAGCGGCAGGCATTCGAAGCGCTGGCGTTCAAGCTGGAGATGCTGTGGGCCATGATCGATACCATCCACAACGCCTATGCCGAGTAGTCGCCCGATGCCTCTGCCCCCGACGGCCCAGCCCCGCCTCTGGCGCCTCGCCCGCATCGGCAACGACCGGGTCCGGCAGCGGCCGGTGCTGCTCTATCCCGAAGGGGCGATGTTCCTGAACGAGAGCGGCAAGGCGATCCTCGAGCTGTGCGACGGCACCCGCACCCTGCAGGAGATCATCGAAACTCTGCGGCAGCGCTACCAGACCGACGTCGCTGCCGACGTCACGGAATACCTCGAAGGGCTGGCACGGCGGGACCTCATCCGCTTCGCGGCGGGAACAGCGGGAACAGCGGGAACGGCGGGAACGGCGGAAGCCGGGGCAAACCGGTATCACGCGGTGTCTCCCGCCCCTTCCGCCCCTCCCGCCTCTTCCGCCGGACCTGCCACCGTGCCCGGCCAGAGACTGCTCCAGCCGACAACACTGCTTGCGGAGCTCACCTACCGCTGCCCGCTCCATTGCCCCTACTGCTCCAACCCTCTGGAGATGAGCCGGGCGGAAACGGAGCTGTCGACCGCCGACTGGAAGCGGGTCTTTACCCAGGCCCGCGAGCTTGGAGTGCTGCAGCTCGGCCTCTCCGGCGGTGAGCCCCTGGTTCGCAAGGACCTCGAGGACCTGGTAGCTCACGCCCGCGATGAGGGGCTGTACACCACGCTGGTCACCTCCGCGCTCGGCCTTACCCGCCAGCGGGCGGAGCGCCTCAAGGCGGCGGGCATCGACCACGTACAGATCTCCTTCCAGGACACGGACTCGGCCAACGCCGACCGGATCGCCGGCATCAAGCTCGGCCGCCAGAAATACGAGGCCGCCGCGCTGGTGAAGACGCTGGATCTGGCCTTCTCCGTCAATGTGGTGCTGCACCGGGGTAACCTGGATCACCTGGGCGAGATCATCGAGATGGCGGCGGGACTGGGGGCGGACCGGGTGGAGCTGGCCAACACCCAGTACTACGGCTGGGCGCTCAAGAATCGGGAGGCCCTGATGCCGACCCGGGAGCAGGTCGAACGCTCGCGCTCCATCGCCCAGGCCGCGATCCGGCGCTACAAGGGGCAGATGCAGATCATTTATGTGCTGCCGGACTATTACGAGGAGTTCCCCAAGCCCTGCTACGGCGGCTGGGGGAGCGTGTACATCCTGGTGACGCCGGACGGGCGCGCCCTTCCCTGCCATGGCGCCACCCAGATCCCGAACCTCCAGATGGTCGACGTGAACCAGCACGCCCTCGACTGGATCTGGGGACAGTCCCCGATCTTCAACGCCTTCCGGGGTGACGCCTGGATGCAGGAACCCTGCCGGAGCTGCCCGCGTAAGACGCAGGACTTCGGCGGCTGCCGCTGCCAGGCCTTTGCCCTCACCGGCGACGCGACCAGCACCGACCCGGTCTGCAGTCTCTCGCCCAGGCACGACCTGATCCTGGCGGCGCTGGAGCGGACGGAGGAGACGCCGGAGTACGTCTACCGGACAGTCCCGGCCTAGACGGACAGACGGACGAGGCGGACCCGCACTCCGTCGGGCCTGACTGCCCCGTCCGTCCCGACCGTCTGTCCGGCTGTCCCTTCTACCCGTCTGTCCGTCTATCCTCCGCACCCGCCCCCACTCACCCGCTCCACCGTCACCTTCTGCTCGATCCGGGTCTTGAACGGTTGCTTCACCAGTCCGCCCACGGGGACCGTTACCTCATCCGTCAGGTCCCGCTCCCACCGGAGCACGCCCATCTCACCGGACCAGCTGAAGACCCCGGACTCGCCCTCGGTGCGGCCAGCGCTTACCTCCGTCGAATCCGGCAGCAGTCGCGATTCCCGCCGCGTCGACCGGCGGAGCAGCCGATAGCGCTCCACCGGCCGGGCGCCGACGCTGCCATCCTCGATGCGGGTGATCACCGTGCCGAGGTCGTCGCGCCACGATCGCCCGAGTGCCAGCGGCACCGGTGGAAGCTGGGGGAGGAGATCGGCAAGGGCGCCGGAGAGGTCCGCCACTTCAGCGACCTCATCCGGGATGAACGGGGTGTCGGTAGAGGCGAAGCCACCCTGCCCGGTCAGGGTACCCCGGTATCGGCCACCCACCAGCCCGTCGGTATCCGGCTCGAGTCGCTCACCCGAGCCTTCGCGCCATAGCGAGAGAGTGTCGAACCACGCCTCGAGCTGAATGAGGCTGTCGGGACCGCCGGCGCGGAGGATCATCACCCCGTCTCGGCCGATGCTCTCATGAGTCCGCTGACGGCCGGCCTGGACCAGGATCTCGGACCTCCCCTGGGTGCGGTATGCGGCGCAATCCAGCAGCAGCGGGTGATACCTCGGCGGTTCCGGCCCGGAGTCGGGGAGAGATGTCCCGCTTCCGGCCAGAACTACGCCCAGCACGACCAGGCCGAGCCAGCCCGGCCGGCCGGGAACCGCGCCTTGCCTTTCGGGACGGGAGAACGCATCTCTCCCCGGCGTTCCAGTCGTCTCCCCGGCCACTCAACCTCCCTCTCAAGGCTTCGGCATTATGTCCTGTCGACCCTCGTTCTGCCACACCCTTCAGGCCACCTTCACCCTGGCCGCGGCGGTCGTCACGGTCCCGCCGCTGTTTGGACAGGCAGCGCCGGCGACGGCGCCCGTCACTCGCACCCTCATTCATGCCGGGCGCCTGGTCGACGGCGAATCCGATCGGCCTCGCTCCGATCAGGGGATCCTGATCGAGGGCGATCGCATCACCAAGGTCGGTCCCTGGGCGGAGGTTCAGCCGGCAGCCGGAGACGCCAAGCAGGTCGACCTGAGCGCGATGACCGTGCTCCCCGGGATGATCGACAATCACACCCACATCCTGCTCCAGGGCGACATCACCGCCCAGGACTACGACGAACAGCTGCTCAAGGAATCGATCCCTTACCGGACCATCCGCGCCACCGTGGCGGTCAGGACCGCGCTCATGAACGGCTTCACCACCATGCGCGACCTGGAGACGGAGGGCGCCATGTACGCCGACGTGGACATCAGGAACGCGATCAACCGCGGCATCATCCCCGGCCCCCGGCTGTTCGTGGCAACCCGGGCATTCAGTGCCACCGGGATGTACCCGCTCTCGGGCTACTCCTGGGAGCTCAAGGTGCCGGATGGAGTGCAGATCGTTGACGGGGTGGACAACATCCGCCATGCGGTGCGCGAGCAGGTGAAGTATGGCGCGGACTGGATCAAGGTCTACGTCGACCGCCGTTACTTCATCGGCCCGGACGGCAAGCTGCACAGCTGGGTGAATTTCACCGACGAGGAGCTCAAGGCGTTCGCGGACGAGGCCCACCGGCTGGGGCGCAAGATTGCCGGCCACGCGATCGGCTGGGACGGGATCGACGCGGCCCTCCGGGCGGGGTTCAACAGCGTCGAGCACGGCGACGGACTGACGCCCGACCTGATCGACCGGATGGTCCGGCAGAAGGTGTACTGGTGCCCCACGATCTTCGTCGGAGCCTATGTGGCGGAGGGCCGCGGCGGGATCTGGCCCAAGATGGTGGAGATCGAGCGGATTGCCTTCGGCGAGGCGGTCAAGCGCGGCCTGCTCCCCTACATCTCCTACGGCACCGACGCAGGCGGGTACGCCTGGACGGAGAATCAGGCCCAGGAGTTGGCGTACATGGTGAAGTACGGCATGACCCCGATGCAGGCCATCCAGTCGGCCACCAGCACTGCGGCCCGGCTGCTGGAGCAGCAGGCCAACGTCGGGGCGGTGGCCCAGGGCCGGTTCGCCGACATCATCGCGGTCGGCGGCGACCCGCTGGCGGACATCACCGAAATGCAGCGGGTCAGTTTTGTGATGAAGGGGGGACTCGTCTTCAAGACGCCGGCGGCGCGATAGGTTGGTATCCTTGCGGCGGGGAGGGTACCCGTCAGGCTCACGTGCATCCGATGATGTCCGGGGCCGGTGGCCCCGACGGCGGCTGGCCGTCGGGGCTTTCCCGCCTCAGGTGACCCCGCCCAGGCATGCGAGCCACCAAGTAGAGACAGAATCCGTCCGACGGGAGCCGCATGACCTCGGGCTGCACCAGGCCCGCCCGGACCAGCAGTTCGATCCACTGCTCTTCTCCCAGGGCCGTGCCCGGCCCCTCTCCGGCCTGGAGCCCGGACTCCCGGGCCAGTGCCAGTGCGTAGCCGTAGACCGCGAGCGGGCTTGCACGCCTGCCTCGGGCCGGGCCCTTGAGGTCGGGGACCCTCAGCAGCAGCGTCCCTCCCTCCCGCAGCGAGGCCGCCAGCGAACGGAGGACGGGAAGGGGGTCGCTCACCGCCCGGATCGCGTCGAGAGCCAGGACCAGGTCGAACGCCGCCGCCAGCTGAATCTGGCTCGCATCACCCCGCTGATAGCGGAGATTTGCGAGCGGCCAGGTGACGGTCGCCGTGACCGCCGTGGCGATCGC
>JBGQJV010000206.1:0-8180 GCA_041499215.1 Gemmatimonadota bacterium | reverse complement strand
GACGCGGAGCGGGTGGCCATCACCTGTGCGGCACTGGGAGTCGACGCCACCGACCTGGATCTCCCGGTGCCGCTCGATCGGACCGCCTACCGCAAGGCGCTGGCCCGGCTCACCGAGCGGGGCTTGGTGGAGGAGGGCCGGCTCACCCGCTACGGCCGCGAGGTCGAGGCCATGCCGGTGGATCGGGCCTGGGGCGAGCTGCTGGTGCATGCCGGCAGCGACCTGGCTCCGGTGGTAGCGGTCTGCTCCAACATCGACTCGTTGCACCGCATGACCCGGGAAGAACGGGACCTGGAGGGGGTCCGGGTGAACGGGAGTGATCACCTTACCGCCTACAACCTTTACGCCGAGGCGGTGAATCGGCACGGTGCGCTGGGGGAGGTCTACGGGTTGCCTCGACACCTGTTCGATGAGGAGGGACTGGCCGAATGGGCCGAGCGGCGCGGCGTGCTGGTCAAGGCGATCGAGGACGTGGCCCTCGGAACTGCTTCGGTATACCGGGCGCTCGAGCTGCCGCTCCCGGAGAAGCTGCCTTATGCCGGACGGGAGCTGCGGGAAGGCTGGCTCGACCTGCTCGCCCGCATCATGCCGTTTGATCTGGTGCTCGACGAGCACACCGCCGACGGTCAGGAGGCGCGGGTCTCCCGCAACTCGGTGGCCGGCACCTGGGGCGCCGTGGCCGGCAACCTGCGCTTCTTCGCGGACCGCTTCGGTGTCCCTCGTGCCGCGATCGAGGGCACGACGCTCTCCTACGACCTGATCCGGCGCTACGCCCGCCGTGGGCCGCCCGAGATCGAAGTCACCGGGCCGCGGAAGCACCAGCAGATGGTGGTGCGGAGTCGGCTTGGGTACTTCGGCTTTGAGTTGGATGCGCTGGTGGAGCCGTTGGAGGAGGCAAGTCCGGCCGAGCTGCTGCCGGCGCTCAGACACGCGCTGGCCCGGGCCATGCTCGCAGGCGAGACGGCCCACCCGAGCCAGGGCCGGGTGCGCCGCGCGTCGGCGGAGCTGTCGGAGTTGTGGCGCCGCTCCGGCGGCACCCTGGCCGTGGCTGCGCCGGATGCCGTGCGGGAGCGGATCATCTCCCAGATGCAGCAGGTGACGGGGTGGCAGAATTTTCTGTCGACCCCGATCGAGCTGGAGTCTGAGGCACTCGTGCCGAACCCGGAGCGGGAGCGACTCCTGGCGCTACCCGGCGGAGTCCGGCTGTTCGGAGATATGGTCGCGGTTCATTACGAGAGCGGCCCCGAGGGGGGCGTAGCCCGGCTGCAGCTCAGAGAGGGACAGGCCCGGCGGATTCGCGAGGATGATCTTCCCCGGCTGGACCGGCCAATCCGATTCGCGGTGGTCCGCGGGCAGCGCCCCGCCGTACAGGCGGACACCCTGGAGCAGCTCCGCGCGGCGCTGCAGCAGGCGGACGCGGATGAAAGTCGGGGCCGGCGGTTCAAGCCCCCTCGCCATAGACGCAGGTAGCAGACAGCAGTGAGGAGTAAGGAGTGAGGAGTAAGGAGTAAGGAGTGTGCGACTCCGGGTATCGACTCCTCCCTCCTTACTCCTCACTCCTCACTCCTCACCCGGCTCCATGACCCAGCTTGCCCTCGTCCTCGTCCAGGTCATGTTCGCCAGCCTGGCGGTCGTTGGCCGGTTGGTGCTACCGGTGGTGCCGGCCGGCGTGCTGGTCACCTTTCGGATCCTCGGTGCGGCGGCGGCGCTGCTGCTGCTGCAGGTCGTCCGGCGCGGACCCTGGATACGCGAGCCGCGAGTACTCGGCCGCGTGGCGCTGGCCGGACTGCTGGGCGTCACTGCCAATCAGTCGCTGTTTCTGTACGGGCTCCGCCACACCACCGCCGTGAACGCCACGATCATGGTCACCACCGTTCCGGTGTTCACCGTGCTCGGTTCGCTGCTGCTCCGGCTGGAACGCCCTTCGCCGCGGAAACTCGGCGGCATCGCACTCGCCGCAGCGGGCGCCATCTATCTGGTCGATCCCGCGCGGCTCTCACTCGGGCCCGGGGAGGCGCTGGGCAACCTGCTGATCCTGATCGGGATGCTCTGCTACGCGGCCTACTTCCTGGCTGCGAAGCCGATCCTCACACGGTTTGATCCAGTCACCGTGAGCGTCTACGTGATGCTGTTCGCCGCGCTGGGCGTGCTGCCGGTCGGGGTGCCGGCCCTGGCCACCGCCAACCTGCATGGGATCAGCGCCAGAATCTGGTGGATGGTGGGCTACATCGTCCTGTTCCCCACGATCGCCACCTACTTCCTGAATATGTGGGCTCTCAAGCGGGCGTCCTCCAACACCGTCGCGACGTTCATCTACCTGCAGCCGCTGTTCGCCGCACTCTCGGCCCCGCTCGTGCTCGGGGAATCGATCGGGACCCGAACGATCCTGGCCGGGGCCGTGATCTTCGCGGGACTCGGGCTGGTGATCCTGGCTGAGCGGGCGCAGCAGGAGTCGGTGTCGATAGATGCGATGCTGGGGGAATAGGGGCGGGAGGGCGTAAAGGCGGGAGGGCGGGAGGGGCGGGGGACCCTCCCGTCATTTCCGCCTTTCCCGCAGGTGTCCATGTTCGGGCCTCCCCGTCGTCTACATTGCATAGGACACAACCTGAAACCCCCTCAGCCCCACGACCGTAGACCGAGCTATGCCGGAAACTCATACCCCCTCCGTATTCTCCCCGCTTGCCAAGGCCCTGCTGGACGGGTTCAGCGAGGGGGTCGTCGTCTTTGACCCCTCGGGGAAGATCCTGTACGCCAATGAGCCCGCCCGTGAAGCCCTGGCCGACCTCGAGCAGGATGCCGAGGACTCTCAGAACCTGATGCCTCGACTCGCGGCGATGGGTGGCCGGCTGCGACCGCTCCGGGTGGGAGCGCTGGAGCTGGGAGAGGCGATGTTCATCCCGGGCCTCGAAGGACCCACGACGCTGGCTGACCGGGAGCGTGACGCGATCGTCCGTACGCTCGACGCGCACGCGTGGAAGCTCGCCGAAACCGCCAAGTCTCTCGGCATCAGCCGCACGACCCTGTGGCGCCGGCTCAAGGCCTACGGTCTGCATCGCGACGGGCGGTCTCGCTGGAGCCGCAACGGGGACATGGAGCAGTCGGCTTAAACCCGTCCCTACACGACGCCGCCCGGGAGGCGGGCCGTTCTGGCCCGCCTCCTTTCATTTGATTGTAAGAGCCTGGTAAGGATCCTCCGGCGGCGCGGGCACACGGCCTGCGTCTCAGTCTGAAACTCGCACACTGCCGGGAGCGTCGTAGGGGGACCTGCGGCCCCAAGCCTCCGGACCTCGCAATCCCGGACCCGCCATGCTCCTGTTGGCCCTCGCGCTCGCTACCCAGCAGGCGGATACCGTCCCGTTCGCCACCGAAGCCACCCGCGCGCTGGTCGAGCGCGCGATCGAGCGGCACCGCTCGGGGGACGCGGAGGTGCGGGACTACTTCGCCCGATTCCGCTATCGACTGAGCTTCGGGCTGGGACGGCGTCGCTGGTCGAAGGTCCCCAACGCCGCGGTGGAAGAGCAGGAGGGGATCGTGCAGTGGGTTGCGCCTAATGACGTGCGGGTCGACGTCCTCGGTCGCAGGCAGCAGGCCCGTTCCAGGGAGCTGACCCTCACGAGCAACTTCGACCGGCCGTGGTTCATCCCCCGCGCCCTGGGCGACTCGGTCCGGGTCTTCGGTAATGAGATTCCTCGCCAGGCGGCCCTTCACCCGCTCGCCGCCGACGGCCCCGGCTGGTATCGCTACCGGCTCACCGACAGCCTGCAGATCAGCAGCAACGAGGGCAAGCGGATCAGGCTGCTCGCAGTGGACGTCCTGCCCACACGGGTTGGTGCCTCCCTGGTAGCGGGGCGGCTCTGGCTCGATGCCGCCACCGCCGACCTGGTGCGATTCTCCTTTCGGTTTGTCGGAACGGCACTGTGGATTTCCCCGGACGAGGATACCGAGGGCGATTCGGCGCAGGCCCGGCGGCTCAACCGGATCGCCAACCGGATTCTCACCCTGGACGCCGATCTCGAGTACGCGCTGCAGGAAGAGAAGTACTGGATGCCCTACCGCCAGGTGGTGGCCGGCCGGGTGGAGATCCCCTGGTTCGGCGAGCTGGTGATCCCGTTCGAGGCACGGACCACGTTCGATGATTACACGGTCAACGGCGGTCGCCCGATCGTCTTCACCGTGCCGCTGCCCGATTCAGTCGCCAACCCCGACAGTGCCCGCGCGCTCGCCCGGGCCCAGCGCGATTCGCTGCGTGAGGAGCGCCGTCGGCGCCGGCGCGCCGGCGGCGAGTTGCCGGAGGATCAGGAGCCGCGGGACGATGCCGGCCGGTGGGCCAACGGCCGGTACGAGATCCATCGCGCCCCGGGGGACTCGCTCAAGGCCTATGCCGGCTGGGGCGACTCTCTGGTTCTGAGCGACGATCCTGTCGCCGACCGGCAGGTGCTCGAGGTGCAGTCCGATCTCGAGCGGATGACGGTTCGACTCCCCTCCGAGCTGACGGGAAGGCGCACTCACGGCTTTACCTGGGAACGGCTGCTGGAAGCAATCAGGTACAACCGGGTCCAGGGCGCCGTGCCGGGCCTGGGCTATGAGATCACGCTGCCGGGCGACGGCTTTACCACGCTTCGCGGCGAGGCGCGCTTCGGACTCAGTGACGAGCGGGTGGTGGGGGCGTTGACCCTGAGGCGCGAGTCTCCGGGAACCCGGTGGACCCTGCGGGGATACCGCGAGGTGCGGTCCAACGATCCATTCAGCCGCGCCAACCGGCTGGGTAACAGTCTGAACGCGGTGTTCGTGGGACATGACGACGCAGATTACCACCTGGCTCATGGTCTCCGGCTGACGCGCGAGAGCGCGCCCGGCGAGGGGCTGGAGCTTGCAACTTCGATTCTGGTCGAGCGGGAGCAGAGCGTGCGCCGCGAGGCGAAGTCGTGGCTCAACGACGCCCTCGGCGGGACCGGGAGGTTCCCCGACAACCCGCCGGTAGAGGAGGGGACCTTCGGGGCAGCGGTGGCGCAACTGGACGGGTTGCGCGGCCGACTGCGCTGGTCTGTCGCGGCGGATGTCATGGCGAGCGACGAGCGCGCGACCGGCCGGACCTACGGCTTACTCAGCCTGCCGCTGGGCCGGGGGGCCCGGGTCCCGACCCTGACACTGAGGGCGGGCGTCGCGACCCGTCGCCCCTTGGCGCAACAGGCCTTCCGCGTTGGTGGCAATGGCACCGTCCGCGGCTTCGACTACGGGACCCGGGGCGGGCGGGCCTTCTGGGCGGCACAGGCCGACTGGCCGCTCGCCCGCGGGCTGATCCAGCCGGTGATCTTTGCCGATGCGGGACAGGCAGGCAATCTGGGCGACGGCACATTCTCGGGCAGCGGTTCGGTGATCGCCGGAGGCGGTGCCGGACTGTCGCTGCTCGGCGGACTCGTCCGGTTCGACCTCAGTCATCCCTTCACGGATGGGGGAAGCGGGCTCCGGTTCGATCTCGTGATGCGGGCGCTGGTGTGGCCGTGAAGGCCGCCCTCCCGCCCTTCTGCCCTCCCGCCTAGTATCCTGCGATGCACCGGCGACATCTCCTCCTCATGGGTCTGCTCCTTCCCGCTGCCTGCCGCAGCACCAAGGGTGTCCAGAGCAGCGCGGACGAGGTCGGAAGCGGGGGCAAGCTTTCCGCCTCATGGGTAGGCAGCGATACCGGTAAGCTGACCGCGCGCCCCCGGGCGGTGTTCTGTCCGGAGGGGAGCCGCCTGGAGCTGCTGGCCCTCAATGGTGATGCCGGCCTCGGATTGGCGATCTACCCGGTCTCGGAGGTTGCGGCCGGGACCTATGACGGGTTCGATCCCGGGGTCGACAGCGTCCACCGCCCCGGCGTCACCGGGGCCGCCCGGTGGTTTACCGAGAAGGAGGTCGAGGCCTATCAGAGTGACTGGGGTTCGCTGGACCTGACCCGCGACGGGCGAAGGATCACGGGTGTCTTCGCGCTCCACATGCGGAGGCTGGGCGCGTCGGAGGATTCGATCATCCTGAATGGCAGGTTCAGTGGGGTGACGCCGGGGCCCTGCCCGGCGGACTCGGTGCCGCCGCCGGCTCCGGCACAGTAGCTTTCGCCCATGACGTCGACCTACTTCCGCAAGGGTTTTGGGCTCAAGGGGGCCATCGAAGGCCAGCTCGCCTCCGACTACTCCAGCAGGGTGGTGGACGCACTGCGCGCCGGCGACTACCGGCTGACGGCGGGTCCGCTCGAGTTCCGGCTGGCGCGGGAATTCGGATTCTGCTACGGGGTGGACCGGGCGGTGGAGTACGCCTACGAAACCCGGCGGCAGTTTCCCGGCAAGCGGATCTTCCTGGTCGGCGAAATCATCCACAATCCCCACGTCAACGCCAAGCTGATCTCGATGGGCATCACCATCCTCGGCAGCGCCGGGGGCGGAGTGTTCGACTTCTCCGGCATCACCCCGGACGATGCCGTGATCCTTCCGGCGTTCGGCGTGACGGTAGCCGATTTCCAGCGGCTCAGCGCCATCGGGTGCGTGCTGGTGGACACCACCTGTGGCTCGGTGCTCAACGTGTGGAAGCGGGTGGAAAGCTACGCCCGGGATGGCTATACCTCGATCATCCACGGGAAGTACTACCACGAGGAGACCCGGGCCACCGCCAGCCAGGTGACCAAGTATCCCGAAGGGAAGTACCTGGTGCTGTTCGACATGGTCGAAGCCCGGCTGGTGTGCGATTTCATCGAGCGGAACGGCGATCCGGCGGCGCTGGCGGTGCGGTTCGAGCATGCGATGTCGCCCGGGTTCGATTTTGCCCGCGACCTGATCCGGGTGGGCCTTGCCAATCAAACCACCATGTTGTCCGGAGAATCACTGGCGATCGCCTCCGAAGTCCGGGAGAGCATGATCCGCCGGTACGGCGAGGCGGCGATCGGCGATCACTTCCGTACCTTCGACACGATCTGCTCCGCTACCCAGGAGCGCCAGGACGCCGTGCTGCGCCTGCTGGAGGACCCGCCCGATCTGATGATCGTGGTCGGCGGCTACAACTCCAGCAACACCACCCATCTCGCTACGCTCTCCCGGGACCACGCCGTTCGGACCTATCACATCGAGGATGCCTCGGCCGTGGATGTGGACAGTGGCGCGATGCGCCACCAGCCGCGCATCCAGGCCCAGGAAGAGACCGTCACCGGCTGGCTCGAGGGGGTCCGCACCATCGGCATCACGGCTGGCGCGTCCACCCCGAACAACAAGATCGGCGAGACGATTCTCCGGGTGTGCGCCGTCGCTGGGGTCGAGGTCGTGTTGCCAGACGGTGCATAAGTTCTGAGTTCTGAGTTCCCAGTTCCGCGTGCTCAAGGCGAGTAAGGTGCTGAAGGCAGGTTCAGCCACCGCTCAACTTGGAACTCGGAACTCAGAACTCAGAACGATCCATCTCGGCCATGCCCTACCGCCAGACCACCGTCGCCGGCCTGCCGGCGATCTCCCTCTACACCGAGCAGGTTGAGCTGGTCGCCTTGCCAGGCGCCGGCGCCCGAATCACCGACCTCCGGCTCAGGCGCCGTGGCCGCGAATGGCTCTGGCGCAATCCGGCGCTGCCGTTTGTCGTGCCCCCGGCGAGCCCTCTGCCCTCCCCGACCGTCTACCTGGACCGCTACGACAGCGGTGGCTGGGACGAATGCTTCCCGACTGTCGCCGCCTGCCCGCGTCCGGGGAGCCCTCCGGACCATCCCTGGCTTCCCGACCATGGCGAGTTGTGGCATGCCCAGTGGGGTCACGAGCTGTTCACCCGTGAAGGGGTGACGACCTGGCGCAGCGTCACCGATTGCCGCACCATCCCCGCGGTGTTTTCGCGCCGGGTGGAGTTGAGTGAATCTGACGACGGCGAGAACAGCACGGTGACGTTCCGGTACGGCCTGCGATCGACCGCTGCCGAGCCGTTTCCCTTCCTCTGGTCGGCACACCCGCTTCTCAGCGTGCAACCCGGCACGACGGTCGAGCTGCCCGGTGTGTCGCGGGTCCGCGTTGCCGCGGTGCACGGACGGAGCGAGATGGTCGTGGATGCCGAATCATCCTGGCCGCCCGGAGGAGAGGATCGGCTCGTGCTGCCGGCATCGGGCGGCTGGGCGGCCAAACTGTTCGCGCGCTCGACGCCCGAGGGGCGGGCGGTGGTGACCGATCCGCTCCGTGGCGAAG
>JBGQJV010000205.1:0-8184 GCA_041499215.1 Gemmatimonadota bacterium | reverse complement strand
GCGCGGGAAGTCCGTCTCCCGCTTCGACGGAGCGAGGGGCTGCCGCTCGACGAGGTCGAGATCCGTGCGCTGGCGGCGCGGCTCTCGCACGGCGCGGCCGCGCTCCACCAGGCGCTGACCGCGCTGGATCATGCCGCCCACTTCGCCCGCAGCGAGCGCGCCCCGGCTGAGTCGGTGCACGCGTGGCAGACGGCGCTCGCCGCCGCAGCGCGCCGGCTGGAGGCGGCGTGGCTGGCGCTGGAGGATGCGCTGCAGCGCGAGTGGCGCTCCTGGGACACCGAAGTGGAGGATCTCCGCCGCTGGCGGCGATCCCGTTGGCCCCTCCTGGTCGCCGGCGTCGCAGTGTTCGGAATCGCATTGTACCTCGGGCTCCTCCTGGGCGGCTATGTACCGGTGCCCAGCCTGCTCCAGCGCCCCGTGGAAGCGCTGTGGGCCCGATGGAGCTGATCGGTGTGGGGATCGATCTGGTCGACATCGCCAGGGTCGAACGGATGATCGACCGGTTGGGAGACCGGGTGCTGCAGCGGTTTCTCACCCCTCGCGAACGGCAGTACGTGGAAGGCAGGGCCCGTCCCGCCATGCACGTCGCCGCGCGCATCGCGGCGAAGGAGGCGGCGTACAAGGCGTTGCAGGCCCTCCCGGGAGCACGCTCGGTCGGCTGGCACGACCTCGAGGTGGAACGTGAGACCGAGGGCCGCCCCTATCTGGTCCTCGCCGGCCATGCCCGCGCGCTCGCCGAACGGCACGGGCCGCTAAGACTGGAGCTCTCCCTGTCCCACTCCGACGCGACGGCGGCGGCGGTCGCTGTGGTGCTCCGTGGCGCTTAGGGAAGGCGGGAAGGGCGAAAAGGGCGGGAAAGGCGAACCTTCGTCATCCCGAGGAGCGAAGCGACGAAGGATCCCTATGGGTGCGAGCCCCAAAGGACCTCTTGCTGCGTCGGGATGATCTATCGTCTCGCCCTCCCACCCTCCCGCCCTCCCGCCTTCATGCCTCACACCGGTCTCCGATTGAACAACAGCCTGAGCGCCGCTGGCGCCGCCCGCAACCGCTGCCACAGGCTTGGCGCGAACGCGAAGCGAAGAAAGGCGTCGCGTGCTGCCATGCTCTCGGCGTGATAGCCGAACCACCACGGCTTCGGAATCCAGTCCAGCCGGTCGCTGCCGATGAAACGCGGGCGACAGGTCTCCAGCATGCCGAACTCGCCGTGGCTTCTTCCCAGGCCGGATTCCTTCTCTCCGCCGTGTGGCACCTCGGCCGCGCCCACGTAATAGGTCGCGTCGTTCACCAGCACCGCTCCGGACTCGATCCGGCGGGCAAGGTTCTCTCCCCTCGCACGATCCCGGGTCCACACGCTCGCCGCGAGCCCGAAGCTCGAGTCGTTGGCGATCAGGATGGCCTGCTCCTCGTTGTCGGCCGCGACGACCGGGAGGATCGGTCCGAAGACCTCCTCCCGCCAGAGCGGGGCGTCGAGCGGTACTTCGGTGACCACCGTTGGCTCGAAGAATGTCGGTCCGAGGTCGGGCCGGCGCCGCCCTCCGGTCAGGACCCGGGCCCCCATCGCTACCGTGGCTGCCAGCTGGCGCTCCAGCTCCTTGAGCTGTGATTCCCGGATGATCGGACCCATGTCCACCCCGGCCTCCAGCCCGGGGCCGAGCTGCAGGGTGCGGACCTTC
The DNA here is from genome assembly GCA_041499215.1 of Gemmatimonadota bacterium. Classification (GTDB taxonomy): domain Bacteria; phylum Gemmatimonadota; class Gemmatimonadetes; order Gemmatimonadales; family GWC2-71-9; genus JADJOM01. The sequence continues at coordinate 6,511 of JBGQJV010000205.1, read as the reverse complement.
CGCACCAGGGTGTCGACGAACCGCTCGTACGCGGGGCTCTCCACTATTGCCCGCTTGGCCGCGACACAGGTCTGGCCGCCGTTGGTGAACCTCGCCCAGATAGTTCCGCTCACCGCCCGGTCGATGTCGGCATCGGCCAGCACGATGCACGGGTCGCTCCCGCCCAGTTCGAGGCTCACGGGGATGAGCCGTTCGGCCGCCGCAAGCGCCACTTTGCGGCCGGTCCGAGCGCTGCCGGTGAAGAGGATCTTGTCGGGGCGGGCCTCCACCAGGGCCGCTCCCACGTCGCCCCCTCCCACCGCCAGCTGGCAAAGTTCGGGAGGGAGCCCCGCCTCGTGCAGGATCGTCACTCCAAGGAGGGCGGTGCGGGTGGTGAACTCGCTCGGCTTGAGCACGACGGCGTTCCCCGCGAGCAGCGCCGGGATCAGCTCGCCGAACGGGAGCAGCAGGGGGTAGTTCCAGGGAGAGATGATCGCCACCACACCGAGCGGCTCCCAGTACAGCCGTCCCCGCTTCCCCAGGAACGCGATGTTGCCATGGGCGATGCGGCGCGGGCGGAGGATCCTCCCCGCGTTGGCCAGGTAGTACCTCGCCATGTCGAGCGTGACCGCGACATCCGTCAGCAGTGCTTCGGCGACCGGCTTGCCGTTCTCCCGTGCCACCAACTCCGCCGCCTCGCGGCGACGCTCGAAGAACCGCTTCTGGAACCGGGCGATGACACGGCGGCGGTCGGCCAGGGGGCGGGCGGCCCATTCACGCTGCGCCAGCCGGGCGCGCTGGACCATGTCTGGGACGGTTTCCAACGGAGTGACGGGCGTCTCCGCGAAGACCTCTCCAGTGGCCGGATCGATGGCGGGCAGGGTCAGTGCTTGAATCGTTGAGGGCATGCTGGAAACTAGTTCCCAGTTCCAAGTTCCGAGTTGGGAATCTCTCTTGTTACCGGCGAGGGCTGGCCGCTCAACTTGGACCCCGGAGCCTGGAACCCCGAACTCGGAACTCGTTTCCTCCCTTCCAATCCCGAGCTTGGCGCCGTAGTTTACCGCAAGTCAAAACTCCGGTTGAGAATGTCTCTCATCTCTGCGGTATGGCTGGGCGCTGCCCTCCTTTCTAGTGCGCCCGCCGCGGTACCAGAGCCCCAACAGGGCACGACCATCCGCCGCATCGCGACTTCGGCCTCGCTCGCGGCCGAGGAGTATGCGGCTGGAATCGTCGGCGGGAAGGTGGTCGCCCCGGCGGAAGTGGCGGAGGCGCGGTTGTTCCTGCAGGAGGCCCGGCGGAGCGCTGGACTGCTGCCGCCCGATGCCGGCCGCAGTGTGGTGAGTGAGCTCGATGCCCTGATCGCGATGGTCTCCCGGACCGCGCCGCCGGACTCGGTCGCTGCCCGGGCCCGGGCGCTGTCCGGCGCACTGGCGGCGAAGTTCGGAGTCGCGCTGGAGGAGATCCCCGCCACCGCGCCGCTGCTCGGGGCGGGTGCCCGGGTCTACCAGGCGCAGTGCATCGCCTGTCACGGACCCGCTGGCCGCGGCGACGGCCCGGCCGCCGCGGGACTTTCACCGGCACCTCCCGATCTCACCGATTTTCGCAGGCTCGCCGGCGCCACTCCGCTCGATTTCTATCGTCGGGTGATGATCGGTGTGGCCGGCACCGCTATGCCGGCCTACGAGAGCCGGCTCACTGTCGACGAACGCTGGGCCGTCGCCAGCTACGCTTCGACGCTGCGACTCCCTGCCGCCCGTGGCGACGTTCCTCCCGGTCTCTCCGAGTTCCCCACCACCGCCCGGCTGAGCGATAGCGCCCTGGCAGTGGCGCTGACTCCCGGGGCGGACCCCGCCGCCCCCGATGTGCGGGCCCGAGTGGCTGCGGTCCGTGCCGCCGGCGGGAGTGAGCAGGTAGGCGAGGCGGCCGGCTCCGTGTTCACCCAGGTTCGCCGTCAGCTCGATTCCGTCCTGATTCTCGCCAGCCTTGGCCGGGGAGAGGACGCCAGTGGCACCGCCTTCGATGCCTACATGACCTTCGAGCGGGTGGAACGAGGAGTGCGCGCCAAGAACGGCCAATTGGCGGACGCGCTCGAGGCCGGGTTTGCCAACCTGCGGACTCGGGCGGCGGGCGGGGCCACGGCCGACGAGCTCCGTGCTATCCACACGCGGCTCCTCAGCGATCTGGAAAACGGCGAGCGGACCGTCAGCGACCGGCTCTCACCGATCAACCTGTTTCTGCAATCCTTCATCCTGCTCCTGCGCGAGGGACTCGAGGCGATCCTGGTGGTCGGGGCGCTGATGGCGTTTCTCGCCAAGACGGGAGCGGGTCATCGCCGGCGTGACATCCATATCGGTGTGGTTGCGGCGATCGGAGCCAGCCTGCTAACCGCGGTACTGCTCGAGACCATCTTTCAGGTCAGCCGCACGCGGCAGGAGACCCTGGAGGGCGCGGTGATGCTGGTGGCCACGGCGGTGCTGTTCTACGTGAGCTACTGGCTGCTGTCGAAAATGGAAGTGGCCAAGTGGAACCGGTTCGTCAAAGGCCGGGTGCAGGACGCGGTTTCCAGCGGCTCGGCCTTGGCCCTGGCGTCGGTTGCGTTCCTCGCCGTTTACCGCGAAGGCTTCGAGACGGTGCTGTTCTACAAGGCGCTGTTCCTGGCCGGCGCGGGTAGCGCGCTCCCTGTCTTCGTGGGAATGGCGGTGGGCGGAGTCATCCTGGGGCTGGTCTACTTCGCCATCAACCGCTACGGCGTGAAGATTCCGCTCAAGCCGTTTTTCGGGATCACCAGCGCCTTCCTGTACTACATGGCGTTCGTGTTCGCGGGGAAGGGCGTGGCCGAACTGCAGGAAGGTGCGGTGGTCGGAACCACCGTGCTGCCGTGGGCACCGCGGATTCCGGCGCTCGGCATCTACCCGACTGCGGAATCGCTGACGCTGCAGGGTGTGCTGCTGCTCTTTCTGCTGACCGGTCTGGTGTGGACCTTCGTGATCGAGCCCCGGCGGCTGGCAGTGACGCAGGTGATGCTGCCGAAGCCCGGGCCCGCCGCCGATGCGCCTGCGGCCCGCTCGGCCGACACCATCTCGCCCGAGCGGGTGCACCGGGTCGAGACCGGCATGCTGCGTTCACTGGAGCGGATGGACGCGGACCTGGCCGAGCTTCGGGCCGAGGTGGAGCGGTTGCGAGGACTGCTCCGAAACGCCGTCCATCGCGAGCCGTGAGCCGCGGGAGGGACTCCGGAAAACACCAACGCCTGCCTTACGGCAGGCGTTGCTGTTAAGCCCGACAGATCGCCCCCTGAGTTTTGACGGAGCGAACCGAAGTGCCCGCTCCACTCTTCTTCGACCTGTCGTCACTTCGACTGGCAGCCAGATGTTCTGGCCGCCGTGGGGAGGTGGTAGATCGCCCCCTGAGTTTTGTCGGGTACGGGCCGAGATGCCCGCCCCACTCTTCTTCGATCTACCACTTTTCCTGAGCACCGCATGGGCGCACTGTACGGTTTTATATCACGATATGTGCCAATGACAGAAGAACTCCCAAGCCATTGCAAATGAATGGCTTGGGAGAATCACCATGGACCGACTACTAGGAAATGACTGCCGGTTACGGAAATAAGTGCCGGTATATTCTGCCGGTACAGCTTATCAAGCCGGCTTCCTTTCCAGGTAGGGTCCCGGCTCCACCGACTGGCCGCGGCGCCACTGGGCCGCGCTCACAGCCCCGGCCAGGACCAGCAGGACGCTCACAGCCTGGGCGATGGTGAGCGCTCCGAAGATCCGGTCATCCTTCGCGCGAACGAACTCGATCAGGAATCGTTCCACCCCGGCGAAGATCAGGTAGACACCGAACAGCCAGCCGGTCGGCCGGTCCGCCTTCCGAAGGTGCCACAGGACCGCGAACGCGGCCAGCATCAGGGCCGCCTCGTACAGCTGGGTCGGATGCACTGCGAGCACCGTCGTTGGATCGGTCCCCGGGGCGACGGCGATATGAAAGGTCTCCTGCATCTGCTGAGCGGTGGACGGAGGCAGGCCCTGGGGGAACTTCACACCCCACGGCAGGTCGGTGGGGCGGCCATAGTCGTCGTTCACGATGAAGCAGCCGATCCGGCCCAGCCCATAGGCTGCCGCCAGCGCCGGAGCAGTGAGATGGAGGGTCCACCGGGGCGGTACCTTGAGCCGCCAGCCGTTGAGGACCACGGCCAGCGCTCCGCCGACGAACCCGCCGTACCACACCAGCCCGCCTCGCGAGAACAGACTGCCCCCGTTGAGCACCCAATACCACAGCTTCGCCCCGACGATGCCTCCGACCACCGCGGCAACGGTGATGTCGGCGGCGTACTCCTCGTACAATCCCCGTCGGCGGAGCTCGAGGGTGATGAGCCATCCGCCCATCAGGAAGCCCACCATCATCATGATCCCGTAGCCGGTGATCTCCAGGGGGCCAAGCTTGAGGATGAAGGGATAGATCGTCATCGGGGGCTTCCAAGCATGGGAGATGCGGTTTCGAGGCCGGGGAAAGGTAGGTCGGCCCGGGGCTCCAGGTCGAGGCCGCTCTGCTCGCCCCGCGCCAGCCGGAACAGGCCTGCGGCGCCGATCATCGCGGCGTTATCGGTATTGAGGCGGTTGGACGCCACCACGACCCGGCCGGCGGTCAGCCGGCGCCGGGCTGCTGTTTGGAGCGCCTGGTTGCAGGCGACACCGCCGCCCAGCATCAGGGCGGGATAGCCCAGAGTCTCCACGGCGACCGCGGCCTTTTCCACCAGGACCGCCAACACCGCGTCCTGGAACCCCCGGGCAAGATCCGCCCGATCCCGGGAGAGGTCCGGGCTGGCCTTCACCGCCCGCAGCACCGCGGTCTTGAGCCCGCTGAACGAGAAGCTGAACCGGTCCGGTCCCTCGTCTCCCACGGTGTTGAGCATCGGGCGGGGGAAGCGAAAACGGCCGGGGGTGCCGTGCTCGGCCAGCCGCTCGATCGCGGGGCCGCCCGGGTAGCCGAGGCCAAGCAGGGTGCCGACCTTGTCGAACGCCTCGCCCGCCGCGTCGTCGCGGGTGGCACCGAGCAACCGGTACTGACCCCAGGCCGGGACATCGAGCAGCAGGGTGTGGCCGCCGCTCACCAGCAGGGCGACGAACGGGGGGGAGAATCCGGGCTGCTCCAGCGTTGGCGAGAAGAGGTGTCCCTCGAGGTGATGCACCCCGATGAGCGGAAGGCGGAGCCGGTACGCCAGGGTCTTTCCATACATCACACCCACCAGCAGCGCCCCGACCAGGCCGGGACCGGCGGTGACCGCGATGCCATCCAGCTCTTCCAGCATCACCGACGCCTCGGCCAGCGCCTGGTCTACTACGCTGCCGAGGGCGGTAAGATGTGCCCGGCTGGCAAGCTCGGGCACCACCCCGCCAAACACCCGGTGAATGTCCTGCGAGAGGATGACGCAGCTCGCCAGGGTGACACCGCCCTCCCCGCCGCGCAGCACGGCGGCGGAGGTCTCGTCGCAGGAAGTCTCGATTGCCAGAACTGCTTTCAACGCGACCCGTTTCACTGACAGGATGGCATTTCAACAGAGAGACGCAGAGAGCGCAGGGGTCGCAGTGTCATGCTCGTAACTCTCTGCGGACTCTGCGCTCCCGGCGTCTCTGCGTTGACACTCACCGGGTTCCGGTCACCGTGTCGGACGGTCGGGTGTCGGCCGTGGCTGGAGTGGAGGCAGAGTCACCCAGCAGGCGGTGGATCAGGGCGGTGTTGACCGGAGAGGACCAATCGTGGGCTCCGATCACCCGCTTCATGATCAGGCCGGTCGTGTCGAGCAGAAAGCTCTCGGGCACGCCGGTCGTCTGGTACGCCTGCTGGATGCCGCCCTGGCGGTCCTGGAGGATGTCGAAGGTGAGCTTGAGATTCGAGGCGAACTCCCGGACCACCTCCGGCCCTTCCTGATCTATGCTGACCGCCGCGATCCGGAAGCCCCTGGGTCCGAGCGAGTCGTACAGTCGCTGCATCGCCGGCATTTCCACCCGACAGGGGACGCACCAGGTGGCCCAGATGTTGACCAGGGTGACGTGCCCGCGGTAGTGATCGCGAATGGCGACGGTGTCGCCGGTGGCCAGCTCCATCGCCTGATAGTTGGGAGCCCGGGCGCCTGCCGCGATCTGCGCCACGTCGGGGCCGTACCACACCAGCGCGGCGCCGCCGAGCAGCAGGCCGCCCATCACTGCGCCCACAAACACCCATTGCTTGGACATGACTAGACCCTCTCTGTGCAGCGGCGCCGCAGGTCGCGAACCGCCTCCGCGATGTCCGGCGCTCCGAAGACCGCCGTCCCGGCCACGAAGGTATCCGCCCCCGCCCGCCACGCCGCTTCAATCGTATCCTGGGTAATGCCGCCATCGATTTCCAGCGCCGCGCGTGAACCCTGGCGGTCCAGCAGCCCCCGCGCCCGGCGGATCTTGTCAGTCGTCCCGGGGATGTAGGACTGCCCGCCGAACCCCGGATTGACACTCATCAGCAGCAGGAGATCGATATCCGGCACTACTTCGTC
>JBGQJV010000204.1:0-8190 GCA_041499215.1 Gemmatimonadota bacterium | reverse complement strand
GGGACCTATGGCAGACGCTCAGCCAGCTTGGACAACAGTTCCTGGCGCTCAAGGTAGCTACTGGATCGGGGTGCGCTGACAGCCGTTTGTCAGGCGGGCGGCCGCGCCACCCCCGGTCATGGCGCACCCACCCCCTAGCGGCCATCCATCCCACGCGGTAACTCTACCCCAGCCTGACAACGCACGACCGGACCCCGATGGGCAGCTGACGCGCGACGCTCGGCGAGGCCATCGCCGGGCCTCCGGAGGTGGGCCATGGGTATGCAGGCGCACGGATGCGCCGCTCCGCCGGCCCGGGCATTTCGTCCCCGGACCGCTGGTCGTGTGACCGTGCCACTGGCCCTCCTGATGCTGGTCGCCGCAGCCGGCGCCGCGATCTCCGCGCTCCCCGCGCGGACTCTGGACGAGAGCTGCAGCCCGTCCATCACCCCCAAGAACGCACCCTCAGACTTCGCCTGCGTGGCCGCCGTCACGTTCAGCTCTAAGGCGGACGCGACCCTCACGACCGCTACCAGCGTGACGATGAGCGTCTCCAAGACCTCCAGTGCGCCCTCGACAGATGAAAAGACGCTCAAGGTCAACCTGGCGAAAGGGTGGGGTGGTGTCGGCTCTGACCCGGCTGTGGTGGTCGACCGGCCGCTGACCGGGGGCGCCGCGATGGTGTACATCGTGGCAGTGGTCAAGGTCCAGAAGTGGGGAGATCCGGAGAGCCAGGCGGATAACGTCATTGAGCTCTCATTGGCCGGGGCCGGCGCGCCGCCGGACACGAAACTGTCCCTGGCCCTCATGACCATGGATGGCGCGAACCTGACGCCCGCCATCCGGCTCTCCGGACTCCACCAGGGCTATTCCGCGGAGCAGCTGTCTCTCAAGTCGTTCCAACCCATGCTGCCGCCAAACGAGAGCGCTGTGTCGGCGAAGCTGACGCAGGGCGTCTGGCACACCTGGGAGATCCTGGTCACGCTCAACTCGGCGGGCTCCGCCAACGGGGAGATCACCTGGTGGGTCGACACCAAGAGAGCCGGGGCTTACAGCGGTTTCGGCTTCGCACCCGGCACCCCCGCGATCACAGGCGTGCGCTGGGTAACCCTCGGGCATCAGCCCCTGGACAATCCCCAGACGCTCTGGCTGGACGAGCTCGACGTGAGCGCGCCCGCGGTCGCGGCCGTCCCGGACCGCATCGACATCATCGACAACGCCCTGAGCGGCGGGGCACCAGCTCCCGCCGCGGAGACCGTGGTGCTGATCGATGCCGGCCTCTCGACCGGCACGGCGACCGCCTGTGTCAGGGACAGCGTGCTGCACAAGACCCTGAGCTTCACCAACCTGGTCCACTCGCCCTGCGAGGCGGACGAGATCGTCCTCTTCTCGGTCGATCACGCCGTCCTCCTCGACGGTGGGACCGCCGGCGTGATCTGGAAGGACGCGCAGGGGGAGACCCGGACGGAGAAGCTGGCCGGGCTGATTGATGTGCCAGTCCATTTCTGGATTACGGTCCAGTCCGTCGTGGTCACCGACAGTGAGGGCAAGGAGGTGGAGGTACAGACGAAGGATCTGGCCTTGAGCGATCTCGCCTACGCCAATACCAAGTACAACATGAGCCGAGTCGGGATCCGGCTGGTCCCGGTGGTCCACGACGTCAGCAACGGAGCGGCTCTGACGGCCATCGGATCGTTCTGCAATGCCGAGGTGCGCAAGTCCGCCAACGGCGGCCCGTTCTTCGCGAAAGACACGCTCAACGTGTATTACGTGGCTCACATGGCGAAACAACTGAAAGGCTATCACTGCTATTCCAAGGCCGATCCTGTGGATTCCAACATGATCTATGTGGATGCGAGTACCCATGGTCTCGCGACCCTGGCACATGAGATCGGGCACGCGTTCGGGCTGCAGCACGTCAACCCCGTCAATTTCGGGGACGGCTTCTCGCCCGACAACCTCATGTGGGATGGCGCGTCAAACGGGGAGCGCTCCTCGTTCACACTTGGTCAGGTGTACCAGATGAACCTGGAACAACTCTCGATGCTGAATCAGAACAAGCTACGGATGGATTCGAAGGACTGCGATAGTCGCGTGTCTCTCAAGGACCCCGTATACGCGAGTGAAGTGGATTCCCCCGATCCCAAGGACAAGGCATGCCCGCGCCTCTCCAAGGGCTGGTGAGCCGGCGCGGGGTAAGCGTACCCCGGTTGGCGGCGATGCTATTGGCGGCCAGCACGCTGAGCTGCGAGGTGTGCCCCGATGGGAAGCCAACCGCGCTCGACGCATGGTTGGAATGCGATGACTGCCTGGACGAGCAACGTGACTCCGTTGCCCAGTTGGGCGCATCGGCGGTGCCGATCCTCACCGCAATCCTGCGCACGGGGCCATCCGCCGCGCGCCAGGCAGAGGTCAAGGAGCAGCTGGGCCGGCATTACGGGGACCTGAAGTCGTACCGCGCAACGCACCCAGACATTGGGTCGCTGCCCGACAGCCAGGCGTTCGTGGCCAGGTACCTCGACGCCTACGTGAAGGGGTACCGCGCCCGGGCTGCCCTGGCCTTGGTAGTGCTGAACATCCCGGCAGGCGACAGGGCGCTGAAAGCCGCGCAGGAGGACTCCGCGGTGCGGGGCTACGTCCTTGACGCCGTCCGCTGCGCGCGGGACACGGCCTGCTTCCGATGACTCCCACGGGGCCCGGCCAGAGGTCGCCATGAGTGACCTCCTCCCCGGCCCAGGCGACCTCGTCGCGGGTCGATACCTCATCTCGCGGGAGCTGGGACACGGTGGGATGGCCGTGGTCTATATGGCGCGCGACGAGAAGCATGGCCGCGAGGTCGCGCTCAAGGTCCTTCGTCCCGAGCTGGCCAGCGCGGTCGGCGTGGAGCGGTTCATCCGCGAGATCGGCATCGAGGCGACACTCCAGCATCCCCATATCCTCGCGCTGTACGACTCGGGCGAGTTTCAGGGCCTCCCCTACTACGTGATGCCGTACGTCGCCGGCGAAACGCTGCGGGACCGGCTGGAGCGTGAGAAGCAACTCTCGGTGGACGAGGCGCTCCGGCTCACCCGCGAAGTGGCCGAGGCGCTCGGCTATGCCCACAGCCTCGGCGTGGTGCACCGGGACATCAAGCCGGCCAACATCCTGCTCTCCGAGGGGCACGCTCTCGTCGCCGACTTCGGCATCGCCCGCGCCCTCAGCGTTGCCGGCGGGGAGCATCTCACCGCGACCGGACTTGCCATCGGCACCCCCGCGTACATGAGTCCGGAGCAGGCCGGGGAGCCGGAAGCGGTGGATGGGCGGAGCGATCTCTATTCGCTCGGCTGCGTGCTGTTTGAGATGCTGGCGGGGGAGCCGCCGTTTACCGGCCGGACGGCCCAGGCGATCCTCGCCCGGCATATGGGTGAGCGGCCACCCTCGCTCATGGTGGTCCGCCCCAATCTCCCGGAGACCGTGGTCCATGCCGTGGAACGGGCCTTGGCCAAGGTCCCCGCCGACCGGTTCCCGACGGTTGCCGACTTCATCCGCGCGCTGGAGGCGCCGGCACGGGAAGGGTGGCGGGCCCCGCTGGTGCCGGCCCTGCCGCGCTCACTTTTGGGACAGGCTCTCCTAGCGGGCGCTGTTGCTCTCGCCGCGATTGGCGCGTGGTGGACGGTTGAGCGGCGGGCGGCGCTGGACCCGAACCGGGTGACCGTCTTTCCACTTCGAGATGGCGTCGCGGGCGGCGGCGGGGAAGGCGGGGCCAGCGGGGCCGGGAGCAGCGGGGAAGACGTCGCGTCCTATCTCGGCTTCGTGCTGGAGGGCAGCGACCCCTTGCGCTGGTCCGAGGGGCGCGACGGGCTTACCCCGGACGAGCGCCGGGATCCGAATCGCCTCACCCTGAAGCGGATGCAGGGGATCAGCCGGGACCGCCATGCCGCCCACTTCATTGATGGGTCCATCGTCCGGAGGCCGGATTCGATCACCGTGGTCCTGCTGCTCTACGATACGCGCGGAGGTGAGCTCATCAAGCGAGCGGGTCGGAGCGGGCCGGCCGCGTCCTCCGAGGCGCTCCTTGGCGCGCTAGCGGTGGGCGACCTGCTCCCCGCCCTGCTGGAACCGGGACGCAAGACGGACGTGGCGGCCTGGGTGGACCGCCACCCCGCCGCCATCGCCCAGTTTATCCAGGGCGAGCGGGCGTATCGCCTGACCCACTGGGATGAGGCGCTGGCGCACTACCAGAGCGCGGTGGCGGCCGACACGGCCTTCGCCATGGCGGCGATCAAGGGGGCCCAGGCGGCCACCTGGCTGGAACGGGAAGACGAGGCCGCGGCGCTGCTCCAGATATCCGTCCGGGGAGAGGGACTGCTGTCGCCGCGGCCGGCGGAGTTCGCCCGGGGCCTGAGGGCGTACATGGCGGGTGCGGCCGATTCCGCCGTCCTGGAGTTCCGCCGGGCCCTTGCCGCCAAGCCGGACTGGAGCGAGGCGTGGATGGCGCTCGGCGAGGTCTACACCCACCTGCTTCCGCGCGCCGCCAACCTTGATTCGCTGGCCGAGCGGGCGTTCCTCGAGGCGCGAGCGGCCGACTCGACCTTTTCGCCCCCGCTGTATCACCTGACGGAGTTGGCCCTGCGGGCCGGCGACCTCAGGCGGGGCGACCGACTCCTCGCTGAGTTCGCCCAGGCTCGCCCCGACTCGACACTGCAGATTCAGCTCACGCTTATGCGCGACTGCATCAGGAATGGTCCGGACCACGTGGCATGGCGGAATGTTGCCCGGCGGCATCCGGCCGAAGCGCTTCAGGCCGGCCTCTCGCTCAGCCCCGGCGGCCTCTGGGCGCCTTGCGCCGGCGCGGCGTTCCGTTCCGTGCTGCAGGCGGACAGCGCCGCCGCCAACGACCGATGGAACGCGCTCCTCGGGCTCCAGAATCTGTTGGTCGCGCTGGGGAACAGCGATAGCGCGCGAGTGGTCCTGAAGGCAGCCATTGCGTCCGGCACACCCGCCGCGGCGCTGTTGTACCTCCTCGATGCGGTTGCTGGTGCCGGCCTCGATTCCGAGGCCGCCGGGACCGTCTCGATGATGGCTGGTGACTACCGGAAGATGGGCAGCCTGCATCTCTGGTACCTTGGCATCTGGGCTGCCAGACAGGGTGCGCGTGGACCGCTCGCCGCGATCACAGCCGCCCTGGCTAACAACGCGGGGGCAAGTGGGGGCGCCTCCGACCGTCTATTCGCGGATGCGATCCGAGCCCGACTGGCTCTTCACGAGGGGGATACGGTCCAAGCCTTGGGGCTTCTCCGGGGCCTCCGGCCGAACGGCAAGCGCCCCCAGATCAGCTGGGGGTTCTGGGAGCCGCTGGCGGGCGAACGGATGCTGGAGGCCGAGGTGCTCCTCAAGCGTGGAGAATTCGCCGAGGCAGAGCGGGTCGCGGCAGGCTTCGATGGTCACCCCAGTATCTACCTCCTGTACTTGCCCCCCAGCCTCCGGCTGCGGATCAAGGCCGCGGAAGCGGAGCGACGTCCGGAGCGGGCTGCCGCCTACCGCCTGCGGCTCTCAGGCCTGGGTGGGAATCCCCGTCAGGCCGAGCCATCTCGTTCACCCTAACACGCGAGGAGCGGATTCCATGAACGATGCAGAGAAGTACCTCATCAATCTCCGGGGATCGAGACCGGTTCCCCAGGACCCGGCCATTTTCACCAACATTGGGTTGCCGGCCAATGATGGGAGGCCATGGCTGGAGCAGATGTACAGCGGGTACTGTCTGCTCTATATGGCGGTGAAACAATTGGAGCAGGCGGTGTACCTCGTTGGGGCCCCCGGTACGAACGTCGTTGTGCCGGCGGCGGCGGTGAACCCGGTGGTCATTGGCCCGCGGGGTGGGGGGGGTGGGGACAAAGGCGGCAGCCCGCCACCGCCCCCGTTCCCGCTGCCGTGAGCCTGTGAGAGCCAGCGGGCCGCCGCGCCAGGCTCTCCGGCGCGGCGGCGCCGCTCCTTGCACGCCCGCAGGTGTCTGGTCAGGACACGCCTTGCTTCAGCCCCAGCAGCCGCACCACCTCACCCGCGCTCGCCGGCCGCTGCGAACGTTCCCGCTCCATGGCGGTCTGGATCGCTCCCTCCACCTCTGCGGAGACATCGGGCCGCACTACCCGCAGCCGGCGCGTTTCGCCCGCGGCTTGCCTGGCAAATACCGCCTGGGCGGACGGTCCGGTGAACGCCGGTTCTCCCGAAAGCATCTCGAAAAGCACGCACCCGAACGCATACACGTCGCAGCGGCCATCGAGGTCGCCGCGGCCCTGGGTCTGCTCGGGGCTCATGTAGCCCGGCGTTCCCAGCAGGATGCCGCTGGACGAAATCCGCTCCCCACCCGCCTGTTCGATGGCACGGGCGACCCCGAAGTCGCACACCAGGGCCCGGGGCCCGTCGAGCAGGATGTTCTCCGGCTTGATATCGCGATGGAGGACGTTCTGGGAATGGGCGTAGTCCAGCGCGGCGGCAACATCCCGGGCGATCGCGATGGTATGTTCCAGCGACAGCGGGCCGAGCCGGCTGATCAGCTCGCGCAGGTTTTCGCCCGGGACCAGGGGCATGGTGAAGAACAGCAGCGGACCGGTCTCACTCGAGTCCAGTACAGGTACGATGTTGGGATGGCGAAGCAGGCGCAGGAACTGGATCTCCTGATGGAATCGCTGGGGACCAACGGCAACGGCGATTTCCGGGGTCAGGACCTTGAGCGCCACCGGCTGGTGAGTGCGGAGGTCGCGGGCCTCGAACACGAGCGACATTCCTCCGCGACCGAGCTCTTCGCCCACCTCGAACTGATGAGCCACGGCGCGGACAAGGCGCTCACGCAGGCTCGGGGCGGGCGGGGTCATGAGGGTGGGGTCGGGTTGGAGGTTGCCCGCCCCCGCCAGTACCCGAACACCGGCACACCCACCAGCAGAATCACCGTCCCCAGCAGGGCGTTCTTCGGATTGGAGCTGACCGAGCCCGCCACCACGTATAGCGCCGCTGCCAGGAACAGCACCGGCGTCACCGGCCACCCCGGCACCCGGAAGGCGTCGGGAGGGTCGGTGACGCCGGCGGCATGGTCGTGCCGCCGGATGACGAACAGCGACAGGACCGCCAGCCCGAAGAAGATCCAGTCACAGAACACCACGTAGTCGAGCAGCTGGCCGTACTTCCCGGTGAGCAGCAGGACCACCGCCCACACTCCCTGAAAAATGATGGCAGTGCCAGGAGTACGGTACTTCGGGTGCAGCCGGGCAAAGGCGGGGAAGAACAGCCCGTCCGCGGCCATGGTCTGGTAGACCCGGGGCGACACCATGATGACGAGGTTCAGGAAGCCGAAGGTCGAGGCCGCGATGCCGGCCGCGATGATGGTCGCTCCGGTGTCGCCCAGCCGGGTGCGGAGCGCATCCGCGGCCGGGGCGGTGCTGGCCGCCAGCCCGGCCGGCCCCAGGGTCTTCAGGTAGGTCAGGTTGGCCAGCAAGTAGACCACAACCACAATCGCCACACCCGCCACCAGCGCCCGCGGGAGGTTCTTCCGGGGCTCGATGATCTCCTCAGCGATGAAGTTGGTCTGCTGCCAGCCGCCATAGGCAAACAACACCGGCACCAGGGCGGCAGCGATGGCAAGAAACGCGGCGGAAAGGGCGGGAGGGGCTGGAAGGGCGGGAATGATTCCTCCCGCCGCTCCCGCCTGTTCCGCCCCTCCCGCCATGCCCAACCCAACAACGATGAGGAACAGCAACGCGGCCAGTTTGATCACCGTAAACACATTGGTGGTGATGGCGCCGGGGCGGATGCCGACGTAGTTGACCAGCGTGAGGAGCAGAATGGCGCCGGCCGCGATGGGACTGGCATAGCGGGCATCCAGCCCGGCGAGGGGCAGGGCATAGCTGGCGAAGGTGACCGCGACAGCCGCAATCGCACCGGTGGCGACCACCAGGAGCAGCGCCCAGGCGTAGAGAAACGCGGGCAGCGGCCCCAGGGCCTCGCGCAGATAGACGTAGCTGCCGCCGGCCTGGGGCCGGCGCTGGCCCAGCTCGCCGAAGCAGAATGCCCCGATGAGCGCCACGACACCGCCCAGCACCCAAACACCCAGGGTGAGGTCGGCGGTACCGACCCGCTGGGCGACGATGGCAGGATTGATGAAGATGCCGGAGCCGATGATGCCGCCCACCACCGCCATCGTGCCGGAGAAGAGACCAAGGGTACGGCGGTAGGTGACGG
>JBGQJV010000203.1:0-8197 GCA_041499215.1 Gemmatimonadota bacterium | reverse complement strand
TTCAGAGATGGTCGCGGCGGACGGCGAGATCTTCCTCGCCACGAGGGTGCTGGCCCGGGTGCTTGCGCTCGAGTGGGCGCTCAGCTGGCCGGACCTCGAGGTGGCGGTGCTGGATCCGGGCACTCTGCCTCTGGCGCGGCGCCTCCGGCGCGAGTCCTACCTTCGCTCCCGTCTGGCCCAGTCGGAGAACCCGGCGTACAGCGCCATGCGGCTCGGACTGGAGCGACCCGGGGTCAAGGGCCTGATCTTCGACTACTCCATCCTGACCCCGACCTCGTCGGTGGTGGACGGCGGGGCCTACTCCACCACCCTCGGACTCGACATCCTCGGCGGTTCCTTCGGCGCGGGGTTGCAGAGCCAGAACGGCGCTCGCCGCGCTCCCCGGGCGGATGTCTCCTGGACCGGTATCTGGCGCGACAACCCGATCCTGGCGTCACTGCAGCTGGGCGATGGCATCAGCTCCGGCCCCCGCAGCCGTACCCTGCGCGGCATCTCGTTGTCCAACTCGCCGTACGTCCGGCCCACTACACTGGGCAATGTGCCCTTCGGCGGGCAGCTCGGGCCGGGCTGGACAGTGGAAGCGTATCGTGGCGGCCGGCTGGTCGGATTCGACTCGGTCAACAGCCTGGGGCAGTTCTCCTTCGACGTGCCGGTGCAGTACGGTGAGAACCCGGTGGACTTCGTGGCGTACGGGCCGTTCGGCGAGATCCGCGAGTTCAACCGCACCTACCGGGTGCGAACCGAGGGACTTCCAGCGGGGCGGTTCGAGTACGGCCTCTCCAGCGGCGAATGCCGCACCTCCCGCTGCAGCGCCACCGGCAACCTCGATCTGCGCTACGGCCTCTCGACCCGGTGGACCGCCCGGGCCGGCGTGGATCAGTTCTGGCGCGACAGCCTTGGCAACCTCACCCATCCCTACGTGGGTCTGCTCGGCAATGTCGGGAATTCCCTGACGGTCGAAGGCGAAGCGGTGGGCGACGCGGTGCTGCGCGGCGTGGCGCGGTTCGAGCCCTCGGTCAACCTGGAGTTCCAGGCGGAGGCCAACCGCTTTGCCCGGGGAGTACGCGACCCGATTCTCACGCCCGATGGCCGGCTCAGCCAGTGGACCCTTGCCGCTTTCCTGCGGCCGGTGAGCCGGCTGGGCGGCACGTATCTCGAGGCCAGCCTCGACCGGATCAACGGCCAGGGCAGCAACCTCACCAGCGGCCGGCTCGGCGCGTCGATTCAGGCCAGTGACTTCCGGCTGCTTCCCGCGGTGCGATTCGAGCGAAGCGACGCCGCGGGCGCGTCCAGCAGCCGGACCTTTTACACCCTCAACACCTTCATGCTGCCCCGTCCCAGCCTGGGCAAGGTGCTCGGCAGCCTGACCGCCCGCACCACGTTCGAGCTGGAGCAGGGTGTGGGCACCGCGAGCGCGTCGGGATTCCTGGGGATCCCCATTGTGCGTGGGCTCAGGAGCGAAACCGGCGTGAGCTGGTACCGCGGCACCCGGGGAGCCACCTTCTCGATGCTGATCGCGGCGGAGCTGCCCAGCCTGCGGAGCTTCACCACTCTCTCCGCCGGCGGCGGACTCCCGGCGACCGGCACCCAGTACGTGCAGGGCTCCGCGATCTACAACCCGGCGCGCGGACGGGTGGACTTTGCCGCCGGTCCGTCGCTGCAGCGCGGCGGCGTCACCGGGCGGGTATTCCTGGACCAGAACGGAAACGGCCGATACGATGGAGGGGAGCAACCGCTGCCTGGTGTCCGGGTGGTGGTGGGTCCGACCTTCGCGTTCTCCGACTCCACCGGAGCGTACCGGGTGTGGGACCTGCTGCCCTTCGAGCCGACCCAGGTGATGGTGGACTCGACCACGCTGGCCTCCCCCCTTTGGGTGCCGGGCTTCGCCGCCGCCACCGTGGAGCCGCCGCCCAACCGTTACCGCCGGCTGGATGTGCCGGTGCTCCCGGGTGGCGCAGCGGAGGGACGCATTGTTTGGGCGGACAGGCGGACAGGCGGACGGGCGGACCGTGCGAGCCGGGACAGCGTCGCAGCCGCGCCGGATTCAACCTCGGGCGCCGAGCCCCCCCGCCCGTCCGCTGGCATCGTTCTGGTGCTCAAGCATCAGGCAAGCGGCGAGCAGCGGGTGATCAGCAGCTTCAGCGACGGTGGGTTTTACGTGATGGGGCTCCGGCCCGGGGAGTGGGAGCTGTCAGTGGACCCGCGATGCCTCGGAATCCTCAAGGCGGCGGCCGAGCCGGTGAAGTTCAGCATCCGCGCGAGCGTAGATGGCGATGCAGTAGGCGGGCTGGAGGTAGTGCTGAGCAACTAGGGGTCGGCGATGCCGGAGTCAGGTGAGGGGCGGGAGAGATGGGAGTAAGCCCCTTCTTTTCCGCCCTTCCCGCCTCTTCCGCCTTTCCCGCCCGGTTTGAACTTCAACGGGAGCGTAAGTCATGTCCTTCGCCCGACGGGTCTTCTCCATCGCCGGCGTCTACGGCATCATCGTGCTGCTGCCGTTCTTCCTCGGTACGGTGTGGTTCGCGCAGCGCTTCCCGCCGCCCGTTACCCACCCGGTGTTCTACTACGGATTCGCGGGGACCGCGCTGGCGTGGCAGGTGGCCTTCCTCATCATCGCCCGCGACCCGGCACGGTATCGCCTCCTGATGCTGCCCAGCATTATGGAGAAGCTGATCTACGGCATCGCGACCACGGCGCTGTTTCTCGCGGGTGACGCCCAGCCGCCGTTCCTGGCTGGTGCGATCGTGGATCTGGTGCTCGGCGCGTTGTTCCTGCTGGCCTGGTTCAGGACGGCGCCCGCGGCCGCCGCGTCCTGAAGCGGGGAAAGACAAAACCCCACCCCGCGGGAGCGCGGGGTGGGGTCGGCCAAGGGCGGGGAGCCCTAGGCCTGCTGGGCGGGTCGGGAGTACTGCGTGAGAGGCCGTGAAGGAAGGACCGGCCCGCCCCATGTGTGGATCGCCGATCAGTGGCGATCGTCATCGTCGTGTCTTCGGTCGCTCCGATCCGCCACCCGGCGACGGTAGTCGTTGCGTTCATCATCATCCCGCCGGTAGTCATTCCGGCGATAGCCATCCCGCCGGTCATCGTCGGAGTAGTACCGGCCGCCGTTCTGGTACACCACCACCGCCCTCAGGCCACCGTGATAGGCCCGGTCGTAGTAGCGGTCGCGATCGGCATCGTAGTACACCCGGACCGCGCGATAGTCGTGCTGCCGGTACCACCCGTGGCCCCGATGGGCCCGCACCACCACTACCTCGCGATACGCCGGATGGTATCGGTACGTTGGGTGCCGGTAATACGGATCTCCCACGATGACCCGGCCGGCCACCGGTCCGCTGGCGATGCTGATGTCGGCGGAGACCTGCTGTGCCTGGACGCCCGCGGGAAGGGCGAGGGCAGCCAGGGCGAAGAGTGCGGACCGGTTGGGGATCATGAAACGCCTCACAGTGAAGGACGCCCGGAGAGAAAGCCAGCCGTGTGCCATCAGGCGAAGCGCTTGTGCCACAGTCAGTTGCGCGCTGGAGCCGGAGCGGGCGCTGTCCTCCCGGGGAGACTGGGGACAGGGGGATTGTCCACCGGAGGAGCCGGCCGCGTGAAGGGAGGTGAAACGTTCGAATAATTATTCGTTAACACCCTCTGACAGTGCGGGACGCCACCTTGACAGCCCTACATTGGGCCGTCATACTAGGCGTCCCAACGGCCACCCCCTGGCGCTCCCCGAGGACGGCTGTAGCCGGTGTGGATCCCCCCTTACCGTGGGCGCACCGATGTCTATCTGGCGACAATTCGCATCATTTTTCAATCCCCCGCAGATGGAGGCAAGCATGGCAGCGGACTTCTTCCTAGGTGAGTCGCTCGTCGGTGAAGGCAATGAGATCGCTCACATTGACCTCGTCATCGGCAGCAAGAGCGGCCATGCCGGCGCGGCCTTCCTCAACGCCCTGAGCAATAACAAGGACGGCTTCACCACCCTGCTCGCCGTGGTGACCCCGAACCTGCCGGCCAAGCCCGACACCATCCTGTTCAACAAGGTGACGATCAAGGGCGCCAAGCAGGCGGTGCAGATGTTCGGCCCCGCCCAGGCCGCGGTGGCCCGCGCGGTCGTCGACAGCGTCGCCTCGGGCGTCATCCCGAAGGACAAGGCCAACGACTGGTGCGTGCTGGTGGGCGTGTTCATTCACTGGCTGGCCGCCGACGACAAGAAGATCTTCCAGTACAACTACGAGGCCACCAAGCAGTCGATCGAGCGGGCGCTCAAGGGCCTGCCGACGGTGGACTCGGTCCTCGCGGGCGCCAAGACCGCGCGGCATCCGTTCTCCGGCGTCGATAACGCCTGAGACCAACCGAACGTGGTAGACGAGGGGCGGGGCGACCCCCCGCCCCTCGTGTCGTTGGGCCCGGATGAGACCCCCTTCCGGGCGGAAACCGCCGCCATCACCCCTTTCAGCCACCACCCTTCCGATGCGCAATCTCCTGCTCCAGCTCGACAGCTCCCGGCTCCCCAGCGTGTTCGACCAGGTGGTCGGCTTCGACGGCGGCGCCGACCAGATCATGAGCTACGGGGGCGTGACCCCCGAGGACGTCCGCGACCTGATCCACGGATGCATCTTCACCCGCTCGGCCAAGAACCTGCGCCATACCGCCGTCTGGATCGGCGGCAACAACATGTCGCAGGGGGAGCAGCTGCTGGCGATGGCGGTGGATGCGATGTTCGCGCCGTTCACCGTCTCGGTGATGCTGGATTCGAACGGGTCCAACACCACGGCCGTGGCGGCGGTGGTGAAGATCGAGCAGACGCTGGGCAGCCTGAAGGGAAAGAAAGTGGTGGTGCTCGCGGGCACCGGGCCGGTGGGCCAGCGGGCCGCGGGGCTGCTGGCCCGCGACGGAGCCAACGTCACCATCACCTCCCGCAAGCCGGAACAGGGCGAGAAGGCCCGGCAGTTCATCAGCGCCCGGTTCAACGTCCAGGTCGAGGCGACCACCATGGCCGACCCGGCGCGGGTCGCCGAGGTGCTCGACGGTGTCGAGGTGCTGCTCAACTCGGGACCGGCCGGCGTGCAGATGGTGTCCACGGCGGCGTGGACGGCCCAGAAGAACCTCAAGGTGGCAGTGGACCTGAACGCCGTCCCGCCACTCGGGATCGAGGGGGTGGACGTGAACGACGCCGGGGTGAAGCGGGAGGGCATGGTCGGCTGGGGCGCGTTCGGGGTCGGCAACTTCAAGACCAAGCTGCACAAACGCTGCGTGGGCCGCCTGTTCGAGAGCAACAGCCTGGTGCTGGACGCCGAGGCGATCGCGGAGATCGCACGGGAGATGGTGAAGTAGGCGAAGCAGACGGGCAGACGGACGGGACGGTCGCGACGGTCGATTCAGTCTCATACCCGCGTCCGTCCCCAGTTCATTCCGTTCTGACCGCCAGTCGTCCCTGGCCGCCTGTCCGCCCGCCCGCCTGTCCACCTTCTATGCCCCTCGCCATCGGCATCGACCCCGGCACCGTTTCGATCGACCTGGTGGGTCTCAGGGACGGAGAGCTGTGGCTGGATCAGAGCCTCCCGACCCGCGAGGTGCTGGCCTCGCCCGGCGAGTTCGTCGCGCTGCTCACCTCCCGTGGTGTCCCCGACCTCATCGCTGGTCCATCCGGCTACGGGCTGCCCCTGCTTCGGGCCGACCAGGTCACCGAGGCCCACCTGCGGCTGGCCCTGCTCGCGGCCGATGGCGAGACCGGAGGAATCGGGGGACTGGGAGGACTGCTTCGACTGCTGGCCGTCTCCGCGCTGCCGGTGGTGTTTACTCCCGGCGCGATCCACCTGCCCACCGTTCCCATCGCGCGCAAGCTCAACCGGGTGGATCTCGGCACCGCCGACAAGGTTGCAGTCGTGGCGCTGGCCATCTGGGATCAGGCCGGCCGACTCGACCTGCCGCCGGATGGCACCTCACTGATCCTGCTCGAACTGGGTGGCGCGTTCACCGCGGCGCTGGCGGTGGACCACGGGGCCATCGTCGATGGGTTTGGCGGCACCAGTGGACCGATGGGGTGGAAGTCGAGTGGCGGCTGGGACGGCGAGGTGGCCTTTCTCGCGGGAGAAGTGGGCAAGGACCTGCTGTTCCGGGGCGGGCGCTCAGAACCCCCCAACGACGAGGCCGGCATCTCCGCCTACGTCGAGAGCGCCCACAAGGCGGTCCTCGCCCTGACCGTTTCCGTGCCCCGGCCGCGCGAGATTCTGCTCTCGGGGCGGCACGCCGCCGATCCGGAGGTTCGCACCCTGCTGGAGACGCGGCTGGCCGGGATTGCCCCGGTGCGGGATCTCGTCGGATTCGCGAAGGTGGCGAAGCAGGGCGCGCAGGGCGCGGCGCTCATCGCGGACGGCCTGGCGGGTGGCACCCATCGCGACCTCGTGGAAAGCCTCAGGCTTAGCGAGGCGAGTGGAACGGCGCTCGACTACCTGCGGGTGATCACGCCCGGGGCGGCGCGGAAGAGGCTGGGGCTGTAAGGTGCAGTGACCGGTGAGGAGTAGGCGGTGAGCAGGCAGTGAGCGATGAGACAGCGGAGCAGGCGGGCGGTCCTGGAGGGCGCGTGCGTTCGCCCATCCGATCTTGTGATCTCTCCCGTGCGCGCGAGAGCCGAGCGCCCGGAAGGACCGCCCGCCTGCGACGCGATTGCGGCTGATGTCGGCTCAGCCGCGGGGTCCCTCCGGCGCTCTGGGACCCCCGCGGCCTCGCCAGGGCCCGTTCACCGTTGACCCATCACGCCTCCCCACCCACTATCACTGGCCGCTCACCCTCGCCAGCCACGCCACAGACACCGCCGGCGCACAAGCCGAGACCTGGTCCGCCAGCTCCACAGGGACCTGCAGCAGGCTCGCGAATGGCACGAAGGCTCTTCCGCGACGCTGGGCGACTTTCGCCGCGAGGAACCGGCCCACCCCTGCCCCGACGATTGGCGCGTCCTCGGGCAGGACTCCGAGCGACAGCAGCCGGTCACAGGCATCTTCCACCCGGCGGAGCTGCGCCAGGCCCAGCCACTGCGCCAATTCCCGCCAGGCGGCCATCGGAGCGACGTGGGCATCGCGGCCGATCATCCGGGCCAGCCGCCGGGCGCTGGCCTCGGGAGTCTTTTCTGCTCCATCCGCGGTGGGATGCTGGTCGGCGCATTCCGGCAGCTCCCCGGTGAGCCGATAGACGTCGGCCGCGGTGGCGAAGAACTCCGCCATCAGCGGCACCCACTGGCCATCGAACGGCACCCGCTCCGCCATCGCCATCACCGGGGTCCGTACCACGCCCAGGTAGACCAGCTCACCCGACACCAGCCGCTCGGCATCGTCCCCACCCTCTGCGCCAACCTTCCCGCCGCGCACCGGCACCATGTCGGTTGTGGTGCTGCCGATGTCGACGAAGAGCGCCGCATCGGTGCAGAGGGCGACCAGCGCGCCGCTCGCCAGCCAGTTGGCCGAAGCGACCCGGTCAGGCGCCGCAATGGCGGCGGCAGCGTCCAGAAGGCCGGCCTCCCCGGCGAAGTACCGTACGGTTCCATTGCCGACCCGCTCCTCCATCGCCCGGACCAGACAGGCCACCCCTTCAGGGCGGCTCGGGAACAGATCGACCATCTCCCCACTCATGGTCACCGCGTTGAACGGCGCCGTACCGAGCCGGGTGAAGACCTCGGCGATCGCGCGGTGCAGGTGCTCGAGCCCCTGCCACAACGGGCAGGGAAGCTGGATCACGTCCTGCACCGCGCCTTCCGGGTTGAGCCGGGCGGCCTTGAGGTGCGCCCCGCCGACATCCCAGCCGATGGTCGAACTACTGTCCACGCGATATCTCCAGTCTCAGTTCCACCGCCACTCCCTGCTCGGGCGATCCGACATCCGGTAATTGTCCGGTGCGCGCCAGGTCGAGCACCAGTTGTGCGGGATTGATACTCAGCGCTTCACCCAACCCGCAGTATGAGGTGGTAAGCCGCGGATTGATCTCCAGCACCACCGGGCCCTCCGATGCCGCGACCAGGTCCACCCCCACGTGTCCCCAGAGGAGCGGGATGGTGGCAGCGATTCGCCCCGCCAGCCCGATGTACTCCCGGCCACGCCGCGCGGCGGCGTTCACCCCGAGACGGGCGAGGGCCAGCCGGCCGTCGGTCACCTGTACATGCTGGCGGTTCACCGAGAGTACCCGTGCCTCTCCCGCTGCCGCGAGCAGCGAGAGGCTC
>JBGQJV010000202.1:0-8226 GCA_041499215.1 Gemmatimonadota bacterium | reverse complement strand
TTCTTCACGGTAGGGGAGGACGAGGTGCGCGCCTGGCCGATCCGGCGCGGGACGCACGCGCGGGCAGCGGCGGGGAAGATCCACTCCGACCTCGAGCGCGGCTTCATCCGGGCGGAGGTGATGGCGTACGAGGACTTCATCACGCACGGCTCGGAGCACGCGGTGAAGGAGGTCGGGAAGTTCAAGCTCGAGGGGAAGGATTACCTCGTCGCCGACGGCGACATCATGAGCATCCGCTTCAACGTGTGAGGCGCTCCGACCGCGGACGCGCTGAACCAACGCCCCGCGCATTTCTCCATCATGGACTCGAGCCCAACGAGCTCCCCAAGGTAAGCAGCGATCACCTGATCCAGGGAAGCGTCGTAACCCGTTGATTTGCAGGCACCTTGCAGCACTTACTGCGAGGCCGTGCACACCTTTGCTGGGGTTTGCCGGGGGAGGGTGTCGCAGATGTTCGATTGCCTGATGCGGCCGGTAGGCGGGATCCTGGGAGTCGGTGCCGCAGGCTGAGTTGAGGGATGAGGGATTGGGGGAGTAGGGAGTCCGGGAATATCGCCCGATCCCTCGGGGCGCTGGCCTGCCAAGGGGTTCGGACCGTGCGGCGGCGTGTGGGGCAACGGCTCGTTCGAACCATGGATTGCGGCGCCCAGATCCCGTTGCGCGGGCTCGTGGGAGAGGGGCGATCGTCGCCGAGCGACGGTCGCCCTTCGCATTGGCTCTCCTGAGCTCGGAGCAGGACTCTCCTGATCCAGAGGGGCCACCTAACCCATTGATTTTCCAGCAACTTGCAGCACTTACTGCGAGCTCGTGCACACCTTTGCTGGGGAGACGCGGAGTTTCCCAGAATAGACTCGCACAAACGCTGGGTCTTGTTGATGCAGAGCGTTGGATTTGTCAGGAGGTCCCGCGGCCTGTCCTGCCCGGAGCATCAGTCGCCGCAATCCGGACATCGCCCGGACCCATCCGCCGGAGTTGTTGTGCGACCGCCGTGTCCATCCCCGGGGCTCCACCTTGAACGAGACGTCCGCGCCGGGCGGGAGATCGTTGCCTCGATTGGGGGGGCTACTGGTCACCGAGCGTTGGTAAGGCCATCTTATCGTTTGGATGTCAGCCACCCAACTCGAGGCTCGCGGGCTACACCACAGACCGCCAGCTGCTGCTGGGCCTGAACCCGATCGGAGGACCAGATGCCGGAAGGGACCGTAGATCGAGAAGGCGAATTGCGCGAGATCCTGACGAACGCGATTGAAGTCCAACTTGCCGCCTTCAAGGCGGGCATCTCGTTCTGGAAAGACTGGGTGGAGCAAACCTCCCGGTTCGTCGGGACGGCAACAGACCAGCTGCGTGCGATTCGAGAGGAAGACCGAGACGCCAAGGCGATGCTACTGGAGATCGTCGACGCCGGGAGGGCGAGCATCCGTGGCATGAGCGAGTTGCCCCGGCAGGCGGCATTTCGGTTCATCGAGGAGCTGGATGAACTGGAAAGCCGGAAAAAGGGCGCGGCCGCGGCATCCGGTGGCCGTTCCCGAGGGAACCGAGGGCCGCGCGCCACGAAGCCGGAATCGGCCCGCAGGCGTCGACCCAAGCGAACGGCCCGGGTCAAGAGCTGAGTGCCTCGGCCCAACCGCCAGTGACTACCTCGGCGCCGTCCGCCCATGCCCCCGACGGGCTGGTCCTGGCAGGGGGCTACGACCCGGAGCTGGCCCTCCTGAAGGGATTCTTCCGGGTCTGGATCGATGGCTGCGACAAAGAGGTTCGGCCGCTGCTCGAGTGGCAGTTCCTCGGCCGCGCCAAGCATTTCCGTCCAGTGACCCTGTTCGCCTGCCATGAGGCCGTATCAGCGGAGCCGATTGACGATTCAGTGATCCGGTCTGCCGCCGCGCTGGAGATGGTCCACAACGTCTCGCTGATCATCGACGATATTCTGGATCGATCGCGGTTCCGGCGCGAGGTACTTACGCTGCATTGCCGGTTCGGGTTGCTGCCGGCCCTGATGTGTGCCGGGTATGTGACTGCGGCGGCATTCGAGTTGATCGGTCACCACCAATGGGCGGTGCACCGCATCGCGGAACTGTTCAAGCGCCTGGCGGTCGCCGAATCGCTGCAATGGCGGCTGCGGCGAGCGCCCCTGGGGGTCGAAGACTGGCGCCACCTGGCGGGCGAGGATACCGGGACCATGTTTGAGATGTGTGCCTGTCTGGGCGGCGGGGACGAGCGCCTGCGGCACTACGGCCGCCTGCTCGGGACGCTGTACCACGGCTGCGACGACGTAGCCGACGTGCGGGGCGCCGTCGCCCTCGGGGGTGGAGGAGCGCAGGACGTTCGCGACGGGATCCTCACGTTGCCCGCGGCGCTCGCCATTCGGAATCCGGACGTGGCGGTGCATTTTCGGAACCCGACGCCCACCGGGATCGAGGTATTGCTTCACGAGCTGGAGGAGGTGCTGCCGGCGGCCGAACGATACCTTGATGGGCTCGCGGGGGAGGCGGCTCAAGAAGCGGAACGCGTGGCGCCGAACCCGGCACCACTCACGCGGCTGGTGCAGAACACCCGTTTGCTGTCGCAATGACCCGCTTCGCGCTGGGTCACCTACGATGCCAGCGCTGAGAGGAGGGGTCCCCGGCTGCGCGGGTCGTGCGTCCGCCACGTAGTCGGGAGCCGCAGCCACTTTCGGGTGACGTCCGCCGCCCAGGCGACATGCCACCGGGGATCGTCGAGGAAGGACCGCCCGAGGCCGACTTGCCAGCTCATCCAATCGGCGGCGGCGGCTCGTGCGGATCCGGTTGTTCCTGCCAGGAGTTCTCGGAAGATTCCCACACCCTGCACCACAACCTCCCGCGCAGAGCGGGTCCACAGCTGTAGCGCAATGGACAGCGGCTGGATGGCCATTCCGCCGAAGGTCGCCCCGGTAACGGTGGCAAACGCGTCATCCTGCGCCGCCATCTGGCAGCCCTGGGTCACGGCGCGCAGCCAGCACTCACTCAGGTGACGATTGCGCAGCAGACAGGCGCAGAAATCCAGGTACCCCATCGCCGGATCGAAGTACGCCCGAAAGGCATGCTGGTAGCGCGCGAGAAAGGCCCGGTCGGTTCGGCCGCGCTCCAGGGCCTCGCTCAGCACCGCAGCGCCGAGGAGCGCTGATTCCGCCGCCGGCGTGATGCCCTCGCCCGTCATGGGATCCACGAAACACCCCGCGTCACCGATCAGAATCCCGCCCTCGAAGTAGTTCGGTCCCGCACCGCCAAAGGTCTTAACGATGCCGCCGAGCACCTTGCTGGCGACCTGGATCCGGCCGCATGCGGGATGGGTGGCCCGCAGCTTCTCGATGAATGCCTCAAACAATCCCCGGACGTTGATGCCGTCCCGCTCGCGGACCTCCGCCAGGATACCGACCCCGACGTTGGCTCGGCCATTGGACATGGGGAACAACCAGCCGTACCCGGGGAATAGCTCGCGGTCGAACACGAACGTGGCTTCGCCCCGATCCAGCTCGACGCCCTCGGCATACGCCCGCTGCGACACGGCCATGTAGCGAGGATCGGCGCGCAGCAGCCCGGCCGAGCGAGCGACGGCCGAATGGGCCCCGTCAGCTCCCACCAGCAGTCGGCAACGGAGTGTCGTCTCCCGGGCCCCCCGGCGCACCCGGAGCACCGATCGCCCACGCTGGCGCTCCACCCCGGTCAAGGCGCATTCCTGCTGTACGGTCGCGCCGGCCTGTTCGGCGCAGCGCAGCAGTGTATGGTCGAGCTCCTCGCGGGGAACGATGTAACCGTAGTTCGGCAGATCGTGCTGCGCACCATAGAACGGGATGGGCCCCCGGTAAGCGCAGCGTGATTGCAGGTATAGGGCGGCGTGCGTGATCGGGAGGGGGGTGTTGGCCTCCAGGTGGGACAGGCACCCCATGGCGCCGAACAACCTCAGGCCCCGGGGCTCGATGAAGTCGCCGCAGACCTTCTCCCGGGGGAATCGAGCCCGGTCCACCACCCCCACCCGTACGCCGCGCGAGGCGAGCGACCAGGCCATGACGGATCCGGCTGGGCCGCCGCCGACGACGACCACGTCATAGGATTCCCGCGGCGGGCCGCGCCGAGTCCGCGGTGGGGCTCTGGGCTTCCGGTGCGACCGGCTGCGGCTAGGCACGCTCAAGCACAAAGTCGCACGTCACCCAGGGGTAGCCATCCCCAGCTTCGCGCAGCCGTCGCAGGGTGAGATGGTAAGTCCGGCTCCGGATCCGGAAATCCACCGCGTGGTCCTCCCCGACGTGTACTTCTCCCGCCCAGAGGGGAGTGAACCACGGCTGCGGTCGCGAGGCGACCACGATTGGGGGCCCGGTTGTCGGGTGTGACTCCGCGTGGGTGTCCTGAGCAATACCGACGTCAACCGACACAAAATCATGGGAGCGCGGGGTGCGGACCGCGACAATCAGGTCTCCGATCGTGGTCACGGGCTCGGAGTCCACCGAGTCCTCGATTGTCGCACTCCAGCGCTCTCTGTCCGGCCTCATCGCTGCCCCCGCTGGCGATGTCCGCGCTACGATAGGCGCCGGGACCGTGGGGCGCAAGGTTGGCACTCGCTGACTGCTTGACACCCTTGGGACTTGGACCCATCGTAGGACATCCGCGCCGCCGGAGCGTTGCCATGGGCGTCCCCAGTTCATTCAATGTTGACGTAGACGTCAACAGCCTGCCGGATATCAGCATCTCGCACATTCCAAGCATCACGGTCGGGTCGGTGGGCCCGGTTGGTCCAGTTAGCCTGACGGGTATTCCGACCGACTACAGTCTCGACCTCCAGCTGACCGAGATCCCGTCGGTGCGGGGGCACGTCCCCGCCGACTTTCGCATCGGCGTGTCGGTGTTTGGCATCGAGCTCCTGTCTGTCAGGATCTGCGGTGAAGCCCAGGTCATCACCGAGAAGTACCAGCCCAATCCGTGTGAGCAGTGCGGGCGAGATCACCTGGGCCATTCGCGGGTCCAGGCGGAAGACCCGTTCCTGTCCATCAGACCGGCGTAGCATGGCTCGGGACGCAGAAGTCCAGGCAATCCGGTTACGCGGCCCGCCCGGCGGTGTCGCGGCGATCCTGCCCCTGCCCCCGTCCGCGGGCGCCATCGTGCAGGTCAACCTGTCCTTGCCCTCGGTGAATTGGCCGAGCGCCGAGGCCAGGGCGACCATCAACCGCCTGGGCGTCGGCGAGGTGGCTCGCCTGCGACTGCAACTTCCACGGGGGACCCCGCCGGGAACCTACTCCGGCACCGCAACCGTTGCCGGCCAGGCTCGTCCCATCGTGGTGGAAGTGGAGTCGCAGGTCCGGCTGCAGATGCACCCCAAGCGCGCGAGGCTCGCCGTCCAGCCGGGGGGCGACACCGGGTTCGAGGTCACCGTCGCCAATGTCGGCAACGTCACCGTGGAGCTGCCGCGGGTTGCCGCCTTTGGGGTCTACGAGGTCGGGGGACTGGACCGGGCCATCGGACAGGCCTTTCGGGCTGAGTTGGGGCCGGAAGAGCGCCGAGCGGATCGGCTCGTCGACGAGTTGCGAGCCGGCCATGGCGGCTTGGTCCGGGTAGCCGTCGAACGGGGGTCCGGACCATTGGCCCCCGGAGAGGTCCGTGAGCTGGGCGTGCGGCTCGAGCTGCCCAAGGGCGACCTTGTCCCCGGTCGTTCCTATTCGGGCGTGTGGTCGATCGCCAATGTGAACTACTGGGTCGGGCTGGATGTCGCCGGTAAGGCGAATGGATCGGGGTCCGCGCGGAGGAGCCCATGAAAGCCACCCAAGGGATACAGCCCCCGTCGCTGGCCTGCGCGGTGCGGGATCTGCTGAACGCGGAGCTGCTGCTCGGAGCGGCACTGGTCAAGGCCGTTTCGCGGGCCGCGCCCCGTGAAGCCTGCTGCGAGGTCCCAGATCCCTGCTGGCTTCCGCGGCGCCTTGGGACCTGCTCCCTCGAGCTCCGGCCCGGCGGCATCGCCACGATTCGGTTGTTGATCGAGAACTGTGACTGGACCAAGCGCACGTTCCGGGTGAGCGGGACCGGGGAACTCGCCGATGCCATGGGCTTCCAGCCTGCGACCCTTGTCCTCGGACCCCAGGAACAGGGCAGCATCGTGGTCGAGCTCAAGCTGCCCGACACCGTCCATAAGAGCGAAGAACTGAGCGGCGGAGTCGTCCTGTTCGGGTGTAACACCCACTTCCTCGGCGTCAGGGTCCGGGTCAGCGACAAGGCCCCCGCCTGCGAATCCGAGGTCCTGATCGAAGATTGTCCCGACTACGTCCACCATTGGTACGACCACTTCTACTGCGTGCGTGGCTGCCAGCATGCAGACGGGAAGCTTGCGGGTGACTGAGCACAAGGGGCTGGCTGATCTGGTCACCCGAGCCGCGGAGGTGCACCTCCGGCTGTATCGGGGACTGCTCGATCTCTCGTTACAGTATGTCCGGGAGCTGACCACCATCGTACGCGGGACACCCGTCCAGGGGGCGACGCCACCGGCGGCGGGGGGGATCCTCGTGCTCGAGGCGGCAGCCCCTGACCTGGCTCAGGGGACCTTTCTGGTGACCAACCGCTCGCCCAGCGCCGTCCCGGCGACGATGCAGGCCTCGAGCTTCGCCGATCCGGACGGAAACGAAGTGCGGCCCGAAGTGCGGTTCGACCCGGCGCAATTCGAGCTGAAGCGCGGAGAACGGCAGCTGGTGAAGGTCACCATCCCGATCGACGCCCTCCCCGCCGGCGTCGGGTACCGGGGCGTGTTCACCATCGCTGAAATGAACGGCTGCGAGATTCCCGTGGTCCTGCGCAGGCGACACGCCCAGGCAAGCCAACGGGCCAAGCCGGCGACCCCAGCTGCATCCCCACCGCCGTCTCCCTCCCGCAAGTCAGTCAGGTCGGTGGGGAGCGGGCGGCTCTCGAGAACGGCCTGAATCAGGAGACCGCGGACTGGAATTGATGCCGACACCGGGCCAGCTGATTCTCAACGGGCGCCATCTCCGCTATACCCATCCTTCCTCAAATGTCCCGTACCAGAATTCGGGGCTCGCCTCCTGCCATTCGCTCGAACAGTTGGGCGAACTGGCGTGTCACTCCCCGAATCTCCACATTGAACCAGAGCCTCCCCAACCCGCGACCCCACCATGACCGCCGTCCCGGATGGCTTGGCCACCGCGCTGCAGGACCGCTACCGCCTCGACCGCGCGCTGGGCCAGGGCGGGATGGCCACGGTCTACCTCGCGCACGCATACGAGCGGGGCTCCGCTCAGGCGGTATTTGTCACCCTCGACTGGTTCAACCACCTGGGCGCACTATGAAGGTAGGGCTTGTCGGCTTCGCCGGTTCAGGAAAGACGACCGTCTTCAACACCCTCACCGGCCTGAACGTCCCCACCGGCTTCGGCGGGTCGGTCCATCTCGGCACCGTGAAGGTGCCCGACGAGCGCATCGACCGGCTCAGCGCGATCTTCAAACCGAGGAAGACGACCTACGCCGAGATCGTCTTCAGCGACATCCCCGGCGAGCACGGTGCCGAGCACAAGGGCCTCTCGCCCAAGGCGCTCGAGCCGATCCGCGCGCAGGACGTGCTGTGCCTCGTGCTGCGGGCGTTCCCCAATCCCGCCGTGGAGGCCAAGGCCGACCCCGCCGCCGAGCTGGTGGCATTCCACACCGAGTGCGTCCTCGCGGACCTCGAGATGGTGGAGCGGAAGCTGGACCGCGCGAAGAAGGACAAGACCGACCCCCTGCAGACGGCGGCCTTCGAGCTGATGAAGCAGACGCTGGAGGCCGAGCTGCCGATCCGGTCGCTGCCCGAGACGGCCCTGCACCGCGACATGCTCACCGGGTTCGCCTTCCTTACCGACAAGCCCCTGCTCGCGGTGCTGAACCGGAGCGAGGAGGAGGCGGGCCAGCCGATGCCGGAGGCGCTGGCGAAACGGCTGGCCGCGCTGAGCGCGGCGGGGCTGGTGCTCTCGGCGAGCGTCGAGGCCGAGATTGCGCGGCTGGATCCCGCCGACCAGGCCGCCTTCCTCGCCGACCTCGGCCTGGCGGAGTCGGCACGGGCGCGGTTCGTTCGCACCGCCTACGAGCTGCTGGACCTCATCTCCTTCTTCACGGTAGGGGAGGACGAGGTGCGCGCCTGGCCGATCCGGCGCGGGACGCACGCGCGGGCAGCGGCGGGGAAGATCCACTCCGACCTCGAGCGCGGCTTCATCCGGGCGGAGGTGATGGCGTACGAGGACTTCATC
>JBGQJV010000201.1:0-8345 GCA_041499215.1 Gemmatimonadota bacterium | reverse complement strand
GCGGGAACGGGATCCAGTGCGGGATCAGGGATGCGATGAATCGCGGATACATGAAATGGTGGAGACCGAACCCCGCGAGCGCGCCGGCCAGCAGCAGACGGCCCGGGGTGCGATTCGGCAGCAGGAGGAGCGGCCCGGCGGTAAGCGCCGCCATCTGAAACACCCCGCTCCAGAACACAGGGTTCTGTGGCTCGCCGAACAGCCGCGGAAGGTGAACCAGCACCAGGCCCAACGCGGGAAACGCGGCGAGGGCCAGCGGGGCGGCAGGAACCCACCGGCCGGCCGCGGCGGCGAGCGTTGCCGCGACCAGCAGCCCGCCCACAACGCAGGCGAGTATCGCTGGAAGCGCTACATCCTTGAGGGGAACGAGCGCGGACGGCAGATGTCCGGTGAGGAACGGCTCCACGCCCATGCCGAGGAGGGCGGCGCAGAAGACCACACGGCCGGCAGACAAGGCGCGATTCATAGAGGCCGCGCCCAATCTAGGGCGGGACTGGCGCGCCAGACAGTACCAATTCAGCCCAATTAGTACATGCCAATCACCAGACGCGTCGGGCCGCCCCGGCCGACCCGGTCCGCCCGGCGCCAGGGTCGCTTGCCGGAACGGATACGCCGGCGGTGAAGTCGGTGCGGCGCGCCTGGCCCCGGTCGTTCATGGCGGGTCAGTAGTCGAGCGGGCCTATCGGTCGCAGGTGATCTACATGATCGCAGATCACCTTGAGCGTCACCGTGAGCGGGACCGCCAGGATGGGATGCGCTGCTTCAGGCCGCGCGCCTTCCCCCCGCGAAATGCCAGATGAAGGAAATGAGGGCGACCACGAGCAACAGGTGAATCAGGCCAGTGCCCACCGGGAATACCACAAAGCCGAGCAGCCAGAGGAACAACAGAACCACCGCAATGGTGACGAACATATTGCCTCCCCAACTCGAGATATCCTGCATTGACGACGTGGCCGCGGCCGTCGATTCGGCCCCTGTTCCCGTCATCCGAGGAACACGTGGGACAGCGACCCCGCTGTCGCACGGCTTCGCTCGAGTTTGGATTGTAGCGGGAATCGCCGGGCGGTGGTATTGCTCGTTGGTATGAATCGCGGCTAGTCCTTTGGAACTACCACGGCGCTCGGGTGCGCCGGCCATGGCGAGTCCGTGACCGGCAGCGACCAGCGCCGATCGGTCACTGCCCCTGGCTCTTCGCTACCTGCTCCTTGTACGCCTTGCTGGCATAGATGGCGACTTCGACCCGCCGGTTCTTTGCCCGTCCCAGCTCGGTGTCGTTGCTCGCAATCGGCTCGGCCTCGCCCAGGCCTCGGGTCTCGACCCGGTTACGGGCCACACCCTTGGCCACGAGGTAATTGGCGGCGGCGGAGGCCCGGCGTTCCGAGAGGCCCTGGTTGTAGCTGGCCGGCCCGACCTGATCGGTGTGCCCGACGATCAGCAGATCGGACCCGGGATACTTCGAGAGACTGGCGGCGAGGGCGCGCAGGTTGGAGCCGGCCTGGGGCAGGACCACGTCCGAGTCGAAGTCGTACAAGAGCCCCGAGGCGAAAGTCACCGTGATCCCCTCCCCGACCCGCTGCACCGTGGCGCCGGGGATGTTCTGCTTCAGCTCCTTGGCCTGCTTGTCCATTTGGGCACCAATGATGCCCCCGACGATGCCGCCGGCCGCCGCGCCGATGATGACCCCGGCGGCGGTGGACCCCACCGCATGGCCGATGACCCCGCCGACGACGGCGCCGCCGGCGCCGCCGACACTGGCCCCGGTCCCCGCGTGCGTGGCACAGGTGCTGAGGGAGAGAACCAGTCCGGCGCAAGTCACGAGGCCGGTACAGAGACGGCGTATATGGAGTGTCATTGGAACCTTCGCTTTACACTGAGGGGGAACAGACATTCGACTGATCGAGACCTCCAGGTTCCACGGCCGCCTGGCGTGAGACTCCGCTGGCCCTCCCGCCGCCGCACAACATAGGGTCAGCGGCGCTGGTCGAGCGTGGCCCGAGTCACAGCCGGAAACAGGAGTGCCTCACACACCGCCGCCGTGCATCGAGCCAGCGACGCGGTGGCTGGCGGTCAGCCGCGGGCCTACGGAACCCAATGAAGCAGCTTGCCGGGCTGGACCTCAAAGAAGCGGCAGAGAGAGTCGAGGGTCTCGGCGTGCAGCCGACCGAACGCGCCTCCGGTGCGAGAGAGCCGGTACGCGGTGGGATAGCTGAGGTTGGCACCCCGGCTGAGCGCGTAGGCGGAGATGTGCCTTGCCTTCATGATGTGGTGGATCCGGAGCCGCACCATCGGAATCTTTCGGGCTGGACCGCGCCGACTCTAGCATCGAGTCTGGCGGTATGTAGCGCTGCAGTATATCCTTCTGGTGCGGTAATAGCGACCCGCGACGTTTCCGCCCGCCCCACGCAGCAGCACCGCCGCCACGCGGCTTCTCCAGCGCTCCGCCCAGTCTCCCGGATCGGGCCATTCGAGCCGGCACTACCGCAGGAGGGTGCCCTCATGGTCGAGCACTACCGCGTTCCGACCGGTTCCTTCGCGGCGCCCTTCCCGAGAAACCCGCCAGCGCGGTGCGCGAGAATCTTGCCCCCGCCCACCACGACCGCCCCGACGCGATGCGGTCGAATGCTGCTCCTGCCCAAGACCGTGTCAGTGGTGCCCTGCCGCATCGTCCGCCGACAGATGGTCGATCGGCGCCCCACACCCCGCCCCCCGGAACACCCGTGACCGCAACCGTTCGCAGCCGCAAGTCTGAACCGACAAAGCGAGCCGGGAACGGGAGTCGGCCTGGCAGACACCCACTGGCCAAGGCCCCGACCGGGATCCCGGGGCTCGATGAGATCACGAACGGTGGACTGCCCCGCGGCCGGCCCACGCTGGTGTGCGGCGGCGCGGGCTGCGGCAAGACGCTGCTCGCCATGGAATTCCTGGTGCGCGGCGCGCTCGACTACGACGAGCCCGGCGTGTTCATGTCGTTTGAGGAGAGCACCGCCGACCTCGTGGCAGACGCCCGGTCGCTCGGTTTCGACCTTGAGCGGCTGAGCGCCCGCCGCCAGCTGCTGCTCGATTACGTGCGCCTCGAGCGCGCCGAGCTGACGGAGACCGGCGAGTACGATCTCGAGGGGTTGTTCATCCGGCTCGGCCACGCGATCGATTCGATCGGCGCCAAGCGGGTCGTCCTGGACACCATCGAGCTGCTGTTCTCCGGACTCTCCGACGCATTCGTGCTGCGCGCCGAGTTGGCCCGGCTGTTCCGCTGGCTGAAGACCAAGCAGGTCACCGCCATCGTGACCGGCGAGCGGGCGGGCGAGCACCTGACCCGGCACGGCCTCGAGGAGTTCGTTTCCGACTGCGTGATCCTGCTCGATCAGCGGGTGACCGAGCAGAGCGCCACCCGGCGGCTGCGCATCCTCAAGTATCGCGGCTCGGCGCACGGCGGCAACGAGATGCCGTTCCTGATCGACGACCACGGGGTGTCGGTGCTGCCGATCACATCGCTGGGACTCGCGCACCGGGCGTCCACCGCACACGTATCCACCGGGGTGGCAGGGTTGGATGGGATGTTCGCGAAGAAGGGATACTATCGCGGCAACAGCGTGCTCGCGTCCGGAACGGCGGGTACCGGCAAGTCCAGCTTGGCGGTCCACTTTGCGGCGGCCGCGTGCCGGCGCGGAGAGCGCTGCCTGTACTTCGCCTTCGAGGAGTCGCCCAGCCAGATCACCCGCAACATGCGGTCGATCGGCATCGACCTCGAGCCCTGGATACGCCGGGGCCTGCTGCGGGTGCACGCTGAGCGGCCCACGGCCCTCGGCCTGGAAGCGCACCTGGTGGCGATGCACCGGCTGATCGACCACTGGCAGCCCCGGGTGGTCGTCGTGGACCCGGTCACCAACCTGATCGCGGTCGGCAGCGAGATCGAAGTGAAAGCCATGCTCGCCCGGCTCATCGATTTCATGAAGCTCCGGCAGATCACCGCGCTCTTCACCTCCCTGACCGAGGGGGGCCGTGCGGCCGAGCGGACCGACCTTGGCGTGTCATCGCTGATGGACGTCTGGATGCTGGTCGGGAACCAGGAAACGAATGGCGAGCGCAACCGAACGATCCAGATCGTCAAGGCCCGGGGCATGGCCCACTCCAACCAGGTCCGGGAGTTCGTGATGACCGACCGCGGCATCACGTTGGTGGACATCAGCCGCCGCGCCGACGGGAGCGTGGCCATCGGAGCAGCTCGGGGCGCCCAGCAGGAGCAAGCGCGTGTCGGCGATCGCAAGTCGAGCCGCGGGCGCCGGGTCAAGTGAAGAACGGAGCGCGGGGAATCTGGCGGCTGCGGCTGTACGTGGCAGGCCAGTCGCCGAAATCGATCACCGCCCTCGCCAATCTGAAGCGGCTGTGCGAAAGTCACCTGGCCGGCCGATACCGCATCGAGGTGGTCGACCTCCTGAACCAGCCGCACCTGGCGCGC
This sequence comes from Gemmatimonadota bacterium, assembly GCA_041499215.1. Classification (GTDB taxonomy): domain Bacteria; phylum Gemmatimonadota; class Gemmatimonadetes; order Gemmatimonadales; family GWC2-71-9; genus JADJOM01. Next base: position 3,889 of record JBGQJV010000201.1, on the reverse strand, counting down.
CGGGACGACATCGTCGTGGTCCCCACCCTGGTGCGACAGCTGCCGGTACCAGTCCGCAAGATCATCGGTGACCTCTCGAACGAGAAGCGCGTCCTGGTCGGGTTGGAGGTGCTCCCGCGTGATGACAAGGAGTAGTCGGCGCTCGCCGTGATCAGGAAGCGCAAGGCGCCGCGCCGCCCTCCGGCCGGACTGGAAGGGCTGCGGAACCGGCTCCGAGCGGCCGAGGACACCCTGCGCGCCCTCCGGGCCGGAGAAGTCGATGCCCTGGTGGTCACCCAGGCGGGGGACGAGCACGTAGTCACGCTGCAGGGTGCGGACCTGCCGTACCGCATTCTGCTCGACCAGATGTACGCGGGCGCGGTGACGCTGACCCCGGATGGCGCCGTCGTCTATTGTAACCGGCGGTTCGCCGAGATCGTCCGCACCCCGCTCGCGCGCGTCCTCGGCTCGGCGCTCTCCCGGTTCGTGACGCCAGCCGAGCAGCCCGCGCTCGAGGCCTTGCTCAAGCGCGGGAGCCAGGAGCGGACCCGGGGTGAGCTCGGTTTCCGGGCGGGAGACGGCACGCCGGTACCGATTGCGGTCACCTTCGCTCCCTTGCAGTTGGCAGGGAGCGCGGGCGTCATCGGGGTAATCGGTGTGATCGTGGATGCCACCGAGCGGAAGCGGCAGGAGGAACTCCACACCCGGCTGGTCGAGCAGGTGATGACCGCCCAGGACGAGGAGCGGGGGCGGATCGCCCGTGAGCTCCACGACGAGACCGGGCAGTCGCTGACGGCGCTGCTGGTGGGGTTGCGGACGATCGAGGGGTCCCCCACGGTCGCGGAGGCAGCCCGGCTGGCGCGACAGCTCCGGGAAATGGCCGCCCAGACCCTGATTGACGTGGGACGGCTCTCGCGGGGGCTCCACCCGGGCGTCCTCGACGATCTGGGGCTCGCCGTGGCGGTGACCCGCCACGTGCAGGAGTTTGCCCGAGTGTACGGGATCGTCGAGGACACACTAATCGAGGGGCTCGATTCGGGCCCCCTGTTGCCGCTGGTGCAAAACACCGTATACCGCGTGCTGCAGGAAGCCCTGACCAACGTCGCAAGACACGCCGCTGCCCGGCGGGTGAGCGTCCGACTGGTGCGCAACGAGACGACGGTCGAGTTGCGGGTGCGGGATGATGGAGTCGGCTTCGAGCCGGGCGCGGTGCTGGGGGGTACCGCCACGGTAGATCGCCGAGGGTTGGGCCTTCACGGGATGCGGGAGCGGGCGGCGCTGCTCGGCGGCGTGGTGCAGATCGAATCAGCACGCGGGGACGGGACCATGATCACGGCTCGGTTTCCGGTGCACCGGTCGTAGCGCGCATGCAGCGAATCCTGGTGTGCATCGCCGACGACCACGCCGTCCTCCGGGCCGGCCTCCGGATGCTCATCGAAGCCCAGTCGGACATGAAGGTGGTCGGCGAGGCCGCGGACGGGCCCGAGACGGTGAGCCGGGCCCGCGAGCTCGAGCCGGACGTCGTCCTGCTGGATCTCTCGATGCCCGGCCCCGGAGGCCCGGCGACCATCGAGCGGCTGATCCGGCTGGAGCCGAGCCCCCGGGTCCTGGTGCTCACCATGCATGACGATCCGGCCTACCTGGCGTCCGCGCTCCAGGCCGGCGCGTCCGGCTACGTTGTCAAGAAGGCGGCGGACATCGAGCTGTTGACCGCGATCCGCGTGGTCCATGGCGGCGGCACCTTCGTGAATCTGATGCGTCCCGGCGAGGAGGCAGGGGGCCATGAAATCCGGCGTGTCTCTCGCGACGCGCCGGCTGGCGGGCTGCCCAGGCCGCTGAGCCCGCGGGAGGTGGAAGTGCTCCGATTGCTGGCGCAGGGGCACACGAATCAGGAGGCCGCGGAACGGTTGGCTGTGAGCGTCAAGACCATCGAGACCCACCGCCAGCGCCTGAGGGACAAGCTCGGACTGAAGAGCCGCGCCCAGCTGTTCCGCTTCGCCGTCGAGTGCGGCCTGCTCGTGGACGACGCCGTCGGGCCAGTCGAGGAGTAACTGTAGCACCTCGCTACGGGTGTCAGGGGATTCCCCGACAGGTGGCTGGCTTCCAGTGTTTTTCACTGATACCGGTGTCCGTCTCGCGCTCTAACTTCCACTTGGAGAATGAGATCCCAAGCCCCTGTGGGGCATCATGGCCCGTGTGTCTACGCGCCTCGGACCCACCGACTCGAGGCAGCACCGGCGGTCACGGCCCGGCGCGGGTTCCCCCCGAGCCTCCAGACCGCCGAGGATCAAGCAGCTCGCGGGTGCGGGACCTGCTGAATCGGCCTCCGCATGACGGCGAGCCTATCCGGAACCCTGCTGGATCGGAGATCCTGTCGCATGGCCGATGACGGCAAACCCATTTCGCTGGTACTCATCGACGACAACCGGCTGTTGCGCGAGGGACTCGCGGCGATGATCCATAGCCAGCCGGGATTCAAGGTGCTGGCCGCGTCCGCGGACGTCGAAGAGGCCCTCAAGAAGGTGCGGGAAGCCAAGCCGGACGTGGTGCTGCTGGATTTCGGGCTGGAGGACCACGACAGCCTGAGCCTGACGGCGACGGTCCATGGCGAGGTTCCCACTGCCCGGGTGATCGTCATGGGGCTCCTGCCGCTGCAGGAGGATGTCGCCAACTACGTCCAGTCGGGCGCATCGGGCTTCATCATGAAGGACGCGTCATTCGAGGATTTCTTCGCCACCATTCGCGCCGTCGCCGGCGGCGCCGAGATCCTGCCCCCGGCGCTGACCAACTCGCTCTTCTCCCAGATCGCCAGGAATGCGGCCCGGGGGAGCAAGACCAAGGTCCTCGAGGCGGTGCGGCTGACCAACCGGGAGCGCCAGGTCATTGACCTCCTGGGTGAGGGCCTGAGCAACAAGGAGATCTCGACCCGGCTGCACATCGCGGTACACACGGTCAAGAGCCACGTACACAACGTCCTGGAGAAGCTGGCGCTGCACAGCCGGCTGGAGGTAGCCGCCTTTACCCACGCTGAAGTAGGGTCCAAAGTCCGGTATACCTAGTCCCCCGCAGGGACGGTACGGACTCGCTCTCACGAGCTAGTTCCGAATGGTCCCCACGAGCGATTGTTGCCCCCTTCGCAGCACCCCACATTCCTATCCGGCGGACTCCCGTACCACAGCGATGGGTGATCGGGAACCAACCCGCTCCCGTGAGCTCCTCGTGCGTGTGTCGCGCGCGGGTGAGCCGGGCGAATCGACCAGGTGGCATGGGTCGTTCGGAGAAGGTGCCAGTGAGTGTGAGGACCCGTGCAGCGCATAGATCCGATGGTCAAGAGCTTCCCCGCCAGGAGCACGGCGCTCCGGGGCTGGAGGCTTCCGCTTCTCCTCATCACCCTGGCCGGGTGCCAGGCGCCGCTGGGTCCGCTCGCGCGCCTGCCGGACAACGCCGTCGCATTCCTCCCGCCGGCGGAGTACCAGGCCTGGTGGGCGATGACGGAGACCTGCTCCGCCCGCCAGGGCGATCCCGGACGCATCGCCTGGTTCGTGGTGCCCAACGTGGCGGCGTTCATGACTTCACGGGGGCAGAAGGCCGCGGGCTGGTCGCGGGGGACGGATGGCAGCCGGATCGTGATCGCCGGTGCGTACCAGGACAGCCAGATGGTGGTGCGGCACGAGATGCTGCACGCGCTGCTGGACCGGGGAGACCACCCTCCCGAGTACTTCGTCGATCGCTGTCATCTGACCTGGAACAGCTGGACCGGGTGACGCCAATGACGACTATTCCGTTCCCGGCATCGGGGGCCGGCCCAGGCGCGGCAGCGGTGAGCCGGCCGATCTCGCTGGTCCTGGTCGACGACCATCCGCTGGCGGGTGATGGCGTTGTGGCCCGCATTCGGGCCGAGCCGGGCTTT
>JBGQJV010000200.1:0-8359 GCA_041499215.1 Gemmatimonadota bacterium | reverse complement strand
CTCGCTGCGCTCGGGATGACATGCTCTACTTCCGGCCTTTCCCGCCTTTCCCGCCTTTCCCGTCCCTGCTGCCCTTCCCGCCTTTTCCGCCTCTCCCACGCCACGACTACCTTCCCAGCGTGACCGAGTCTCCCGCGCACGACCCCTACGCGGCGCTCCGCGTCGCCGACTTCCGGCGTTTCGTCACCTGTCTCCTGGTACAGACCCTGGCCACCATGGTCCAGGGAGTTGCCGTCGGGTGGCAGGTCTACCAGATCACCCACGACCCCCTGGCGCTCGGCCTCATCGGGCTGGCGGAGGCGCTGCCGTTCATCCTGGTTGCGCTGCCGGCGGGGCAGGTGGCCGACCGATTCGACCGGCGGCGGGTGTGTCTCGCCGCGCTGCTGGTCCTCACGGCCTGCGCCGGCGCGCTCTTCTGGATGACCACGACGGGGCGGCTCAACCAGAACACCGTGTGGGCGGTCTATGCGGTGATCTTCGTGAGCGGCATCGCCCGAAGCTTCCTCCAGCCGACCCGGACGGCGCTCTCGGCGGACCTGGTGCCGCGGGAGCTGTACCTGAACGCCATCACCTGGCGGAGCAGCACCTGGCAGTTCGCGGCGGTGGCCGGCCCGGCCGCCGGCGGCCTGCTGCTCGGCTTCGCGGGTGAGGCGGCCTCCTACGCGGCGGCCACCGTGCTGCTGCTGCTCTCCTGGGCGGTGCTGGCCCGGGTGGAGGCGCGTCCGCGGCCGGCTGCTTCCCAAGGGGTTGCCGGACTGACCGGATTGCTGCAGGGCATTCACTTCCTGCGCGAACAGCCGGTGCTGCTCGGCGCCTTCACCCTGGACCTCTTCTCGGTACTCTTCGCCGGTGCGGAGGCGCTGCTGCCGGTCTTCGCCACCGACATCCTGCACGTCGGTGCCCAGGGTCTGGGGATTCTCCGCGCCGCGCCGGCGGCCGGCTCGGTGCTGATGTCGGTGTACCTGTCACACCGGCCGCTCCGGAGCCGCGCGGGCAGGACCCTCCTGCTCTCCGTGTCGCTCTACGGGGTCTGCATCAGCGGATTCGGACTCTCGCTCAGCTTCCCGCTGTCGGTGGCCCTGCTGGCGCTTTCCGGGATGTTCGACAACGTGAGTGTGGTGATGCGCTCGACCCTGCTGCAGACCCTGACGCCACGCCACCTCCTCGGTCGCGTGGCCGCGGTCAATGCCATCTTCATCGGCTCCTCCAACGAGATCGGGGCCTTCGAGTCCGGGGTGGCCGCGCGGCTGCTCGGGCCTGTGCCGGCGGTGGTGCTGGGCGGTATCATGCCGATCCTGGTGGTGGGGATGATCGCCTGGCGGGTTCCGACCTTGAGGCGACTGGAGAGAATCGCATGAGTGCCACGATAGGGTTTCTCGGACTTGGCGCGATGGGTTTTCCGATGGCGGCCAACCTGGTGGCGGCCGGTTTCAAGGTTCGCGCCTGGAATCGTTCACCGGCAAAGGCGGAGGCGCTCACCGGCGCAAGGACCGCGCGCACGCCGCGCGACGCCGCGGTGGGGGCGGAGTTCGTCGTGACCATGCTGTCGGATGATGCCGCGGTGGAAGGCGTGACCGACGGTCCCGACGGACTGCTCGCCGGCCTGGCCCCCGACGCCGTGCATCTCGGCATGAGCACCATCTCGCTCGGGGGGACCCGGCGGCTGGCGCAGCTGCACCAGGAACGCGAACGCGGATTCGTGGCCGCGCCGGTCTTCGGTCGGCCTGACGCGGCCCGGGCCCGTCAGCTCTGGATCATTCCCGGTGGGGATCCACAGACCGTCCGGCGGGCCGACCCGGTCTTCGCGGCTCTGGGGCAGGGCACCTTCCCCCAGCCGGCGGCCGAACAGGCCACCCTCGCGAAGCTGGCCGGCAACTTCATGATCGGAGCGACCATCGAGGCGCTGGGGGAGGCGCTGGCCCTAGCCGAGAAGGGCGGACTCGACCCGGACAGGCTTCTGGGCATACTCACCTCCACGCTCTTCGGTTCGCCGGTCGTCAGGAGCTATGGCGGCAGAATTGCCCGGACCGAGTTCACCCCCGCCGGCTTTGCCTTGCCCTTGGCGCGGAAGGACTTCCTCCTGATCCAGGAGGCCGCCCGGGAGCAATCCACCCCCATGCCCCTGGCCGAGTTGGTGGCGGACCGCCTGACGGAAGCGCTGAGGCTGGGGCGGGAGGAGTACGATTTTGCCGGGTTCGCGTCGGTGATCCGGGAGGAGGCCGGGTTGCCCGAGCGACGGGGATAGTGTTCCGGGTTCCGCGTTCCGCGTTCCGAGTTTCTTAGGGTTGAGTCTCGGGAGGCTCCCTCACTCGGATCTGTCCAACGTGGAACGCGGAACTCGGAACGCGGAACTTGTGAAGTCATTCTTCTTCGACTAGCCTGTCAGTCATGCGGATTGCCATCTTCTCCGAAGTCTACTGGCCCATGGTCAGCGGGGTCGGGGTGACCCTTGATCGCCTGGTGGAGGCGCTCTCGGCGCGGGGACATCAGATTCGGGTTTACAGCGCGACCTACGACCTCCCGCCGGGGGTACCGGACCGACCGGAGGCGCATCGCTCTCCCAGTGTTCCGCTGTTCCTCTATCCCGATGTGCAATGGGCCTTCCCCCGTCAGCGCGACGTGGTAGAGGATCTGGCCCGGTTCCGGCCCGACGTGGTGCACGTGGCTACCGAGTTCGCGCTGGGTCTCGCCGGGGTCAAGGCGGCGGCGCAGCTGGGGCTGCCGCTCATCGCGTCCGCCCACACCGACTATCAGAAGTACGCCGCGCGCTACGGCGTGCGCTGGGTGCTGCGGATGGGCTGGATCTACCTCCGCTGGTTCTACGGTCACGCCGACCGGGTACTGGTGCCGTCGCGGGTGTACCAGGAGACCCTGCGCCAGCGGGGGGTGGAGCACACCGCGCTCTGGACCAGAGGTGTAGACCCGGCCCACTTCCACCCCCGGTTCCGCAGCGACGCGTATCGTCGCCGGTTCGGTGTTGGTCCGGATGATCTGCTGGTCACCTACATTGGACGCCTGGCCCGGGAGAAGGACATCGGCCGCCTGCTCCGCGGCTGGGAGGCGGTCCGGGCGGAACGGGGTAACGCTCAACTGGTGCTGGTGGGGCAGGGGCCTCTCGCCGAGGGACTTCGCCGGCGTCCGATTCCGGGCGTGCACCTCACCGGACTTCTCTCCGGCCGCGATCTGTCGGAGGCGTACGCCTCCGCCGACCTGTTCGTGTTCCCCTCGTCGACCGAGACCTTCGGAAACTCCCTGCTCGAGGCGATGGCCTCGGGGCTCCCTTCCGTCGCGGTTGCGGGTGGCGGGGTCCTGGAATTCGCCCGGCACCTGGAGAACGCCTGGCTGGCGCGGGTGCAGAGCACCGAGTCTCTGACCGAAGGGCTGCGACTGCTCATGCGGGATGCGGACCTTCGGCGACGGCTGTCCGAGGGGGGGGTGGCAACGGCGGCGAGTCGCGAGTGGGATCCGATCTACGACCAGCTGCTGGCGGATTACGCGTGGGTTGCGTCACGCCGGGCGGCGCGGGCGGCCTGAGGTACAAAGTTCCAAGTTCAAAGTTCAAAGTTCGAGCGGCACTCCGAACTTGGAACTTGGAACTATCGCAACCCCCTACCTCAAGACGAGATACGATCCCGCCGCAATCGCCGCCGCCATCGGGATCGTGAGGATCCAGGCCCACACGATCCGTCCTGCTATGCCCCAGCGCACCGCCGAGAGTCGCTGACTGGCCCCGACTCCCACGATCGCGCCCGTGATGGTGTGGGTGGTACTCACCGGAATCCCGAAGCGTGAGGCGATGAGCAGCGTGATGCCGCCGGCGGTCTCGGCACAGAATCCGCCGAACGGCCTGATCCGGGTGATCCGCGAGCCCATCGTCTTCACGATCCGCCACCCACCCATCGCCGTGCCCAGCGAGATCGCCGAATAGGCCGCCAGCTCCACCCAGAGCGGCACCTGGTCGGCGTTGGTCAGATGCAGGTGGGTGAGCCAGCCGGTCTCATTGGCGAACAGGGTCTGGGAGGAAACCAGCAGGCCCACGATGATCCCCATGGTCTTCTGGGCGTCGTTCGCTCCGTGGCCGATCGAATAGAGCCCCGCGGAAAGCAGCTGCAGCCGGCGGAAGATCCGGTCGACCGGGCCCGGATGGGCTCTCCGGAGCAGCCAGGAGAGTGCGACGGTGAGCCCGAGCGCCAGGATCAGGCCGATCAGTGGTGACAGGAAGATGAACAGGATCGGCTTGGTCCACCCGCCCGGAAGCAGGGCCACGGCGCCGGCCTTGGCCACCGCCGCGCCACCCAACCCGCCCATCAGCGCGTGGGATGACGAGCTGGGGAGTCCCAGCCACCAGGTGATGAGATTCCAGGCGATGGCCCCGATGAGCGCCGAGAGGACCAGGCGCGGATCCAGCACCGCCGGATCCACCAGGCCCTTGCCGATGGTCTTGGCGACCGCGGTACCGACCAGGAACGCGGCGACGAAATTGAAGAACGCCGCCCATGCCACCGCCACCGCCGGCGAGAGGACCCGGGTCGCCACCACGGTGGCGATGGAGTTGGCGCTGTCGTGGAAGCCGTTGATGAAATCGAACGCGAGGGCGACGACGATGATCGCCACGATGAAGGAGACGCCGGGCTCCATCGGTCAGCCGTGCTTGATCGAGATGGACTCGAGCACGTTGGCCGCGTCTTCAGCGTGATCCAGGGTCTTCTCCAGGTTGTCGTACAGTTCCTTCCACTTGATCACCACCAGCGGGTCGGGGTTCCCCTCGAACACCCGGCCCAGCCACTCGTGATACAGCGAGTCCCCTTCCTCCTCCAGTCGCTTGACGGCGATGCACGCGGGCAGCACCGCGCCCTGATTCTTCGACAGGCCGCGCACCGCCAGCAGCAGCTCCTCGCAGGCGCGCCGGATCACGTCGGCGAGGAGGATCGCCCCCTCGGGCGCCTCCCCAAGGTGGAAGATCTGGGCCCTCCGGGCGGCGCCATCGATCAGGTCGATCACGTCATCGAGGCCCGACGCGAGCTCGTGAATGTCCTCCCGGTCCAGCGGGGTGATGAAGGTACGGTCCAGCCGGGTGATGACTTCGTGGGTCACCTGATCGCATTCGTGCTCCAGTCGCTTGATGGATTCGACCAGGTAGTTGCGGCGGTCGGGCGGCGCCTTGAGCATCTCGCCGAACAGGCGGGCTGCCTCCACGCTACGCTCAGCGACCGCGGTGAACAGCTCGAAGAAGTGTTCGTCTCTGGGCAGGAGGCGCACGCCGGAATTCCTCCGAGTTTGTCACGGGGGTGTAACGACGGCGGGAATGTAACGACACACCCCATCCCGGCAAGACGGGGAGACAGTTCCGAGTTCCAAGTGCCAAGTTCGAACCGCACTCGCGGCTACTTCGAACTTGGAACTTCGAACTCTACCTAAGTACCAACCTCCCAAGATCTTCCGGCGTCTCAAGCCAGTAATTCGGTGCCGCCGGCTCGAGCTCGTGACGGGCGAACGGACCCCACAGGACCGCGCCGGTGAGCACACCCGCGCCGCGCCCGGAGTGCAGGTCGTGGATGCTGTCGCCCACGAAGATCGTGTTCGCCGGATGAGCCTCGAGCAGTTCCACCGCCCTGGTCACCGGTTCGGGGTCGGGCTTGGCGCGGGTCACGTCATCGGCGCACACCAAAACCTCGATCGTGTCCTCCAGCCCCACCAGCCTCAGCCCGCGGCGTGTCCCCTCGCGATTCTTGCTGGTCACGATCCCGATGCGGAGCCCCCGCGCGCGGATGGCCCGCACCATCTCCGGGACTCCGGGATACGGCCGCACCATTCGATCGTGATTGGCCAGGTTGTAGTTCCGGTAGGTGACCACCAGAAGCTCGAGTTGCTCCGGGGTGCGGGCCCACTGGCCCAGTTGGGTGCGGAGGGGGGTACCCACCCCGCGCAGCCACTCGGCGTCGGACACAGGGGGGTAGCCGTGCTCGGCCAGGGTGTGGTGGTAGCTCGCGAGGATGAGCTCGATCGAGTCGATCAGGGTGCCGTCGAGGTCGAACAGCACGGTGCGGATTTCTGGCATGCCGGGAAGCTAGTGAGCAGAATCATGCCCGTCAGCAGCGGCCCGCGCGATCGCTTCCCTGGTCGGCAAAGGACCGGTGGCGCACCTCTCCTGCCGAGACTGGTGCGCGACCTCCGCACCGTGCGCCGGTCGACCCGACCTCCCGGCGCCTGTCCGTAACAGCTTTCTGCACAACGGGTTGTCACCTCCCTCGAGGTAGGCCGTGGTCGCCGGCCTGCATTCGTCGCCAACACCGGGGCCAACCAGGCTTCTTGACAAATAGAGCTTTCACTCTAGTTTAGTTCCATGAACTAGAGCAACTGCTCTACTTTGACACTTCAGCGCGGGACGGCGGCACGCCGCCGGAGTGACCGCACTGAGCGGACAAGGAGCCGGAGAATGATCCGAGTAGCGAGTGCAGCCGTGACTACGCTGGCAGTGCTGATCGGCACCGATGCGGCGCCCCTCCGCGACCTGACCACCCCCGCGCCCGGGCCCCATGTGCGGATGATCGCCGACGTGATGCTCCGGGACGTGGCCGTGGCGGTATACGATCCTGTCCGCCCCGTGGTCTACTACAACCCTCGATCCATGCAGCAGTTCAGCCCGGATCTTCAGGCCTTCTTCCTGGCCCATGAATACGCCCATATCGAGCTGAAGCACACCCGGTCCAGCGCGCTCCGCGCCGACATGGGAACGCGGGGCCGGCTGCTCCAGGCCAAGGAGCTTGCGGCCGACTGTCTCGCGGTCACGCGGTTGGGCGCGTCCGGCCGGAAGGTGTCAATGGCGGCGATGCGCTTCTTCGCCCGTCTGGGAACGACGCAGTTCGACGACGAGCATCCGACCGGCACCGCCCGGGCCCGGAACATCCTCGACTGCATCCAGGGATGATCCGGCTCCTTCCGCCGCCGGCAGCCTGCCCGCGACGAGGCGTGCCGAAGAGGTCCGTACACCCTCGGCGGGTGGAGGATCTCTGTCTCACGCTGCTCGACTCGCTGGAGTCGGGTCGCTCGAGTCGCTCAGGGGATCGTCGAGATCGAACCGCAGGGTCCCGACCCGGGGCACGACGGGGCACGAGTTACCCGGATCACGCCCGTCAGCCGCGGTACCGGAATCGGTCTCATCCTGGGACAGCGGAGCAGCGCCGGCCACAAAGCGGGCAACTGGCCGGCCGGAGCCAGAGCCAGCCGGGCCACCATGGCGGCCTCGCCCGCGGTCACGCCGCCGGCGAGCCAGTCGAGCGCCTGATCGGCGAGGGTCAGCAACCGCTGATTACGCTGTCGCGCCGCTTCCGCCGCGAGCCGGCGCATGCGCCGGGCGAGGCGCCGCTGCTCGGGCGGCGCCTGGCGCGACAGCCAGGCGGTGTGCTGTGCCGCGCGGAGCCGTGACCGCACCAGCCCGGTGAGCATCTGCTGCGTGCGTTCCCGGTCACCGGTCCCGGCGTTCCGAAGCGAGGGCAGGCCGGCGACCTGTTTCAGCCGCGCTGCCGTGATCGCCGGGTCCTCGGTTAGCGCGCCGGACGGCTCGACCCACAGGAGACTGGCCGGCTCCCGGCGGAGCGCGCCATCCGGCAGCGACAGGTCCAGCGCGAAACCGACGAGCCAGCCCTCGGGCTCACCCGCCACGATGGCCAGGGCGGTCTCGCCTCCGCCGGCGCCCGCCGCTTCCGCCAGCTCCACGCGCCACCGGAACAGCCACCGGCCATCGTCGTCCAGCCCGGCGATCGTGGCCAGCCGGCGCTTGGCCACGAGCCTGGCGTCCTGCGAGAGCCGGGCCTCCAGCTCCGGCCAGGGCGCGAATCGGACGATCTCGACTTCGGCCGCCTTCGCGCCGAGTCGCACCGCCCGCCCCTCGCGCTGATCCAGCCGGACGCTGGTCCACGGCAGGTCGAAGTGCACGATCCGTTCGGCGCGCTGGAGATCGAGTCCCTCGGCGGCGACGTCGGTGGCGAGAAGGGCGGACGGGCCCCCAGGGACTCCCTCGGGTCCGGGTCGCTGCCCTCGGTCGCGGACCGGCCCTAAGGGACTTCCTCGCCCCCGGGTCGCGCCAAGGCGCTCCAGAGGGGGGCTCGGTCGCGGACCGGTGGAAGCACTGCGAGCGGCGCCTGCAGGCGCGCTGTCGGGCCTGAACCACTGCAGCACGGTCTCACGCGGCATGCGGGTGTGCCCGATCCCCGCCGCGGCGCCGGTGACCCAGGCCGGCCGATGATCCGCGAGTGCGCCGCGAAGGGCCTCGAGCGTGTCGCGGCTCCCGGTGAAGACCAGCGTGGGGCGGCGGTCGGCCAGTGTTTCCCTGAGGGCTGTGATCCGCTGGTCGATCTCG
>JBGQJV010000199.1:0-8444 GCA_041499215.1 Gemmatimonadota bacterium | reverse complement strand
CTCACTCGGGCGCTGTGCGCGCTCATCCTCCTCCTGATGGCCGCTGCCGCCGCGTACGGCGCCTCCATGGCGCTGCGCTACTTCCGCCAGATCGGCGTCTGAACCCCGGGGGCTCCATGACCAAACGACAGACGCGCGCGTTCTTCCTCGGTTCGACCGGCCTCTTCTCCCTGATCTTCCTCGCCCTCACGATCGACAGCCACCGGCAGCTCGCCTCGCTCACCCATTCGGACCAGATTACGCCCGAGGTCGTCGCGGGGAAGCACGTCTGGCACCGGAAGAACTGCGTCAATTGTCACACGCTTCTGGGTGAGGGTGCCTACTACGCTCCCGACCTGACCAAGATCGCGGACCAGCGTGGGGCGCCATACCTGCGCTCCTTTCTGGCCGATCCCGCCAAGTTCTACAACGAGGAGCGGGACCGGCGCCTGATGCCGAACCTCAAGCTGTCGGCGCAGGAAATCGACGAGGTCATCGCGTTCCTCAGTTGGGTGGGGAAGATCGACAACCACGGCTGGCCGCCGCGGCCCATCCTCGTCTCCGGCGCCGCGATTCCCGGCACCAATGTCGGCGGTGCCGCGCCCGAGCCGGCCTCGGATGATCCCGTGGCCATCGGCCAGGCCCTCTTCGGCCAGTCGCCTCCCGGCTGTTTCGCCTGCCACTCCACCGCGGCCGGCGTGAACCTGGTGGGCCCATCGCTGGCCGGCATCACGGCCACAGCGGCGGCTCGGGTCAAGGCCTCCGATTACAGGGGCAAGGCCACCGATGCGGCGGGCTACATCCACGAGTCGATCCTCGATCCCAATGCCGACATCGTGCCAGGCCCGACCTTCTCCAATAACGGTCAGTCGATGATGCCGCCCGGGTTCGGCCAGTCGCTCCAGCCGGCGCAGGTGGACGCGCTGGTGGCCTACCTCATGACTCTCAAGTAGCAGGAGCGGACATGCGCTATCGCACGCAGGCCGTTGCCTACGCCTACTTCGTCGTGGCCCTGCTCCTGTATGGGCTCCAGATGGTGTTCGGCATCCTCTCGATCACCAAATACCTGGGCCCGGACCCGATCAAGGCGTTCCTGCCCTTCGACGTGAGCAAGGAGATCCACACCAACGTGCTCATCGTGTGGGTGCTGACCGGGTTCATGGGAGCCACCTACTGGCTGGTGCCCGAGGAATCGCGGACCGAGCTCCACTCGCCCCGCCTCGCCTACTGGCAGCTTGGATTGTGGACCACGGCCGGGGTCACCGCGGTCGTGGGGTACCTGTTCGGCTGGACGGAGGGGAACAAACTGCTGGAGCAGCCGATGCCGGTGAAGCTCGCCATCGTCGTGGTGATGCTGATGTTCCTGTACAACATCGGGATGACGATCTGGAAGGCGAAGAAGCTCACCACCACCGAGGGCGTGCTCGTCGCGGGCCTGGCGCTGACCGCCATCCTCTACCTGCCGGCACTCCTCACTTTCGACAACTACACCGTCAGCATCTACTACCGCTGGTGGACGGTGCACCTCTGGGTGGAAGGCGTCTGGGAGATGATCCAGGGCGGCCTCCTCGCCTACCTCCTCATCCGGCTCTCCGGCGCCGACCGCGAGGTGATGGAGAAGTGGCTCTACGTCATCGTCGGGCTCACCTTCATCGCCGGCATCCTTGGCACCGCGCACCACTATTTCTGGATCGGGGTGCCGAGCTACTGGCAGTACATCGGCGGGTTCTTCAGCGCCCTGGAGCCACTGGCCTTTCTGGGGATGGCGGTCTACGCCTACATGGCCATGCGCCGCTCGGGCCTCGCTCATCCAAACCGCCTGGCCGTGCACTGGACCATCGGGAGCGCCGTCTTCTCCGCGCTGGGCGCCGGCGTCCTCGGATTAGCCCACACCTGGCCCGCGGTCAACAAGTGGACCCATGGCACCATGATCACCGCGATGCACGGGCACATGGCGTTCTTCGGGGCGTACGTGATGATCGTGCTCGCGATGATCACCTACGCGGCACCCGGGCTCTTCGGCCACGACCAGGAAGGGGGCGAGTCGCCGACCGGACTCTGGGCCTTCTGGCTCCAGGTGGGCGGGATGTTCGGGATGACGATGGCGTTCGCCGCCGCCGGCATCGGTCAGACCTACCTGGAGCGCATCCTCGGTCTCGGATACCTGGAGACCCAGCACAAGATCCAGGTGCACTTCCTGATGGTCCTTGGGACCGGGCTGCTGTTCACTCTCGGCGTCGGACTCTTCCTCTACGACTTCTTCTTCCTCGCCCCCAGGCGTCGGACCGCGCCGTCCGCCTGGCCGGCCGTGGCGGACGCAAGGGGGTGAGCCGGTGAGTGTGCAGCGGGTGCCGGCTGTCGCCCGTAGTTTGCCGGACGGGCTGCGTCATCCCGGTGGGGACGAGCCGTTCTACCTCCCCGTCGGTGACGAAGTGATGGTGTTCGAGGAGTGCCACCGTCGGGGACTGGGGGTCATGCTCAAGGGCCCGACCGGGTGCGGCAAGACCCGCTTCGTGGAACACATGGCCTGGCGGCTCAAGCGACCGATGGTGACGGTGGCCTGCCACGACGATCTCTCGGCCAGCGACCTGACCGGGCGCTGGCTGATCCGCGGCGGGGAAACGGTCTGGCAGGACGGCCCGCTCGCGCGCGCCGCCCGACTGGGGGCCATCTGCTATCTCGATGAGGTGGTGGAAGCCCGGCAAGACGTGGTGGTCGTGATTCACCCGCTCACCGACGATCGACGGATGCTGCCGATCGAGAAGACCGGCGAGTTGCTCCAGGCGGAACAGGGCTTCCAGCTGGTCGTGTCCTACAATCCCGGCTATCAGCATGTGCTCAAGGACCTCAAGCCGAGCACTCGGCAGCGATTCGTGTCGCTGGAGTTCGACTTCGCGCCTGCCGAGCTGGAGCGGCGGGTCGTCATGCACGAAGGGGGCGTGGACGACGCAACGGCGGGTGCCCTGGTCGAGCTGGCCTGCCGGGTTCGCCGGCTGCGCGACCGGGGGTTGGCCGAGGTGCCCAGCAGCCGGCTGCTCGTGGCCACGGCCCGTCTCATCGCCGGGGGGATCAGCCCGGCACGGGCCGCACGGGTCGCCCTGATGGGACCACTCACGGATGACCCCGATCTGCTAGCGGCCATCGGCGACCTGATCACCGCCACGTTCTGACCGGTGGCCGAGCCCGAAGATGTCATCGCCGAAGGCGCCCTGCACGCCACGCGGCTTGCCCGAGAGCTCTGGGCCCGACGAACCGCGGGACGCACGGAGGCGTCTCCAAGACTGCAGGACCTGAAGCGCCGCCTCGAGCTCTTCGTCGCCGCGGTCTTTCCCGAGGCACCGGACATCGGCATCGCCGAGCCCCCCGCACCCCCCAGTCTCCTCGCTCGCCTGGCCCGGCGCCGGACCGCACATCTGTATAGTCCGGACGCCCTCGCGTCTTCGGACGGGGCGCGCATCCGACTCCCCAGCCACCTCGATGCCTTGCCACCGGCGCGGATTGCGGACCGGTACCGACTGCTGGCCCTGGAGCAAGCGGCACGGATTCACCGTGGCACCGGGGCGGCCACGCCGACGGGCGACGCGCTGCTCCGAGACCTGTACCTGCTCTCCGAGGCTGCCGCGGTCGATGCGACGCTGGTGCGCATGTTCCCCCGGTTCGGGGAGAAGCTCAGTGAGGCCAGACGAGAGGCGGCAAGAGGAAGACCGGTCGTCCGCCATCCGTCCCCGCAGGAGCTCGCGGTTGAACGGCTGGTGCAGGTGCTGCTCGCGGCGGAACCGGCATTGCCCCCGGAGCCGTTCGCAGTCGCAGCGACGCAGGAGGTTTCTCGGCGATGGGCCGAGGAGCAGCGGCGGACGCTGGTGAGCCTAGCCGGCCCCTACCGGGGGATGGCGCCCGTGCCACTGTGGGGCACGATGCACGAAGGTCTTGAGGAGCCCGCGCCCGCCCATCCGGGCGCGACCGATGAGCCCGTTCCCGCGTCCGGCCGAACCCGGACGC
Organism: Gemmatimonadota bacterium; assembly: GCA_041499215.1. Taxonomy (GTDB): domain Bacteria; phylum Gemmatimonadota; class Gemmatimonadetes; order Gemmatimonadales; family GWC2-71-9; genus JADJOM01. Next base: position 4,466 of record JBGQJV010000199.1, on the reverse strand, counting down.
TCCCGCGACGCCCGCGCACCCGGGAGGCCTCCGAGGATGAGGACGATGCTGAGCCCGGCACGTGGATGGTGCGGGCGGACGATCTGCAGGAGAAGGCCGAGGACCCGGCCGGGCTCCAGCGCCCCGCCGATCGGGATCAGCAGGCCGACCCGGGCGAGCTGGCGGATGCACTCTCGGAGCTGCCGGAGGCGCGCTTGGTCCGGACGCCTGGACCGGTGTCCGAAGTGCTCGCGGGTGAAGATCCGATCCCCCGTGCTCCGGCAGGCCGAGTCGCCATCGCGGCGGCTGGCCTGGCGTATCCGGAGTGGGACTGGCGGGTAGGAGCGTATCGACCGCGCGCCGCGGTCGTCCGCGAGCGCCTGGCCGAAGCGGGGAGCGCTGCATGGGTGGAAGGCGCGCTGCGCCGTCATGCGGCGATGATCCGCACGGTGCGCCGCGACTTCGAGCGCCTGCGTCCCAGGCGGATGGCGCTACGGCATCAACCTGACGGCGCCGAACTGGATGTGGACGCTCTGGTGGCGGCCTACGCCGATCGCCGGGGTGGGAGCGTGGCCGATGACCGATTCTACATCGACACCCGGCCGGTTCGACGCGACGCGGCGATCGCGCTGCTGGTCGACGCGAGCGCATCCACCGATGGCTGGGTCGCCGGGGACCGCCGGATCATCGATGTCGAGAAGGAGGCTTTGCTGATCGTCGGGGAGGCGCTCGCTGCGCTGGGCGACCCGCACGCGGTGCTGGCCTTCGCCAGCGCGGGGCCTTCCCGGGTCACCGTGCAGGTGCTCAAGCGGTTCGACGAGCCCGGGGGAGTCGGGGCGGTGCGTCGCCGGATCGCCGGGCTGGATCCCGATGGATATACTCGGACCGGCGCCGCGCTCCGGCATGCCACGGCGGCGCTTGCGCGCCAGCCGGCTCGGCACCGGTTGCTGCTGCTGCTCTCCGATGGTCGGCCCAACGACGTGGACGAATACGAAGGCCGGTACGGCATCGAAGACACCCGCATGGCCGTAACCGAGGCCCGACTCCAGGGCGTCCACGTCTTCTGCCTGACGGTGGACCGCCAGGCCCCCCGTTACGCGACCCGCATCTTCGGGCGGGACTTCGCGGTGCTCTCCCGCGCGGAGCGGCTACCCGGTGTGCTGACGGCCCTGCTGCGCGACCTGGTGCGGGGCTGAGCTCAGCGGCCACGCCGCCTCAAGGTTTCCTCTCCCAGAATACGTTCGTCGTTTCTTGCAGATTTATTCACACTTCCCGGTGTGAATTGAGATGGCTTTCGTCGGAGAAGCAGCCTGCCCCAACTCAGGGTTCTTCCTCGCACCAGGACCGCGTGACCGCCACCGCCTCGCTGGACGCCGGAAAGGATTCGTCGATGACCACGTTTCAACCCGCTCTGGAGATGGCTCGCCTCGATGTCCGCCCGGTACTCGCATCTGGTGGAGAGCCGTTCGACCTGTTCATGGCCACCGCCGGCCGAGTGCCGCTGGGCGGGGCGCTCGAACTCACTGCCCCGTTCGAGCCGGTGCCGCTCTATGCCCTGATGCGTCTCCGGGGCTTCATCCGGACGACCGAGGCTCGTGGTCCCGCCGAGTGGGTGGTGACGTTTCAGGACACCGGTATCTCACCGACCGCGACCCTTGCCGCCATCGCGGAGCAGCATCCGGCCGCCCGGGAGCTGTTCGGGAGGCATGGTCTGGATCTGTGCTGCGGTGGCGGGAAGACACTGGCCTTCGCCGCCCCGGCGCACGGCATCGACCTGGATGCGCTGCTGGAGGAGTTGCAGGCCGCGGCCAATCTCTGATCACCGGCCGCCGGGGCGGGCGCGTGGTGCGCGGGTCGTCACCCAATGCCGGCACGCGTAAGGCAGCCGGGACCCTGACCCCTGCCGACTCGCGCAGAGCTATCTTAGCCGTCCGCGAGCAGCGCGTGGATCACGTCCGCGGCGGCGTAGTGGGTCCGGCCGGCGAGGAAGGCCGCGATGGAGCGGAGATCGTCTCCGCTGGTGAGGAGCGGCGGCTCGAGATGCCCCCCGTCTCGCACCTGCGCCATCCCGATATTCGCCATCAGGCTGTTGCAGAGGCAGCGCCGTCCCGCCGTCTCCTCCACTGTGCCCCCCTTCTGCACGTAGGCATCGATCGGCTCGCTGGCGCAGCGGTAGCCGATACCGCCCTCTGCTGTCCGGTAGGCGACCCGGAGATACCCCAGATCGCAGACCCGTTCCCGCGCGCCGGGCCCGGCCGGGTTCTCGCCCCATTCCACCACCTTGAACGGGTAGCCGGTGGGCGACGCCTGCGGGTCGGTGAGCACGTCGACGTCCCCCCGCGCCGCGCGGGCGAGCACGGCCGTACGGAGGGCCGGATCGAGCCCGGACTCGTCACAGAACGCGAACAGCGTTCCGACCTGGATGCCGGCCGCGCCGGCCGCCCTCGCCGCCCGGAGGTGCGCCGCCGATCCCATGCCACCCGCCACCCAGAAGGGCAGTCCGAGCTCACCGAGCTTGGCGAGATCTACCTCGTCGCGAGCCCCGTAGATCGGCTCCCCCCTGGCATTGAAGGTCGTCTCCCCGCGGGGCGGGGCATTGTGCCCTCCCGCCGTCGGCCCTTCCACAACGAATCCGTCGATCTTCCCGCCGCCCTTCCGGGCCAGCATCGTCGCGAGGGAGTTGCTGGCCACGATCGGCAGGAACCTGGGCCGCTTGAGCGTGGGAGCCGGGCCGTCCCAATACCGCCGGGGATCGAACTGCAGCAGCTCGGGTGACTCGGTCGAGGCGCCCACCAGCTCGAATCGGAGCGATGCCGGCTGGTGCTCCAGCAACCGGTCGATCGCGCTGGGAATCTCGCGTGGAATCCCGGCGCCCATCAGCACGAAGTCGACCCCCGCAAGCATCGCCCCGTACAGGAGGGCCAGGGTGGGCAGCTGGATCTTGGTGAGCAGGTTGATGCCGACCGGCCCGTCGTGGCCGTCCCGGGCCAGATGCACCTCCACGAACGCGGCCAGGATGGTCAGCGCCTCCCGCGTGCGGCTGACGGTTTTGCGGTACATCGGCAACAGTTCGTAAGGCGTGCCGGGCGCTCGGCCCTCGGGGCGGAAGAACCTGGCAAGCACCTGGGTGGCCACGCCGGGTATCGGGAAGGTCGCCATCGCGCCGCGGACGTGGCCGCCCGGATCGCCGTCCTGCAGCCGCCTCACCAGCACCGAGTCGATCGCGGTGCCGGACACGACGCCCAGCTGGCCCAGGCGAGAGACGGCGCGGGCGAGACGCCAATCCGACACGGCGATACCCATGCCGCCCTGAATGATCTCAGGCAAGGTACGATGGTCCATGTGATCGGTCCGTCAGGGGTGAGAGGATCGGGCCCGTCAGGGCGGGCGACCGACGAGAACAACATCGCTGTGGCGCACGAAGACTGGAGCGCCACACCGCGGCCTGCAGGCCCGAATCCCCGGATGTCGTACCGGTATATGGCAAGGACGGTATGAAGCGATTGTGAAAGAGGGAGGAGGCGGCTCGGCAGCGCGGTGAGCCCCGCGCCCACCACCACCTGGAAGAGCTGCAGGCCGATGAGGAATCGGCGCCGGTCGAAGATGTCCGCCAGGGCACCGCCGGGGAGCGCCAGCAGCAGGTCCGGCTGCGTATCGGCGGTCTGGACCAGGGCGACCAGGGTCGCCGCATTCGGCAGCCCGACCAGAAGCCACTGGGCCCCCACGGTCTGCATCCAGGCGCCGACGTTGGAGGCCAGCGCAGCAATGGTATCGGTCCGGTCGCGGCCATGGATCAGCCGAACGTGAACGCAAAGACCTCGGCACCCGAATCGAGGAACTCGATCTCGAACAGGCGGTCTGCGATGGCTGCCGGTTGCCGGATCAGCTGGTACAGCCGCTGTTCGGTGACCGTACCGTTGCCCTGGTCATCCACATCGATACCGTGGGCGGTACCCGGTGCCTCTCCATCGATGAGCACCCGAAAGCGGACGGATTGTCCTCGCACCGCCGGTCCCATCACGAGATGCAGATCGCGAGCGTGAAACCGGTACGTGATCCGCCCGTTGGCCTTGTTCAGGGCCGTCGCCCCTGTTCTCACCGTCCAGTCACCCGAAAGGGCCCACTGATTGAGTCGCAATCGGGCGGGGGCGGCATAGACGCGACCCTGGTCCAGTACGGCCCCGCCGGGAGACGCAAAGTTCTCGGTGCGCTGATAGCCGAGGTAGTTCTCCGGAGATCTGAGGCTCGCCCAGTCGGCGGCCGCTTCCGCTCCACCGCCATCCACCGCAACCAGGTCGTGACCGCTGCCAGCGTGCCCGGCCTCGGCGAGGAGCTGCTGAATGATTCTTTCCGACTGCTCATATTCGCCCTCGCCGAAGTGATGATGGCGAATGTGCCCCTGGGCATCGACGAAATAGAGGGCCGGCCAATACTGGTTGTTGAAGGCGCGCCAGACCGCATGGTCGTTGTCGATCGCGACCGGATAG
>JBGQJV010000198.1:0-8447 GCA_041499215.1 Gemmatimonadota bacterium | reverse complement strand
GTCGAGCCTGGCGAAGCCGGTGACAAAGTTAGGGGTGGGTCGGTTCTGGGGGTCCAGCGTGAAGCCGGTGCCGAGGCGGTCTTCCACCCAGTGCTCCAGCATCTTGACGCAGGAGGGGAGGGCCATCGTCGCGTCTCAGCGTACGGCCGAGCGCCGGCGCGGGCGGGCGGGTGGTGCGGCGATGAGTGAGGCGCGGTACGGCGCGCCGATGGAGTCGTGGCGCCCCACCCCGGGCCGGCGACGAAGGCTGGATGGGCCCGAGGCACTCGGGTCGGGTGTGCCGGCATGCTGCTGCATAGGCCGCCTCGGTGCCAGGTGGGGCGGAAGACCGACCGCTGTCTACAGGGTATGGCTCGCCGAGGTGCCTGTCAATTCACGAGGTATGCAAGATCAGAGCAGTCGCCAAGCGACAAAATGCCCGCGGCGTCCGTCTGATGACCGGTCATCGAACCGATCGCCAAGCCCCAAGGCTCGCCGTGCACATGTTCAGGGGAGTCCGGGCGACTGAGCGGAAAGAGCTGCCTTTGGAGAACGCCTCGGCGACGGTGCTTCAGGTCCTCGGCGAGGCGGGGGTCGGGGCGGAGCGGCGGATGCTGCCGGCGCCGGGCCGACCTCGTCGTCCTCCGCGGCCATCCTCGTTACGAGGCGGTGCTGGCGGCCGCCTGGCGCCGAGTGCGGACGGATGGGCCGGAAAGGCCGCGGTAGAGAATCATCTCCGGGGGCGGCTTGGCTCGCGGAGCTTCAGGCGAAGGTGAGGGGCGGGCGGTGACGTCTTGCGGCGGCTTCCTCATTGCCGGTTGTAGTGGAGTCTTCCTGTCACGCGGCTTCGATCAAACGACACCGAGGCTTCGATGACGGCTCCCGCCGCCAGGCACAAATCTTCCCGGTAGAAACCCCCGATCACCTGAACCGCCTGCGGCAGGCCGTCCTGCAGCAGCACGGGCACCGAGACTGACGGGAGGCCGACCAGACTCGTCACCGCGCAGAGTCGCAGCGCGCGGCCGATGGCCTCGTGCGCTTCGAGGCTGGCGATATCGTAGTCGGGCGGCGGCGGCGGGTCCGGGTAGACGGGCCCGAGCACCAGCGGGCACTCCGCGAGGAACTCGGTCCAGGCGCGCTGGATGCCCTGGCGTGCGGCCGTCAGCTCCAGGTAGCCCTTCAGGTCTCGTGGCCGCGCGAGCCGCATCGCGAGCTCGATGTAGCGGCGGCTATCGGGCGAGAGCAGCTTCTCGAGCATGGGCCAGACCTGATGGAACTCGGTCATGATCAGCTCGCCATAGGCCTCGAGGGCCTCCTCGAAGCGTGGCAGGACCGCCTCCTCGACCAAATAGCCGGCCGCGGTCAGCGCCGCTGCCGCGCGTCGCCCGGCCTCCGCCGCCGCGGGACACACGCCCATACCGCCTGGATCGGTGACCAGGGCGACCCGCAACGACGTCGGACGAGGACCGGTCAACGGCGCCGGCACGGCGCGCGGATCTCGCGGATCCGGGCCGGCGGCGACGGCGAGGGCGAGCTCCAGGTCGGCGACGCCGGGCGCCAGGAAGCCATCGACGGGTATCACCTGGGAGGCGAATGCGGCGTCTCGTCCGATCGCGCGGTCCGAGGGCAGCCGGCCGGTGGTCGGCTTGAGACCGCAGACGCCATTGAACGCGGCTGGCACCCGCACCGACCCGCCGGCGTCGTTGCCGACGCCGAGCGCCGACATGCCAGTTGCCACCGCGACCCCCTCGCCACCGCTGGAGCCGCCGGGCGTGCGGCCGGCGTCCCAGGGATTGACGGTCGCGCCGAACAGCTGGCTCGCGGTATGAAATCGCAGCGACAGATCCGGCAGATTGGTCCGCCCGATAGCGATGGCGCCCGCCTGCCGGAGACGGCCGATGATGGGCGCGTCCGCCGGGGGCACCCGGTCTCGCAGCGCGGCGATCCCGTGCGTCGTAGCGGATCCGGCCACGTCGATATTGCCCTTCACCGTGAAGGGCAGGCCCGCTAGCGGTCCGAGCGGCTCCCCCATCCGGCGCCGGCGGTCGATGGCCTCCGCGTCGGCGAGGGCAGCCGGCGCGAGTACCTCCGTCACGGCGTTCAGGCCGGGGTTCGCCTCCGCGATGCGTGCAAGGCGGCACTCGACAGCCTCGACCGCCGAGATATCTCCCTCGACGACGGCGCGCACCGTCTCCCCTGCTGTCAGCGCGACCAGGCTGGCCGAATTCGGGCGGCTCACAGTCGGGCCGGTTCCGATCGCTGCCCGATCAACCAGGTGAGGTGGGCCTTGATGTCCTTGGGCCACGGCGCGACGAGCGTCTTGAAGCGCCGTCGATCACCCGCGAAGAGGGCCCGGGCGGCCTCCTCGAACCCGGCACGATTCCCGGCGAGCGCGGACATGACCCGGTAGGCGGCATCGCGCCTCGCGCGTGTACCCGCCTCGGGATCGACGCGCCGGCTGGCCTCCTCAATCAGTCGCCGGAGCGCCGCCGAGGCACCGCCCGGCTGGAGCGCCAGCCACGCCCAATGCCGCGGCAGCAGGGTGACCTCGCGGCTCTCGACACCGAGCCGTGGCCGGCCGGGTCCCCTCGGTGCTTCCGCCGGTTTCACCCGTTCGAGGACGTCGTCCAGCGAGCCCCGGAGATCGAAGTCGACCTGATGGCCCGTCTCGTTCTCGAAGACCAGCAGCGGCGCCCCACGATCCTCGGCATGACGCAGCTTGATGGCCGCGAGCACATCGACCAGGGGACCGCGATGCACCAGGCGCTCGGCGGCGAAGGCCGCGTAGGTCTTTGGCGGGGACACGGGCCAACAATAAATGCCGGGTGTAAATATGTCAAGTTTTACCCGGAGTCAAATTGACGTCGTCCGCTCCGGACAGGGACTCTCGGCTTGACCTCACATCCCCTCGAGGTCTTCGTCGATCGCACCCGGGCCCGTGCGGTCGGGTCGCCGAGCAAGTACTCCGGGCGTCACGCCGGGCCGGTTGTTTGGCGCGGGAATCGCGTCACACTCAGGATCCGGGTGTGCCACTGTCGGCGGCCCGTGAGGGCTTCCTCACTCTGTCATACAGAGGACCTCATTGTGCATCGCCCACTTTATGGCCCTGATTCACGGGTCGTGGGTTCATGCGAGGGGGCCTTATGCGTGCGCGAGCTGGTCTGTTTGCGGGTGTGCTGGTGCTGGCCGGTGCGATGCCGGTGCAGGCCCAGCAGGCGGGAACGGTGGAGATCGGAGCCTTCGGGCGCTACACGAAATTCGAGAGCAAGCTCAATTTCGACAATCGCTTCGGCGTCGGCGGGCGGTTGGGCGTGTTCGTGATTCAGCACCTCGCCGTCGAGGGCGACGTGACCTACACGAGGACCAAGAGCCAGGGGGGCCTCGAGCTGCGCCACACCCCGATTCATGCACGCCTCATCTATAACATCCCGGTGAACGAAAAGGCGGCCGTGCTGCTGGGCGCGGGTTACGTGCGGAACCTCTTCCGCGCCAGCTATCGCGAGACCGAGGGCGGTTTCGGTGGGCTTCTGGGCGTTCGGTTCGGCCTGGGGAGCCTGCTCGCTCTGCGCCTCGACGCCACCGGGGACTACATCCCGACCGCCGAGAGCCGCTTTGTGCCGCCGCAGGTGCCCGGCGTCGAGCAGAAGAAGTCCAATTTCCATCTGGGCGGCCAGGCGGGCCTTTCGCTCCTTACTGGCGGCAAGCGGGATGGCGATCGCGACGGGGATGGGGTGAAGAATTCACTCGATGCCTGTCCGGCCACTCCGGCAGGGGACGCGGTGGACGAGAAGGGCTGCAGCCTGCCGAAGGACGCCGATGGTGATGGCGTCGCGAATGCGAACGACCGGTGCCCCAACACGCCGGCCGGCACGGCGGTGGACGCGAGCGGCTGCCCCAGGGACAGCGACGGCGACGGCGTGGCCGATGCGGCCGACAAGTGCCCGAACACACCGGCCGGCACGGCGGTGGACGCGAGCGGCTGCCCCAAGGACAGCGACAGCGACGGCGTGGCCGATGCGGCCGACAAGTGCCCGAACACGCCGGCCGGGACGGCGGTGGATGCGACGGGCTGCGCCAAGGACAGTGATGGCGATGGTGTCGCCGACGCCAGCGACCGCTGTCCGGACACTCCGGCGGGCACCAAGGTTGGCCCCAGCGGCTGCCCCCTGGACGCCGATGGCGATGGTGTCCCCGACGACCTGGACCAGTGCCCGGCAACCGATGCCGGCGTGAGCGTGGACGCGAAGGGCTGCCCCTCGGTCTTCCAGGCGGGCAAGCCCCTGATCCTGAAAGGAGTAAACTTCCAGACCGGCAAGGCGGTGCTGCTGCCGGCGTCACAGGGCATTCTCGATCAGGTCGCCCAGTCGCTGGTCGATAACCCGGACGTGAACGTCGAAGTTGGCGGGCACACCGACAACACCGGGAACGAGGCGGCGAACCTCCGGCTGAGCCAGGCGCGCGCCGACGCGGTGCGCGAGTACCTGATCGGCAAGGGTGTGGACGCCGGGCGGATCACGGCCAAGGGATACGGCGTGGGCAATCCGGTGGCGAGCAACGCCACGGCCGCCGGCCGCGCCGCCAACCGCCGCGTCGAGCTGAACCGGACCAACTAGGCCCGCGGGGCGGCGGAGCCGCTGCTCCAGCCCGGCGGGACAGGAGAACGAGTCGAATTTCCAGCGAGCCCCGCACGTCCGGACGGACGGCGGGGCATCGCATATCCGAGGTTCCCGTGCACAAACTAGCCTTCACCCGCCGCCCGCCGCATCTTCTTGCCATCCGTCCCCCATGGGAGGACTCCACACTGAACCTGAGCCTCCCCACCCCTCCAGCCCACCAGGCTCATGGGCTCTGAGCATCCGGTAGGTCCTTTCACCAGGAGCGCTGCACCTATGATGAAAGACTTCAGGGCATTCATCATGCGCGGCAATGTCATGGACCTCGCCGTCGGCGTCATTATCGGCGCGGCGTTCGGCACGATCGTCAACTCCCTCGTGAACGACGTGATCATGCCCCCGATCGGGCTCGCGCTGGGCAACGTCGACTTCACCAACCTGTTTTTTGTGTTGAAGGACGGGGCCAAGGTCCCGGCGCCATATGCCACGCTGGTTGACGCCCAGGCGGCGGGTGCGGTCACACTCAACTACGGCGCCTTCTTCACCCACGTTGTGAGCTTCCTGATTCTCGCGTTCGTCGTGTTCATGATGATCCGCGCGGTCAGTCGGCTGAAGCAGGCCCCGCCGGCGGCTCCCACCACACGGGACTGCCCGTACTGTCTGTCCGCCATTCCGCTCAAGGCCACTCGCTGCGGGCATTGCACCTCGGAGGTCAAGGCCGGGTGACGCCGTTCCCTCAGGGGGGTCCGGCGCCCAACGGGGAGCCCGGATCCCCAAGGCAGGCTCTCTCCTATAACGGCGGCAGTCTCGGTATGCCCAGGGACTCGCTGCTGATGAACATCCGCTCCAGCTGCTCGCCGAACGGAAGAGCAATCCGTCCGCTGTGGACGCCTTCTTCGCCTCGCACCCTCTGGAGGAGGATCGTATCGCCGCGACCCAGGCCGAGATCGGGCGCTATTCGCCGAGCCAGTTGAGGGGTCTGTCGAAGGACACCCCGGCGTTCCAGACCTTCCGGCGCCGGCTGCTGGCGCTGCCCCCGTCGCCCGCGCCGAAGAAACAGTAGGAGGCGTCCAACGGCGGAACGCAGCGCGGAGTGGCGTCACCCACTTGAGAGCGGCCGCCCCGGGGTCCTAGATTGACGGGTGGGGCCGCTCGGCCCCGTCCGGTACCGCCGAGGAGGTTCCTAATGATACGCGGCCTCGCTCTTTCTCCCCGAACTGTTGCGTTGCTCTGCTTGGCAGCCCTGCTGTCCAGCGCCTCCCCGTCCCCGCCCGCGACTCAGCCGTATGTGTACACCGGCACCGTCCGCACGGTTGAGCCGAAGACCGGATCGCTGGATCTCATCACCGGGGTGGGCTACGCCCTGCGGCTGGTCCATATCACCACGCTGCCGGCGACACAGACCGTGAGCGGTGGAGCGGCAATCCGCCTCGCCGACATCAAACCGGGGGACATGCTGCGGGCGGACTGCCGCATGACGGGCACCGGTCTGGTCGCCGATCGCATCGAGAAACTCCCCTCACCGAGCGGCACCGGCCCGTGACCCGGCGTCCCTGGCGGTGCGCCCTGGCGCTGGTCGTTCTCCCAATCCTGGCATGTAAGCCGGTCGTGAAGCCCGGCGATCCGCTTGCCGGGCTCAACCCGGAGCATGTGGCGCGATTCAAGCAGGGCGCGCAGGTCTTCGATAGCGCATTCACGCCCGAGACCGGTCTCGGTCCGGTGTTCAACTCGACTGGATGCGCCGAGTGTCACGAAGACCCCGTCCGAGGCGGGACGGGCGACGAAGTGGAGCTCCATGCCGCCGCGTTCCGCCCGCCGGTGTGTGACCCGCTGGTCGAGGAGGGCGGGTTCGTCATTCAACTGAAGGTGACGCCGGCACTCAAGGCGGCGCTCGGCATCGACAGTGAGCCCTTCCCTCCGAGCGCTACCGCGCGTGCCATGCGGACCACGCCGGTGGTCTTCGGGCGGGGTCTGCTGGACCTGGTGACCGACTCCACCATGCTCTCCTACGCCGACCCGGACGATCGGGACGGCGACGGGATCTCCGGCCGGGTCAATCATTTCGTTGATGGACGCATCGGCCGCTTCGGCCGCAAGGCGCTGGTGCCGACCCTGACAGAGTTCAACGACGGCGCATTCTCGGCCGAGATGGGCGTCACCAGTCCCGCCGTACCCACCGAGGAGTCGGTCGGCGGGAAACCGGTTCCCGCGGGTGTCGATCCGACGCCGGAGCCCGAGATCAACCAGGACGCCCTCGATCGGGCCAATGACTTCGTCCGCCTGCTGGGCGCGCCCACGCCGCTCAAGGCCTCGGCCCAGGCGAAGCACGGGCGCGACGTGTTCTCCTCGGTTGGCTGCGCCAAGTGCCACATCCCCACGCTCCGGACCGGGGACTCTCCGGTCGCGGCGCTGAGGTACAAGCAGTTCCCTGCCTACACGGACCTGCTGCTGCACGACATGGGACCGGAACTCGCGGACATGTGTCTCGGCCAGGCCACGCCGTCGGAGTTTCGCACCGAACCGCTGATGGGATTGCGAGTGCTGCAACGTTTCCTGCACGACGGGCGGGCCACTTCCCTGGAACAGGCGATCCAGTTGCACGCAGGCGAGGCGGCGGGCGTGCGCGATCGCTTCGTTCAGCTTTCCCCGGCCGACCAGGCGGCGCTGATCGCGTTCCTCAAGACGCTGTGAAGGCCGCGGCCCCCGCGCACGCTCCAGCCGAAGGACTCGGCAGGCTCTCTCCTACAACGGCGGCAGTCTCGGTATGCCCAGCGACTCGCTGCTGATGAACATCCGCTCCAGCACCGGCTGATCCCGCCAGGGGTTGAAGGAGTCGGCCGGAGTCATCCAGCGTGACACGGTCGTGGCGATGGGCTCGATCTCGACCCAGTAGCGGAACGCCATCAGCGCCTCGGCACTGCCGGCGAAGTACTGATAGGCCACGCCCTTGGACACGGACTCCCGCTTCTTGTAGGTGCGATAGAACCGAGCGCCCCCGCGACACGCCAGGTACACGTTCTGCAGGTGGAGCGCCAGGAACTCTTCGGTGTTGTCGTCGTCATTCAACGGCTTCGCATGGTTCACCACGTCGTAGCCCACCCGGCCGTTCCGGTAGGCATGAACCAGCTCATGGAACAGGATGTCGTCGGCTCCCAGCCAGCGCCTGGCTGAGGGGTTGAAGTCCGTCGGATTGTAGTAGACCCGTACGCCACCGCCCTCATTGGGTTTTCCCGGGAAGGTATACGCACCGCAGTCACAGTCCGTCCGGTCGAGCAGGTCGAGGGGAACGATCCAGACCTTCACGTGGTGATTGAGGGCCTCGAGCAGGCACCGGCCGATGACGGTCGAGCTGATGACTCGCAGCTGCTGGCAGACCGCCTCCTCATACGCGAGCGACTCGGGGCCTGGAGTCACGTCCTGGGTGATCTCATAGAGCCGCTTGGCCGTATAGGTCAGCCAGCTCACCATCCTCCTGTCGCGCTGTGACTTGAAGTAGTCGAGCTGGCGCTGGCGCACCTCCTCCCAGCGCCCCGGATGATTGACGTAGATCGGGTAACGGCCGAATTGCTTCATGGGATCCTCCCGCCTGAGCGGAGGCTGGCCCGCTGGGAATGCTGCTGGTCCTTTGCCTGGAGGGCCTTCCCCACCCCGGCAGGCGGACGGAGCCGCTACCGGCCGGATGGCAGCGATCAATCTGGCGCATGAGCAGGGCAGGCGCGACTATGGGCGCCGGTCGATGGCAGCCAGTACGCCGGGGCCGGCGACCGATGGGACCTGTGGACCTACGTACTAGAACGCAAGGAGGCGCGGCAAGCCGCCAACCCGAGCGGGGACCTCGCACGCCCGCACGGGCTC
>JBGQJV010000197.1:0-8474 GCA_041499215.1 Gemmatimonadota bacterium | reverse complement strand
TGATCGGCACATACTCGATCTTTCCCGTAAGGCCGGTAGCAGGGCGGGGCTCCTGGCTGATCGACGAGGCCGGGAACGAGTGGCTCGATGCCTACGGCGGCCACGCGGTCTCCTCCACCGGCCACAGCCATCCCACCGTGGTGCGGGCGATCTCCGCCCAGGCCGAGAGGCTGTTGTTCTACTCGACTGCGGTGGGCCATGAGGGCCGCGAACGGCTGGCCGACGCGCTGGTGGCACGGGTACCGGCGCCGTTGGCGCGGGTGTTCTTCTGCAACTCCGGCGCGGAGGCGAACGAGAACGCGCTCAATCTGGCGCGAAAGACCACCGGCCGAAACGCCGTCGTATCGCTGGAGGGTGGCTGGCACGGCCGCACCGCTGCCTGTCTCGCGGTCACCGACGGGGCGAAGTACGAGGAAGGCGCCCGTCGCGCGGGTGTCCCGCTCTCCCGCAAGCTGCCGTTCAACCAGCTGGCGGGGCTGGAGCAGGCGATAGATCGGACCGTCGCGGCGGTGATTCTCGAACCGGTGCAGGGGATGTCCGGTGCCCGCCCCGTCGACCCGGCATTTCTCCGCCGGATCCGCGACCTCTGCAGCGAGCACGGTGTGGTCCTGATCTATGATGAGGTGCAGTGCGGGGTGGGGCGGTGTGGTGCGTTCACCGCGGCCGAGTCGTTCGGGATTGCGCCCGACATCCTGACTTTGGCCAAGGGACTCGCGTCCGGTCTTCCGATCGGTGCGACGCTGGTTTCCGGCGCCATTGGGGAGAAGGTCACGAGCGGCGACCTGGGCAGCACCTTCGGCGGCGGGCCGGTGCCCTGTGCCGCCGCCCTGGCGACGCTCGAGGTGATCGATGCCGAAAGACTGATCGAGAACGCCAAGGCGGTCGGGGAGCACCTCACCGCCGGGGCGCGGAGGATACCGGGGGTCACCGCGGTGCAGGGACGCGGCCTCCTGCTTGGTCTCCGGCTTACCCGGCCCGCGGCCGATGTGCAGCAGGCGCTGATCCGACGCCGGATTCTTGCCGGCACCGCGGGCGATCCCGCGATTCTCCGGCTCATTCCCCCGCTGTCGTTCAGCCGGCAGGAGGCAGACCTCCTGCTCGCCGCCCTGAGGGAGGAGTTGGCGTGAGCAAGCGCGACTTCATCACCGCGGAGGAGTGGGGGGCGGCCGAGGTGGACGGCATGCTCGAGCTGGCGGCCCGGATCAAGCGGGGGGAGATCCGCGGCGGCCTCGAGGGCAAGGTCATGGCGATGGTGTTCATGGACCCGAGTCTCCGCACCCGGACCAGCTTCGAGACTGCGATGTTCCTGCACGGGGGGCACGCCGTGGCGCTCGAGCCGGGCAAGGGCAGCTGGACCCTCGAGACCGAGCCTGGCGCGGTGATGGACGGCGCGACAGTGGAGCATGTCAAGGACGCCGCACGGGTCCTGGGCCGTTACGCCGACGTGGTGGGGGTGCGCTCCTTCCCGCGGGGCACCGACTGGCAGGTAGTACGACAGGACCGGGTGGTGCGCGATTTCGCGCGCTTCTGCGAGAAGCCGGTGATCAATATGGAGTCCTCCCGCCGCCATCCCTGCCAGCAGCTGGCCGATGCGCTGACGCTCAGGGAGAAGCTGGGGGACCCGCGTGGAAAGCGCTTCGTGCTGCAGTGGTCCTGGCACCCCAAGGCGCTCCCCACCGCGGTGCCCGCCAGCGCGGCGCTGGCGGCGGCCCACCTCGGAATGGAGGTAGTGATTGCGCGCCCCGAGGGGTTCGAGCTGGATCCGGAGGACACCGCCCTCATCCGCAAGATCGCGCAGCAGCAGGGCGGCGAATTCGTTCACATCATGAACGATCCCGACGAAGCGGTCGTAGGTGCGGACGTGGTCTACGTGAAGTCGTGGGGTGCGGTGAAGCACTTTGGCCACCCGGAGGAAGAGGCGGAATACCGCTCGGGACTGCGCGACTGGCGGCTCACCAGCCGGCGGCTGCGCTCCACCCGTGGGGGCAAGGCCGTGGTGATGCACTGTCTCCCGGTCCGCCGCAACGTGGAGATCGATGACGATGTGCTCGACGGGCCCACCTCGGCGGTGGTGGACGAGGCGGAGAACCGGCTGCACGTCCAACGTGCGCTTCTGCTGACGTTGCTGGGTGGGTGATGCGGGCCTTCGGTGTCATCCCGACCCGGAGCGGAGCGACGGGGAGGGATCTCCGAGTCTCCCGGCCTCGGCACCCGGCAACCTCGGAGATCCCTCGGGCGCTCTGCGCCCTCGGGATGACAAACGTCTGAACACACAAGAACTATGACGATTGACTCAAGCAAGGGCATCACCGGCCTCAAGGGCGCGCTGCGCTACGTGCGGGCCTACCGGGACCACATCTTCGTCGTCAAGCTCGGCGGTGAGGTGCTGGCCGATACCGATGCGCTCGACCGGGTCGCGGCTCAGCTCGGGCTGCTCTCCTCGCTCAACATCCGGGTGGTGGCGGTGCACGGCGGAGGGCCGCAGGCAACCGCGCTGTCCCGCCGGCTGGGCCAGGAGCCGACCATCGTCGCTGGACGCCGGGTGACCGATGACGGCGCCCTCGAGGTGGCCAAGATGGTCTACGCCGGTTCGCTGAACGTGAATCTCCTCGCGGCGCTCCGGGCGCACGAGGTCCAGGCGGTCGGGCTCTCGGGGGTGGACGGTGAGCTGATCACCGCCCGTCGGCGTCCGCCGGTCACGGTGGTGGACGACGCCGGCGTCTCCCGTGAGGTGGATTACGGCCACGTGGGGGATGTCGGCCGGGTGGACCCCCGGGTGCTCACCACCCTGCTCGACGCCCGCTTCCTGCCGGTGGTGGCGAGCCTGGCGGGCGACGGCGACGGCAACGTCTACAACGTCAACGCGGACACGGTCGCGGAGTCTCTGGCCGTGGCGCTCCAGGCGCAGAAGCTGCTCTTCCTCACCGGTGCGCCGGGCGTCCTGCGTGACCGGAGCGACCCTTCCAGCCTGGTGACGTTCGCCGATCCGGACGACCTCGCCGCGCTCATGGCGGGCGGAGCGATCGCCGGCGGGATGCGGCCCAAGGTGGAGGCCTGCATCCGCGCCGCGACCGGCGGGGTGGAGCGCACCCACATCATCGATGGCCGGCTGGCGGACTCCATCCTGCTCGAGGTGTTCACCGGGGCGGGGTGCGGGACGATGATCGTCGGCCGGAAGGAGAAGGCGACCTACCTTGGTGTGGACCTCGCGACCTGAGATCGCCCTCCTCCGCGATCTGGTCGCGATCCACTCGGTGAGTGGCTCCGAGGAAGGCATCGCGCGCTGGGTAGAGGAGTGGGCCGGTGAGGCCGGAGTCGCCGTCCAGCGGGACGATGCCTCGGTGACTCTCCGGGTGCCCGGTGGCGCGCCCGGGCCCACCCTGGCGCTGGTCTCCCACCTCGACACGGTGCCGGCCGGTGAGGGCTGGACCAGGCCCCCGTTCGAGCCGACCATCGAGGGCGACCGGATGTATGGTCGTGGCTCGGGCGACGCCAAGGCATCGGTCGCAGCCATGCTGAGCGCGGCCCGTGACCTGGCCGAGGCTGGCGGCCCAGCGCGAGGCACTCTGCTTGTGGTCCTGGGCTACGGGGAAGAGACCAGGCACACCACCCTCGGTCAGGCGGTAGAGCGGCTGGGCCGTATCGATGCCGCGGTAGTGGGCGAGCCGACCAACCTCGAGCCGGCCATCGCCCAGCGCGGCCTGATGATGGTGGACCTGGTTGCGCGCGGAGTGCAGCGCCACGCGGGATACGCCGCCGACAACCCCGATTTCACCAACGCCATCGTCGAGCTGGGCCGCAATGTCGCCCGCCTGCCGGCGCTGTTCCGCGACCGGGTGCATCCCATCCTCGGGATGGCCACCGCCACGCCGACCATGCTGGAAGGAGGGGTGAGCCGCAACGTGACCCCCCCGGTGGCCCGGGCGGTGCTGGATGTGCGCAGCACCCCCAACTGGACCCATGCGGAGCTGGCTGAAGAGCTGCGCCGCGCCCTGGACGTGGAGGTGGTGGTCACCTCGGACCGGCTGGTCCCCTGCGAGACCCCCACCGATTCCCGTCTCCTGGCCGTGACCCGCGAGGTCCGCCCGGCGGGAACGCCCTTCGGTTCTCCCACCTGCTCCGACTGGGTATTTTTGCGCGATCGCGACACCATCAAGTGCGGACCCGGTACCAGCCGCCGGTCGCACACACCCGACGAGTACGTGGACCTTCCGGAGGTCTCGGAGGCACGGCTCTTCTACCGCCAACTCGCGCAGGCATACCTCGCATGAAAAAAGGGCGGAAGGGCGGAAAGGCGGAAAGGCGGACCGAGCGTTCGGCGGTACCCGTCTCGCCGCTTCCGACGACTCTCTGGGCCTCGAGCAACAGCCTCGACAGGCAGATGCTGGACTACACCGCGGCCGAGGACCGGTTGTGGGACGCGCGGCTCCTGCCCTGGGATATCCTGGGCAGTCTGGGACACATCGAAGGACTGCGCGCGTCGCGGCTGCTCACCCAGAGCGAATACCAGCGGCTCCGGGCCGGTCTGCGCCAGGCCCTCAAGGAAGTGGACGAAGGGAAACTGGTCGTGACTCCGGAGCACGAGGACGTGCATACCGCGGTCGAGGACTGGCTGGTTCGGCGGCTCGGCCCGGTGGGGGAGAGGCTGCACACCGGCCGCTCCCGCAATGACCAGGTGGCCTGCGACCTGCGCCTCTATCTCAAGGACCGGCTGCTGCTCCTCTCGGGTGAGGCCCTGGACCTGGTGGAGAGTCTGGTGGTCTTTGCCCAGAAGTACCAGCGGGTGCTGTGGCCCGGATACACCCACACCCGCCGGGCCATGCCGTCGTCGGCCGGGCTGTGGGCCGCGGCCTTTGCCGAGGGCCTGCTGGACACCGCCGAGGGGGCGCCCGCGGTTTGGGCCAAGGTGGACCGGTCACCGCTGGGCAGCGCCGCCGGCTACGGTGTCCCGCTGCCGCTCAAGCGGGAGGTCACCGCCCGCGCGCTGGGCTTCGGCGCGGTGGAGCACAACGTCGCCCTGGTGCAGAACGGCCGGGGCAAGCTGGAAGCCATGGTGCTGTTCTGGTGTGTGCAGCTGGGCCACGAACTGGCCAAGCTGTCGACCGACATCATCCAGTTCAGCTCGGACGAGTACGGCTTCCTGGTGCTGCCGCCGGACCTCGCCACCGGGTCGAGCATCATGCCCCACAAGCGCAACCCCGACCTGTTCGAGCTCACCCGAAGCCGGGCTGCCGCACTGGAGGGCGATCTGCTGACCGTGTTCCAGATCAAGGGGAAACTCGGCAGCGGCTATCACCGCGACTTCCAGCTCCTCAAGGAGCCGGTGATGCGCGGGGTGGACCGGCTCGAGGGGATGCTCTCGATGCTGGCGGTGTCGGTGCCGCGGCTGGGAGTGGACCCCGCGGTGGGTCGCACCATCCTCAGTGGTGGGCCCCTCGCCACCGATGAAGTGATGCGCCGGGTGGAGGGCGGCAGCGCCTTCCGCTCCGCCTATCGCGAGGTTGCCGCGGCAATCAAGGAAGGCGACTGGTGGCGCGAGCCGGCCACCCAGGAGATCATTGCCCGCCGCAAGAGCACCGGCGGCTTGGGAAATCTCGGCCTCGCCCAGGTGCGGAGCCGGCTCCGGTCCTGCCGCCGGTGGGTGGCGCGGGAACAGCGTCGGTTCGATGCCGCGTTCGACGCGCTGGCCGGACGCGGAGGCACCCGCACCAGACCATGAGCGTGGACCGGCGGAAACGGCAGCTCAAGATCCTCGAGCTCATCAGCGCCCGGCCGATCCGCACCCAGGAGGAGCTGGCGGAGGCGCTGGCGGCCGAGGGCTGGCCGGTCACCCAGAGCTCGGTGAGCCGCGATATCACCGCGCTCAAGCTGGTCAAGGTGGATGGCGCCTACCAGCGGCCGGCCCGGGTCACCGCCCCGCCGGAGCACCCCGACGAGCGACGTATCGCCGAGGGAGTCCTCACGATTGATCTCGCGGGCGAGGCGCTGATGGTGCTGCACACTCCGGCCGGTGAGGCCAACCGCGTGGCCCTGGCGCTCGACCGGCTGGCCTGGGGCGATATCATCGGCACCATCGCCGGCGACGACACGATCTTCCTCGCGGTCAAGCACCGCCAGGCCCAGCAGCGGGTCCTGCGGCAGTTGCGCCGGTTGGCCGAGGTCGGCGGCTAGCGTCATCCGCGCTTCCCATCCATGAGCCCCCGGCGCCGCCAGGCTCACGGGTCCGCAATACCCGAACCGGAACGGTCCTGATGGATGACTTGACGACCCGGTCGGCGGTGAAGCCAGAGGGCCGGGCTGGGGCGAGGTCGCCCGGCTGGCTGGCGGCACTCCTCACCAGTGTGCACCCAGCATCCTGACCGTGCTCGAGCACTTCCTGCGCGACCTCGCCATCGTCATGGTCGTCGCCGCGATCACGACGGTGCTGTTCCACCGGCTGCGCCTGCCGGTGGTGCTCGGGTACCTCCTGGCCGGGTTCCTGGTCGGTCCCCGCACTCCGCCCCGCCTGGTGGCCGACGAGGCCACCATCCACACCCTCTCCTCTCTGGGCGTGATTCTGCTGATGTTCGGAGTCGGGCTGCAGTTCCGGCTTCGGCAGGTCGTCGCCCTGTTGCCGACCGCCGGGCTCACCGCCCTGGTGGAGTTGAGCCTGATGCTGGCGCTGGGCTACGCGGCAGGCCAGCTGCTCGGGTGGGGTTCGGTGGCCAGCTTCTTCGCCGGCGGCGTGGTGGCCATCTCCAGTACGATGATCGTCGCCAAGGTGTACGAGGACCAGCCACCGCCCCGCGAGTTCCTGGAGTTCCTCTACGCCGTGCTGGTGTTCGAGGACCTCGCCGCGGTCCTGCTGCTCACGGTGCTCGCAGCCATCGGCACCGGCGGAGTGCTCACGGCCGCGGTGGTGGCTCGGTTGGTGGCGGGTCTCGCCGTGGTGCTGTTTGCCATGCTTGCCGGTGGCATGCTGGTGGTACCGCGGGCGCTCCGTGCCGTGGCGGGGTTGCTCCGGCCCGAGACCACGCTGGTGGCCGGGATCGGGCTCTGCTTCGGGATGGCCGCCCTGGCCGAAATGGCCGGCTTTTCCGTGGCGCTCGGGGCGTTCCTGGCGGGCTGTCTGGTGGCCGAAGCCGGTGTCGGCCGCCAGGTGGAGCGCGAGGTGCGCCCGGTGCGCGATCTGTTCGCCGCGATCTTCTTCGTCGCCGTGGGCATGCAGTTCGATCTTGCCGCGCTGCTGGCCCACTGGCCCCTGGTGATCGGGTTCACCCTGATCGTGATGCTCGGCAAGATGACCGGTGTTACCGTGGGGGCGTTTCTTGCCGGCCGGGGGGTGCAGGGAGCGGTGCAGACGGGCATGAGCATGGCCCAGATCGGGGAGTTCGCCTTCATCATCGCCGCAGTCGGGCTGGAGACCGGCGCGGTCCCCCCGGCGCTGTACGCCGTCGCCATCGCGGTGTCGGCCATTACCGCGTTCACCACCCCGTTGTGCGTGCGCTGGTCCGGCCCGCTGGCGCAGTACGTCGACCGCAAACTGCCGCACCCGATCCAGACCTTCGCCTCGCTGTACGGCTCGTGGATGGAGACCCTGCGGCATACCGCCCAGGCCGAGACCCCCGGCCGCCGGGTGCGGCGCGCGCTGCGCCTGCTGCTGCTGGACGCGGGCGCGGTGCTGGCGGTGACGCTCAGCTATGCCATCCTGCGGGAACGCATCCTCGCCCTGGTGACGACGGGAACCGGTCTTCCGATTGATGTGGCGCGGGGCGTGCTCGTGGTTGTGGTACTGGCCTTGATCGCCCCTTTCCTGGTGGGCATCGTGGCGGTGGCGCGCCGGCTCGGGCTCGAGCTGGCCGGGATCGCCATGCCCTCGCCCGGGGCCGGCAAGGTGGACAATGCGATCGCTCCACGGCGGCTCCTGGCCATCACGCTGCAGATCACCACCGTGCTACTGCTGGGAATCCCGTTGGTGGTGGCGACCCAGGCCTTTCTTCCCGCCCTTCCGGCGGTCACCGTCCTGATCGGGGTGCTCGCCCTGCTGGGTTACGGCTTCTGGAACAGCGCCCGGGACCTGCAGGGACACCTGCGCGCGGGCGCCCAGGTCGTGGTGGCGGCGCTGGCGAAGCACTCGGCCAGCGAGCTGCCGAGCGTCGAGGTCGCGCGACGGCTACTTCCCGGGCTGGGGGACTTCACAGCGCTTCGGATCATGGAGGGAAGTCCCGCCGCCGGGCGGACGCTGGGCGAGCTCAACCTCCGGGGGCGGACTGGCGCGACGATCGTGGCCCTGCTTCGAGGCGACCAGCGCATCGCGTTTCCCGAGGCCGGGGAGCGCCTGCAGGGGGGAGACCTCATCGCGCTCACCGGGAGCCACGATGCGATCGACGCGGCGGAGGATGCGTTGCGATAAGCACTGAAACAGTGAGAAGTGAGAAGTAAGAAGTGAGAAGTGAGAAGTGAGAAGTGAGAAGTGAGAAGTGAGAAGGCCTGTC
>JBGQJV010000196.1:0-8490 GCA_041499215.1 Gemmatimonadota bacterium | reverse complement strand
CTCGCACCTCGTCGACCCTCACCTTGCGAACCAGGAAGCAGTTCGCCAGGAGCGTGGCTCCGACGAGGAGGGGAATCGACCTGAAGCGGAAGGCGGACAAGAGCAGGGCTGGGTGGGTTTGGGAGAAGGTGGCGGGCTGTGGGTATCGGTGCCTGCGTCCAGCTTGGGAACTCGTGCCGCTGGACGTCATAGCCACCGGCCAACGGCTAACGGCTAACGGCCCAACCTGCAGCGGGCCAGCAGCCCCCGCAAGACGCGCCGAACATCGGCTCGCTGTATGCTATATAATGGTGGCGGTTCCCGTCCTTCGACCACTCCCTGGATCGCCCATGCTCAACTACATCTGGGCCGGGCTCATCATCCTGAGCCTCGTCTTCGCGCTGGCTGGCGACGGCATCGACCTTCGGCGCGATACCTACCGCAACGACCAGCCGCTCCCGGTCACCCTCGCCTTCCCGGCGGGGTACGATCCCGGTGCGCGACGTCTCCCCGTGGTGGTGAGGGTGGACAGTGCCGGGCTCTCGAGCCACTACGGCCAGCCGGTGGTACCCGCGCCGGCCTATCCAGGGGAGCTGGTGCAGAGCCGCGAGGGCAGCGAACTCCATTTCGCGAAGGACGTACCGCTGCCCGAGCCGCTGGCCACCATCCGGAGCATGACCTCGGAGCGGGACAACGATTTGCGGGGACCAATCGTGTCGGCTGTCGTCGCGGGCGATACCGTGGCCCTGGCGGTGGTCAGGCTCCGGTCGGTCCGATTCGTCAAGCTGACGGCGATCAGCAAGGCGGCGATCGATTTCTCCAAGACCGCCGTCACCCTCGCACTGGGACTCGTCGGGGTGATCGCACTGTGGCTCGGGATGCTCCGCATCGCCGACCGCTCCGGGCTGATCGCGGTCATCGTCCGGGTGGCGGAGCCGGTGTTCCGTCCGCTCTTCCCGGAGATTCCCAAGGGCCATCCGGCGATGGGCATGATCGTGCTCAACATCTCCGCCAACGTCCTGGGGCTGGGCAACGCGGCCACGCCCATGGGGATCAAGGCGATGGAGGAGCTGCAGAAGCTCAACCCGGTGAAGGACACCGCGACCAACTCGATGGTCATGCTGCTGGCGATCAACACCGCCAGCGTCCAGATCGTGCCGCCGGTGCTGCTGGTGGCGATCATGGGGCTGCAGATCAACCAGTTGTACTTCTCGATCATGCTCTGCACCGCAATGTCGCTGACCGTCGCCATCATCGGCGCCAAGCTGCTAGGGCGGCTCCGGATGTATCGCGCGAGCGACCCGATGAAAACGGTTCCCAGTTCCGAGTTTCGAGTTCCGGGTGATTCCGGCGGCTGACGGAGTGGCGGCGTTCGACCCGTCCTCCTTGAACTTCGAACTGTGAACCCGGAACTCGGAACTGACCATGGAAACCCTGCGAGCCGCGCTCGACGTCCTGGCCGTGTTCGTGATACCGACGATCATCATCGGTTTCCCGCTCTATGGCCTGTTCAAGCGGGTGCCGGTGTACGAGGAGTTCGTCACCGGCGCCAAGGAAGGGTTTCAGGTCGCGGTGAACATCATGCCCTATCTGGTGGCGATCCTGTTCGCGGTGGCGATGTTCCGTGCCTCCGGGGCGATGGACTTCTTCGTGGAAGCGCTCCGCCCGCTGCTCGCCCCGCTGGGCTGGCCGCCGGAGGTTCTCCCCATGGTAATCACCCGGCCGCTCACCGGCTCCGGGTCGGCGGGGATCATGCTGGACCTGATCAACCGCTATGGAGCGGATTCGATCATCGTGAAGACCGCGGCGACGATGTTTGGCTCGACCGAGACCACCTTCTACGTCATCGCGGTGTACTTCGGGGCCGTCAACATCAAGAAGACCCGTCACGCGGTGCCCGCCGGGCTGCTCGCGGACTTCTCTGCGATGATCTTCGCGGTCTATGTCGTACGGTGGCTGTTCACCTGAACGAGCCCCGGATTCCGATCGCTATTGACGGAATTGCGCCGTTCGCCTATCGTCGATCCATGATGCCGAGCCCGCGCGTGATGCCTGCCTGCTGCTGTTGTACCCCGTCTCCCATACAGGGAGGGCAGGCGCGCGCGCATTGAGCTGATCGTCGATCCGTTCCCTTGCTGCCGCGGCCCCGGCCCTCGCCGGGGCCTTTTCTTTTCCCTTGTCCGGAGGTCATGATGTCGGTGATAGACGAGCTGGTCCAGGCGAACGGGCTGTTCGCCCGGGACTTCGATCGGGGGGCGTTGCCGATGCCCCCCAAGCGGCGGGTGGCGGTGGTGACCTGCATGGACGCAAGGATTCTTCCCTCCAGGGTCCTGGGTCTCGATTTTGGCGATGCCCACGTGATCCGCAACGCCGGCGGACGGGCGCAGGAGGCGTTACGGTCCCTGGTCATCTCCCAGCAGCTGCTCGGAACCAGGGAGGTGGCGGTGATCCACCATACCGACTGCGGCATGCTCACCTTCACCAACCAGCAGCTGCGCGACCAGGTGAAGACCCGGCTGGGGGCGGACGCCAGCGGCATCGACTTCCTCCCCTTCCACGATGTGGAGGCGAGCGTCCGGGACGATCTCACCTTTCTGCTCGCATCGCCGCTCATTCCGGACGACATCCCCATCCGGGGGTTTGTCTACGATGTGCGGAACGGGACGTTGAGCGAGGTCGCGCCGCCGGCCAAGGCGCGGCAGCGGAGCCAGGTGACGAGCGGGGAAATTGTGACGCCGCTGGCTGGCCTGACCTGAGGTGGGAAGTGAGAAGTGAGAAGTGAGAAGTGAGGAGTA
This sequence comes from Gemmatimonadota bacterium, assembly GCA_041499215.1. GTDB lineage: Bacteria > Gemmatimonadota > Gemmatimonadetes > Gemmatimonadales > GWC2-71-9 > JADJOM01. The sequence goes on along the minus strand of JBGQJV010000196.1, from coordinate 5,716 downwards.
AGGAGTGAGGAGTGAGGAGGGAGGAGTGAGGAGTGAGGAGTGAGGAGTTGTCATCCCGAGGGAGCGGAGCGACCGAGGGGTCTCCGAGCGTGCCACCCCGGAGATCCCTCGCTGCGCTCGGGATGACAGGCTGTCGCCTCCTCACTCCTTACACCTCACTCCTCACTTCTTGGCCAGTCGTTCCAGGACCCCGCCGAGGTCGGGCTGCATCTCGATCACCGGCAGGCAGGGATCCTCGCCCAAGGCCTCCATCCGTGTCACGGCGTTCGCGATGGTGTAGTTCCGCGGATCCAGGTTGTCGTCCACTTCCTGCCAGAGGAGCGGCATGGAGACGGTGGCGCCGGGGAGCGGTCGGACACTGAACGGCGCCACAATCGTCTGGCCGAAGCGGTTCTGCAGGTAGTCCAGATACACCTTGGCGCCCCGACGCTCCACCTGGCGGGTGATCGTGGTGATCTTCGGCAGCTTCCGGATCACCAGGCGGGCCAGGAGTTCGCCCAGGACCCGCGACTGCTCATAGGTGCACTGGCGGCCCAGCGGCAGAAGAATGTGGAGCCCCGTCTTGCCGGTGGTCTTCACGAAGTGGGGGAGGTCGACATCCTCGCATAGCTCGTGCAGCACCTGGGCGACCGTGATGACATCGCTGAACGGCGCCTCTTTGGGATCCAGGTCGATGACGCACCAGTCGGGCCGTTCGAGCGTCGCCGCCCGGCTGGCCCACAGATGCAGCGGGATCGATCCCATGTTGGCGATGTAGAGCAGCGCGTCTTCGCTCTCCACCACGAAGAAACGGATCTCGCGCTGGGTGTCCTCGCTCCAGATGCCGACCGTGCGGATCCAGTCCGGGGCGAAGGCTGGGGCGTCCTTCTGGTAGAAGGACTTGCCGTGAATCCCGTCGGGGTAGCGGGTGAGCACCAGGGGGCGATCGATCAAGTACGGCAGGAGCCGGGGCGCGATCGCCTTGTAGTAGGCGATGAGGTCGCCCTTGGTGTAGCCGTCCTCGGGCCAGTAGATCTTCTTGAGGTTCGAAAGCTGGAGTGCCGGCGCATCGGGCGGACCGGCGGGCGAGCTGGAGGGCGGACCGGCGGACCGGCGGACCGGCGGACGGTGACCGGACTCAGGCGCCTCAACGTTTCCGGGCTCCGGCCCGCCGGTCCGCTCCTCCACCCGTCCGCCCTCCTGACGCACCACATCCTTCACTGACTTGTCGCCGCGGAATCGCACGAAGACGGGGTGCCGGAGCACACCGTCGGGCGTCCACTCGGTGAACTTCACCTCGGCGACCAGCTCGGGCTCGACCCAGGTAGTGCCCTTGAGATCAGGGAGTGCCTTGGTCCAGTCGCTCGGGCGGACCGGCGGGCCGGCGGCTGACTTGTCATCCCGAGCGGAGCGAGGGATCTCCGAACTGGTCTTGCGACGAGCGCTGCGGCCCTTGCCACGCTCGCTCGGAGATCCCTCGGGCGCCTTGCGCCCCCTCGCTCTGCTCGGGGCAGGCTCTCGGGATAACACCTTCGCCGTGCCTCCCGCCCGTCCGCCTGTCCGCTGGTCCGTCGCTTTGCCCGCCCGCCCGTCGGCCTCTGCCCCGTCCACCTCTGCCCCGTCCGCCCGTCCGCCCGTCCGCCCGTCCGCCTGCACCGGTGCCCCGCACGGCGGCGTGTCCCGCGCCTTCTCCTGGAGCCGGGGCAACAGCTCCCTGATCATCTTCTCCGAGAAGCCGCTCCCCGCCCGGCCGGCATACACCAGCCTGCCATCGACCCAGTCGGCCAGGTGCAGCGCCCCGAACCCGTCCCGCGATCCTTTCGGCGGCGTGAACCCGACGACGACGAAGTCTCCGGTCTTCTCGGCGCGGATCTTGACCCACGTCGGTCCCCGGCCGGCCCGATACGGCGCATCGGCCTTCTTCCCGATGATGCCCTCGAGTCCCCGGGTGATCACCTGCTCCATGAGCTGTTTCCCCTCGGTTTCGAAGTGCTCCAGATAGCGGAGCGCGCCGAGTGGAGGGAGCAGCCGGCGAAGCAGCCGCTTGCGCTCGACGAGTGGCAGGGGACGGAGGTCGAAATCCTCGAAGCCAAGCAGGTCGAAGATGAAGTAGGTCGCGGGGGATTCGACGGCCGCGCGGCCGATATCGAGCGCCCGGGAGAGCCGGGCCCGCTGTTGCAGGAGGGGGAACGAGGGCTTTCCCTCGCGGTCCAGCACCACCACTTCGCCGTCGATCACAGCGCTCGACACCGGCAGCGCCTGCACCGCCCGCGCCACTTCCGGAAACGTCCCGGTGTAGTCGGTCCCGTTGCGGCTCAGGAGCCGTGGCCGGTCCGCGGTCCTGGCGGAGACGATCCGGTAGCCGTCCAGCTTGAGCTCGAAGATCCAGCCCTCGCGGGTGAAGGCCTCCTCTCTCGGCTCGGTGAGCTGCGGCTCCAACCGGGTGACATCGACCGGCCTCCGTGGCGCGCCCAGCTTCTCCAGCTCGGCCCGGATCAGGCCCGCCGGCGTATGGCCGGCCTTGAGGTCCTCGACGGTCAGGCCCGAAAGCACCGATTCCTGCGGGATGTCCTCCCCGTTTTCCTTCCGCAGCCAGGCGTCCCGCTCCTTGATCAGGAGCCACTCCTTTTCGCCCTTCTTGATCTTCACCAGGGTCCAGCGGCCACGGAGCTTGTAGCCCTTCAGGTCGAACAGAAGCTTCCCCTTCCTGAGGCCTTCGTGCGGATCCTCGACCGGCGTCCATTCCCCACGGTCCCATACCACCACCGCGCCGGCGCCGTAATTCCCTTCGGGGATCATCCCTTCGAAATTGGCGTATTCCAGCGGATGGTGTTCGACCATCACGGCCAGACGCTTGTCCTTCTGGTCGAACGAAGGTCCCCGGGGAACCGCCCAGGACAAGAGCACCCCGTCGAGCTCCAGTCGCAGGTCCCAGTGGAGCCGGCGGGCCGCGTGCTTGTGCACCACGAAGAGTCCCCCCGGGCCCGACGGAGCGAGTACCCCGGCGGGCTCCGGAGTCCTGTCGGGCGAACGCTTTGCCCGGTATGCGCTTAAGGGATCGGAATTCACCGGATCTCTTGCCATGGTTGAGCGATGGTCATAGCATACCAATCCACTTCTTTTCCAGGCGCTTTATGCCCGCCCGTCCCATCGGTTCCGCCACAATCTCTTTCGGTCTCGTCTCCGTGCCGGTGAAGCTGTATTCCTCGGCAGAGTCGGCCGCGACCGTCTCGTTCAACATGGTACACAAGGCGTGTGGCACCCGCCTCAAACAACAGTACATCTGCCCCAAGGAAAGCGTGGTGGTGGAGAAGGACGACATCGCCAAGGGCTACGAGTTCTCCAAGGGTCAGTTCGTGCTCTTTTCCCCAGAGGAAATCAAGACGCTGGAGGAGAAGGCCACCAACTCGATCGACATCACCGAGTTCGTCCCGCTCGCCGAAGTCGACCGCATCTACCTGGAGAAAGTCTACTACCTGGGGCCCGACAAGGGAGGAGACCGGGCCTACCGTCTCCTCGGCGAGGCGCTCAAGCAGACCGGCCGGGCCGCCCTCGGCCAGTACGCCGCGCGGGGGCAGCAACACCTGGTGCTGGTGCGCCCCAAGGACGGGGTGCTGGTGCTGGAGCAGCTCCACTACGCCGACGAGCTGCGTCCGGCGTCGGAAGTTCCGCTCGGCGAAGGCGAAGTGAAGCCGGCGGAGCTGACCCTGGCCAAGCAGCTAATCGATCAAACCGCCACCGACGAGTTCCATCCCGAGCGCTACAGCGATCAGGTCCGCGGCCGGGTGATGGCCGCGATCCAGCAGAAGGTGGAAGGCCAGGAGATCACCGCCGAGCCGACGGAAGAAACTGGCGGCAAGATCATTGACCTGATGGAGGCGCTGAAGGCCAGCCTGACCAAGCCCGGCAAGGCCGACGCCGGGGAGCGGAAGCCGGCCAAACGCGCCCCGGCCGACGAGGAGCAGGCCGAGAAGCCCGCGAAGAAGCGGGCGAGAGCCTGAACTTGTTCCGCGTTCCGCGTTCCGAGTTCCGCGTTCGCACCATGAGGCTGGTCGCCTGGACCTGGCCGTCACGCAATGCCAACTCGGAACGGGGAACGCGGAACGCGGAACCGGTATGAAGACCTACACTTCTCGCGACGTCGCCGACATTCTCGGCATGTCGGTCCGGGAGGTGCAGGCGCACGGGAGGGCCGGATACCTCGCTCCTGACCGCGGCCCCGGAAACCGCTACCGCTTTTCCTTCCAGGACATGATCCTCCTCCGGACCGCGAAGGGTCTCACCACCGCCCGGGTGCCGGCGCGACGCATCCGGGCCGTGCTCCGGAAGCTGCGCAACGACCTGCCCCGCGGCCGGTCCCTCAGCGAGGTACGGGTCGCCGCCGCGGGGGATGCGATCGTGGTACGGGACGGTGGAGCCGCCTGGAACCCCGAATCGGGGCAGATGGTGTTCAACTTTGCCGTGGCCGACCTGGCCAGGAGCGCGGGGCCGTTCGCGCGACGGGGCGCCGAGGCGGCCCGCAAGGCCGACCAGACCCGCTCGGCCGACGAGTGGTACGACCTGGGTTGTGAGTTGGAGGCTACCGCGCCCAACGAGGCCCGGGATGCCTACCGCCGGGCGCTGGAGCTCAACCCGGCCCACGCCGATGCCCATGTGAACCTCGGCCGGCTGCTGCAGGAAGCGGGAGCGGCACAGGCCGCCGTGGAGCAGTACCGTGCCGCGCTCGAGGCCGACGGCCGTCACGCCACCGCGGCATTCAATCTCGGGCTGGCACTGGAGGACCTCGGCCGGCGGGTTGACGCGATCGCGGCCTACCAGCGGGCCATCGCCGCCGATCCGGAGTTCGCCGATGCCCACTACAACCTGTCACGCCTGTACGAGAAGACGGGGAAGAAACAGGCGGCGATCCGGCATCTCAACCAGTACAAGCGACTGAAGGAGCGCTGACCGGTTCAGGTCGACTCGGAAAGGACCGTCGTCGGGTTCACCCCCGCCGCGCGACGCGCTGGAATCAGGGCAGCCACCACTCCGGTCACCCCCAGCATCAACGCCACTGACAGGTAGGTTGCCCCGCCCCTGCTCCGTGCCGTCTCGAGCTCGGCCAGGAACAGCTGTTCCATTGCCGCCCCGTGACGCTCGCGCGGGGCTTTCGGAACCAGTGCGAGAAGGATGCGATAGGCGCGGCGCGTCCGATGCCGGTCGGCTCATGTCAGCTCTCCTCCAGGCGCCAACCGCTGCCGGGCGACCCGAACCTGTTCTCCCAGCCGGGCGACCTCTCCGGCGAGCGCCCGGCGGCCCGCGGGCGTGAGCCGGAACGACTCATCGCCAGCGGCGGCCGTCCCGCCGGCTTGACGGGAGTCCCCGACTCGGGTACACCTATGGTCCCCGGCTCTGGTGGACGGCCGGTTCACCGCGTTGGGAGGGACATGCGTATTCTCGCCGGCACCAGCGGCTGGTCGTTCAAGGAATGGAAGGGCCCCTTCTACCCGAAGGGGCTGCCGGATGACGGGATGCTGGCGCACTACGCTTCCCGGTTCCCGACGGTTGAAGTGAACAACACCTTCTATCGGATGCCCAAGGAGCAGGTGATGCTGGATTGGGCGGAGCAGGTTCCGCCGAGTTTCCGGTTCGCGGTCAAGGCGTCACAGCGGATCACCCACAAGAACCGGCTGGTCGACTCGGCCAGCGACCTGGAGTACTTCACCCGGATCTGCTCGGCCTTGGGGGAACGGAGGGG